>PBDG01000052.1 GCA_002717225.1 Rhodospirillaceae bacterium | reverse complement strand
GCTTATCTACCTTAATCAAGTCGGTGGACAGGACGAATTGATCTTCGATGGCGCGTCCTTTGTACTCGGCGCTGACCGCTCGCTCCGTGCCCGTGCCGCCATGTTCGCCGAAGATATGCTGATCACTCGTTGGTCGGAAGATGCAGGCGGCGTTTGGCTGTGCGACATGATGCCTCCTGCGCTACAATTGGAAGGCCTCGAGGCGGTTTATCACGCGATGGTGCGGGGCTTGCGCGACTACGTCGGCAAGAACGGCTTTCCTGGCGTTGCTATCGGTATATCGGGAGGGATCGATTCGGCACTTTCTGCTGCCGTTGCCGCCGACGCGTTGGGGCCTGAGAGAGTGCATTGCGTGCGGATGCCTTCGCGCTATACCTCTGAGGCGTCTCTGGTAGACGCTGCCGAATGCTGTAGATTTCTCGGTCTAGTTTTCAACACGATTTCTATTGAGCCTGTGGTTGAGGCCTTTGATGGCATAATGGCCAAGGCTTTTGCTGGGCTTGAAACCGACTCAACGGAGGAAAATATTCAGGCGCGAGCGCGTGGTATAATCATGATGGCTCTGAGCAATAAGCTTGGCCATATGTTACTCACAACTGGCAACAAATCAGAAATGTCGGTCGGCTATGCCACCCTATATGGAGATATGTGCGGTGGCTACTCGGTCCTCAAGGACGTTTATAAGAGCGTTGTCTTTGAGCTCTCGCGTTGGCGTAATCAGCATTGGTCGTCCGAGTTTAGAGGGCCGGAAGGCCAAGTCATTCCGGAAAATATTATTACTAAGCCTCCTTCTGCCGAGTTGCGGCCAGATCAAACTGACCAAGATTCTTTGCCGCCCTATGATGTGCTTGACGATATACTGGAATGTCTCATCGAAAAGGAGCTGGCAACTGCCGAGATTGTCGCTCGTGGCCATGATGAAGCGGTTGTTACTCGCGTCTGGTATATGCTGGACATTGCCGAATACAAACGTCGCCAGGCGCCACCTGGCGTCAAGCTGACGAGCCGCGCGCTTGGTAGGGACCGGCGCTATCCCATCACTAACCGCTTTCGTAGCGCCCCCTGAGCATGGACCGTAAAAGCTGAATCTGTTACCCGTTAGCGATAGGACGTAACGAGACGGTACGACAATAATAAAGGGCGGAAAATCTTGGTGGCGCTTTCTCTCTACAATACCCTTACGCGGCGTAAGGAGCTGTTCGAACCGTTCGATAGGACGAAAATCGGTATGTATGTTTGTGGGCCGACGGTCTATGATTTGGCGCACATCGGTAATGCTCGCCCCATTGTTGTCTTCGACGTTCTTTACCGCCTACTGCGCAGAATCTATGGCGAGGGTGCTGTCACCTATGTGCGGAACATCACCGACGTTGACGACAAGATCAATGCGGCGGCGAAAATTTCTGGCGAGCCGATCGCCTCGATCACGGCCCTTACCACGGAAGCCTTCCACGCGGATATCGCTGAACTGAACGCGTTGCCGCCAGATGTCGAGCCGCGTGCAACCGAACACATAGCCGAGATGATCGAGATGATCGAAGCATTGATCACTTCAGAACACGCCTATGCGGCGGACGGTCATGTTCTCTTTCACGTTCCATCTTTTCCTGAATACGGCAAATTGTCGCACCGCGATCGCGATGAAATGATCTCGGGTGCCAGGATCGAGGTTGCGCCCTATAAGCGTGACCCGGCAGATTTTGTTCTATGGAAGCCGAGTGATCTCTCGCTTCCCGGCTGGAACAGTCCTTGGGGGCGCGGTCGGCCCGGCTGGCATATCGAATGCTCAGCGATGAGTCGCAAGCACCTAGGCACCACCATAGATATTCATGGTGGTGGATCAGATTTGATTTTCCCACACCACGAGAACGAAGTTGCGCAGAGTGAATGTTCCTGCCCCGGCCACCCCTTTGCGCGCTATTGGATGCATAACGGCTTTCTCTCGGTGAATGGTGAGAAAATGTCGAAGTCGCTGGGTAATTTCATCACTATCAGACAGGCATTGGGACGTGCGCCGGGTGAAGTGCTACGCCTGATGATGCTAAGCACACATTACCGTCATCCGCTTAATTGGACCGAGAGCGGCTTAAAGCAGGCACAGACGAGGCTTGACCGTCTATACCGCTTACTGCAGAAGTCCGGAGCACGAGTACCCGATGGCAACGCGGTAGGCCTTGATGACGGCTTCGTTGGTGCGTTGCAGGACGATCTCAACACGCCTCTCGCTCTGGCGGAGCTGGAACGCCAAGCCGATGAATTGATGAGCGCTGACGCGAGGGGGCGGGAGCAGAAACGTGTCCGACTCCTGGCCTCTGCCGGTATCCTCGGCATTCTACAGCAGGATCCTGAAGCTTGGTTCAAGGGTGGCGAGACAGCGGAGGATGTCAGTCATATTGAGGCGAAAATCGAGCGCCGCTTGGAAGCCCGCCAAGCCAAAGATTTTGCCTTGGCGGACAATATTCGCGAGTCTCTGGCAGAAAATGGTATCATCCTTGAGGACCGACCGGATGGCACAACGGATTGGCGGCGCACGGTATAGAGCGGAAAATGGTGGACGGACAAATTTATATCTGCTGTTCGATCTTGGGGACTGGTGTGCGGTCTGATTTCTCGGCTATCAAACTTCCTGGCGAGCTGGATTAGCGCCGTGGCAGGCACGGATCGCCGCCATGCAAAGGCCCAGGCGGCGGAGTTCGCCTCTACGGGCGGGCCAGCGATCATCCTTGTTCGTCCGCAGCTTGGAGAGAATATTGGTACAGCAGCGCGCGCTATGCTGAATTGCGGTCTGATGGACCTTCGCATCGTTGCCCCTCGTGATGGCTGGCCCAACGTCAAAGCACTGAAAGCAGCCTCTGGTGCCGATGCGGTAATTGGGCGGGTACGCTTGTTCGACACAGTTGCTGAGGCGGTAGCGGAGCTAAATATGGTCTATGCCACTACCGCGCGTGGGCGCGAGATGGTCAAACCAGTTCTCACCGCACGCAAGGCGGCGGCGAATATGCGGCAAAATACTGCTACCAAGGCGGGTATCCTGTTCGGCCCAGAACGGAGCGGTCTTGACAACGACGATGTGGTGTTCGCTGACGCTATCATCGAGGTGCCACTTAATCCTGCCTTTGCTTCGCTCAACCTGGCCCAGGCTGTCCTCATTGCCAGTTATGAATGGTATTCGGCATCCTGCGAAACGGTGCCGGAGCGTTTGCCCACGGGTCGGAGTTCAGCTGCGCGGAAAGAAGAGATATTAAGTTTTTTCAATATGATAGAGGGTGAGTTGGCCTCCAGGGGCTTCTATCCGACGCCCGCTATGAGACCTAAGATGACCCGTAATATGCGCAATCTCTTCATGCGCCTGAATTTATCACAGCAGGATGTGCAGAGCCTTTATGGCATCGTCAAAACCCTTGCGAACACGCCGCCGAGCGGCAAACCATGAGGTTAGAAATATTGCCAACTGATTCCGCCTCTCCGTTTGACATCGGAAGCCGCCTGTATATAGTACCGCCACTTCGCTGGCCTTTCGGCCGGCGCATATTTTTTGTGCAAATATCGCAGGTCACATGAGCAAGCGACTCGAATCGAAATACAAGATCTGCCGCCGTCTTGGGGTAAACCTCTGGGGCCGTGCTAAGAGCCCTACGAACAAGCGAGATTATGGCCCTGGGCAGCATGGCCAGCGCCGTCGCAAGCCGTCTGATTTCGGCACCCAGCTGCAAGCCAAGCAAAAGTTGCGCGGCTATTATGGCAACATCACTGAGAAGCAGTTTCAGCGTTATTATGAGAAGGCAGTGAATGTGAAGGGTGATACCGGTGAGAATCTGGTTGGCCTTCTTGAACGTCGCCTTGACGCTGTGGTCTACCGTATGAAATTCGTACCTACTGTCTTCGCCGCGCGCCAGTTCGTAAGCCATGGCCATGTCCGAGTGAACGGCACACGCGTCACTATCCCAAGCTATCCGGTAAAGGAAGGCGACGAGGTAACGGTGAAGGAGAAATCGCGAGAACTGCCGCTGGTGTTGGCTGCAGTCGATTCACCAGAGCGTGAAGTGCCGGAATATATGGATGTCAATCACGACCGTATGGAAGGCAAGTTCGTACGTACGCCGAAACTGGCCGATGTTCCCTATCCGACGGAAATGGAACCCAATCTGGTGGTCGAGTACTACTCACGCTAACGAAGCACTCTTCATTCTATAGAGATTCGGGACCGTCTTCGGACGGTCCTTCCATTTGAGTTTGATAATTGTGTGGCAACTAAAATTCGTTAACATTTGCCTTCGGTTTCCGTCTCGCGGGAGGAGTAGCCATGTTCAAGCTCGATCATCTTGCCGCCCTTATCACCATCGCAGCAATCGTTGCGCTGTCACTGTGGCCACTTGAAGGTCATGGCGAAGGTGATCATGAGGAAGATCATGGCCATGCTGGCTGCCATGTCGAGTTGCATTGGGAGCATAATTTTTCCAATTTTGCTGCTTGCAAGGCAGGGCGCATGCAATCAATGGCAGATATTTCTTACGCTAATACCAAATTCGCGGCGGTCTTACCGGGCCATGAATTTCACTTTCAGAAGTTGTTGGTCGATATTTTCCTGGGCGATCATCACGTTTGGCCCAATCATACTCCGGACAGGCCAACATAGATTTAAGGCTATACATACAACTCTTTGCAATTCCAGTTTCGCACGTTGAGTGAACATATAGGAGAAGGTAAGGCTTTGCCCTTGGCGCTTTATTTCCTGAAAGCTCAATGCCATCGACTACTTCGCGGTTATCGCCGTTGCAATCGTGGAGGGCACCCTGAATGCTAGCGCTGGCTAGGATTAGGACACCCTTGTGCTGAGGCATTAAGTACAGCTGAGAGGCCCTGTTCATTAACGTCTCGGTTAACGATGTGGTCGCTCTGGCGCACTTTAACGTAGCTTATCGAGATTTAATTTCAGTTTTTCGCCGAGCCATAGCGGGAAATCCGAATGATCAGCTACGTCTCGGCCGGTGTTGGGGTGGATCAGGATGTCGAGGCCTCGGCGGTTAAGCATTAGCCAAGGCACGATTTCGGCGAACTGCTCAGTTGCGAAGGCGACCTGATACATGGATTGCGGATGGGGGCCTACCGGCTTGTCGCGCCAGCGACCCATAGTAGCATTAAAGCGCTCACTCAGCGCGGCACGCAATTCCGCTGCGTCGCGTCGTGTCTCGCGGCAGAAATAAATATGTGCGTGATATCCCCTGATCGCCCATGCATTTACCGTGGGATCAGCCGCCATGATGGACGGTGTCAGGCGCGTGGTTGTTGCTCGATGCCCTGAGAGGTGAGGAATTCGGTCAGCTCGCCGGATTCATACATCTCGCGCACAATATCGCAGCCACCGACGAATTCGCCCTTAACGTAAAGCTGGGGAATTGTCGGCCAATCGCTAAAGTTCTTTATGGCATCGCGTACTTCCGGGTCCTCGAGCACGTCGAAACTCTTAAACTTGACGCCCATCAGCGAGAGCACTTGCACCACGGTTGCAGAGAAGCCGCATTGCGGAAACACCGGCGTACCCTTCATGAACAATACCACGTCACTATCGTCGATTGTCTGTTGGATGCGTTGGGTTACGGGATTGTCGGTCATCGATCCGTTCCTTCGAAATTTGATGCTGGCCGAGACTAGTCCTCGGCGGGAACTTCTGTTTTCAGCGCCAGTGCATGGAGCTGTTCGCCCATGCGGCCCATTAGCGCCTTATAGACCATCTGATGCTGTTGGATACGGGATTTTCCCTTGAAGCTCATGGAAGAGACAAACGCCGCATAATGATCGCCATCACCTCTGAGGTCGTCGATACGGACTTCTGCATCGGGAATGCCCTCCTGGATCATTTTTACAATCTCGGCAGAATCCATCGCCATATTTCAATCTCCAGAGCCTTCGCGCCCATTGGTCGCTGCCATATACTCCGGTAGCCAATCTTCATGGGCGTGCTTGAGTTCATCCAGGGATATGGCATCGGTGGGCCCCAGTGTCAACGTACTCCCACCGCTAAATCCTATGGCATTAATGATTATTTTCTTCTGCGCGGCATCGTCGAAAATAGTCTGAATCGCTTCCTCTGGAGCAGTGACGATATAGCGCGCCTGATCTTCGCCAAAACACCAAGCGGTAGGCGGCGGGCCGTCATCTGGCAGATCGATGCGCGCGCCGATAGCGCGTCCTTCGTCAAGTGCCGCGAGAACCATTTCTGCCACAGCTACCAGCAGGCCGCCGTCCGAGACATCGTGGCAAGCGGTGACGCGCCCTTCCTGAATCAGCCCGCGTACGAAGTGGCCATTTCGCCACTCCGTGGCAAGGTCAATTTGGGGTGGCGGGCCATCCTCGCGGCCCTTTAGCTCGCGGGCATAAATCGAAGTAGAAAGATGACCAGCTGTCTCACCGATTAAAAGAATTCGTTCCCCGGGTGCTGCGAAGGCGATGCATGTCATACGGTCTATATCATTGATCAGCCCAACGCCGCCGATCGCTGGGGTGGGTAGAATGCTGACGCCTTTGGTCTCATTGTAAAAGGAAACATTTCCTGAAATGACTGGGAAATCGAGAACCTTGCAGGCCTCTGCCATGCCCTCTATGCAGCCGACGAACTGGCCCATCACCTCGGGTCGCTCGGGGTTACCGAAATTGAGGCAGTCGGTGATTGCTAGCGGCCGGGCACCAACAGCGGTGAGATTACGCCAGGTCTCGGCCACCGCTTGGGCGCCTCCGCTCTTTGGATGAGCGAAGCAGTAACGCGGTGTGCAGTCGGTGGTGATGGCAAGGCCCTTATTGCTGCCATGCACCCGTACCACCCCGGCATCGCCACCAGGTCTGAGTATCGTGTCGGCCATGACCATGTGGTCGTATTGCTCCCAGATCCAGCGCTTAGCGCAGAGATCAGGGGATGCGAGCAAGATGTCGAGCGCCTCCAAGGGTGCGATATCAGCGATGAGCTGCTCTGACGCGATCGATGTTGGCCGTTCGCTGCGCTCATAAGGGCGGTCGTAGACTGGTGCGTCGTCGACCAAAGGTGAAACCGGCAGATCGCCGACAATCCGTTCGCCGCTCTTTAGCACCATACGCCCCGTATCGGTGATATTGCCGACGATAGCGAAATCAAGGTCCCATTTCATAAAGATCTCGCGCGCTATATCCTCCGAGCCAGGCTTAAGTACCATCAGCATGCGTTCCTGACTCTCCGACAGCATGATTTCGTAGGGGGTCATGCCTTCCTCGCGGGTTGGCACGCGGTCGAGATCAAGCTCGAGCCCAGTACCGCCTTTGCTCACCATTTCGACCGACGAGCATGTCAGCCCCGCCGCACCCATATCCTGTATGCCGAGGATCGCATCCGTTGCCATCAACTCGAGGCAGGCCTCCATCACCAGCTTCTCGGTGAAAGGATCGCCAACCTGAACGGTCGGGCGTTTCTCCTCGGAATCCGCGTCAAATTCGGCTGAGGCCATGGTCGCACCATGGATGCCGTCGCGCCCCGTCTTGGAGCCTACGTACACTACCGGATGGCCGATGCCCGCGGCGGCAGAATAAAAGATACGTTCCTTGTCGGCGATGCCCACCGTCATTGCGTTGACCAAAATGTTACCGTCATAGGCAGAGTGGAAGTTGCACTCGCCGCCAATGGTTGGGATGCCGATGCAATTTCCATAGCCACCGATTCCTGAGATCACGCCGGAGACAAGATGACGCGTCTTGGGATGTTCCGGTGCGCCGAAGCGGAGCGCGTTCATACTGGCGACGGGCCGCGCGCCCATGGTGAAAACGTCACGCAAAATGCCTCCAACACCGGTCGCGGCGCCTTGGTAGGGTTCAATGAAGGAGGGGTGGTTGTGGCTCTCCATCTTGAAAACCGCCGCTTGGCCATCACCGATATCAATCACCCCGGCGTTTTCGCCCGGGCCGCAGATTACCCAGGTCGCTTCAGTAGGCAGTTTCTTGAGCCAGATACGCGAAGATTTGTAGGAGCAATGCTCGCTCCACATCACTGAAAAAATACCAAGCTCGGTAATATTGGGAGGCCGACCCAGGCGCTTCTCAATCAGAGCATATTCTTCTTCGCTCAGGCCGTGTGCGGCGATGATTTCCTTGTCTGGCGCAGGAGGACCTTCAGTCATGCGATAGACGCTAAGAGGCCATCGAACATCGCCTTGCCGTCGGTGCCGCCGAGGCGAGCGTCGGCAAGGCGCTCGGGATGGGGCATCATTCCTAGAATGGTACGATTTTTGTTGAAGATGCCAGCGATGTTACGTGCCGAGCCGTTGGGATTGACGTCGTCCGACAGCGCGCCCTTGCTGTCACAATAGCGAAAAGCGACGAGGCCGTCCGATTCAAGCGCGTCCAATTCATCTTTCTGGGCGAAATAATTTCCGTCTCGGTGGGCGATTGGCATGCGCACCACATCCCCTTCGGCGTAATTACGAGTAAATTCGCTCGCTGCTGTCTCGACCCTTAGCAAGACGTCCTTACAGACGAATCTTAGCGACGCATTGGGCATCAGCACGCCGGGTAGAAGACTGGACTCGGTTGCGACCTGAAAGCCGTTGCAGATGGCGAGCACCCGCACACCGCGCCGTGCCGCATCGATCACCGCGCGCATGATAGGTGAATTCGCTGCCATCGCGCCCGAGCGCAAGTAATCACCATAGGAGAAGCCACCCGGCAGCACGATCAAGTCGCAATTGGGCAGCTCGCCATCGCCATGCCATACCATCGCGGGCGTACTGCCAGTTGCCGCTTCTAGCGTTACCTTTACGTCGCGGTCGCAATTAGATCCGGGAAAGACGATTACTGCAGCTTTCATGCTAGCATTCCGTCCTGCGGCGCGGGGCGGCATATCGGCGTTCCGGCAGATGAGAGAAGGAGGTGCGGTGCCGCATGCACGGCGTCGGCGTTCATGCTTCCAAATCGATGGCGTAGTTTTCGATCACAGTGTTTGCGAGTAGCTTTTCGCACATACGCGAAAGCTCAGCTTCGGCCTTAGCGGGGTCGCTCTCGGAGATATTAAGCTCGATATATTTGCCCTGGCGGACGTTATCGATGCCGGAAAAACCCAGTGCGCCGAGTGAGGATTGAATGGCTTTGCCCTGGGGGTCGAGCACGCCGGTTTTCAGGGTAATATGGATTCTGGCCTTCATTTCTGGTCTTGGTCCACCCCTATGCTTTCAGGATTCAACTCGCATGGCTACGGCCATGCATATCAACAACGTCAGATTGAGGGAGTATGCCGAGCCGGCGCGCCACCTCTTGGAAGGCCTCGGCGGCCTCACTCATGCTGAGTCTTGCGCGGTCGCGGTCAAGCCGCTCGTTGGTCTCCATATCCCATAAGCGGCAGGTGTCCGGACTGATTTCGTCGGCAAGCACTATGCGCAGATCCTCGCCCTGCCACAATCGGCCGAATTCTAGATCAAAATCCACCAAGCGGATGCCGACGCCATAAAACAGACCGGAGAGGAAATCGTTGATGCGCAGCGCTATCGACAGCATGTCGTCGATTTCCTGGGGCATCGCCCAAGAGAAGGCGGTGATATGCTCCTCTGAGATCATGGGGTCGCCGAGCTCATCACTTTTATGATAATACTCGACTACCGAGCGTGGCAGGGCGGTGCCTTCCTCCATACCGAGGCGTTTGATGAGGTCGCCGGCTACGATATTGCGCACTCGCACTTTCACAGGAATAATCTCGACCTCGCGAATAAGCTGTTCGCGCATATTTAGTCGACGCACTAGATGGTTGGGTACGCCTATATCAGTCAGGCCCATCATGAGATGCTCGGAAATACGGTTATTCAGGACGCCCTTACCGGTGATCGTGGCAACGTCACCACCCGCTTCGCGCATTGCGTCGTCCTTGAAATATTGTACCAGCGTGCCTGGCTCAGTGCCTTCATAGAGCACCTTAGCCTTGCCTTCAAATATGCGCCTGCGACGGGACATCTCCGGGCCTCCTCGACGGAGAGAAACGTGAGCCCGCGAAATGGAACTAGCGGGCTGCATCCCACACAGGGGATGCTTCCAGAGAAACCTTAATCAAAGATGCCGGGCAAAACAATGTCGCGACGCGTGTCGTGTGTACGCGGCATGTTGCGTGATTGAATGGGCGTAGGTTAAGCCTCTATAGTGGCGAACGAATATTTATCCGGAGGTCCTGCGGCGAATCTCCATATGGGGCTCCGAGAAAGAGATTGGGTGGCGGGCAGAGCGATTAGAGAGGCATTGACAGTGCCAAATCCGCGTGGTGTCGATATGCATATTGCGGTTTGTTCCGAAGCATTTTTTACACAATTTCCTTTGCTTGCTAAGAGTTTTTCCCAGGAATCCCAGTCATCTTCTTCTGGTCGTGGTGTTGGGGCCGCTTTAAAGCGCGATAAATGCTGCCGAATGCGTGGCGATTCGGGCGAATTGCGGTCGTGGGCAGTGAACATTGACAGGCCTGGTGGCACGGTTCGGCAATCGATTTTCGCGCTGCCTGCATGCCGCAGCCAATACGCGCCGCTATTGTCAGCTAACACTAGGTTGAACGGCCGGTAGGAATCGCCGTTAAGATCTGATAGGGCCTTGGCTGCATCAGCTGCATCGGCGTAATCTAGGGCGTCTAATATCAATTCACCGCGTGTACGCTTTCCGACGCTAGGGCCGAGCGAGCCTTTCCGATTCAATATTCCGGCAACGACGCCGTGATCGTTGACTCCGAGCCAGCTACCGCCAGCAAAATGATCTCGTCCAGCTAACACTTCCGGGCGATCCGGCCAATGTCGCGCCGGGCCTGACCAGGAGCGGTCGTGCATTTCGTCGCGGTTGGCTGCTATTAAGATCGGCCAATCATCGTCAGGGCGGTGCAAAATTACCAGTGTGCACATTGCGGTGATCCGGGAAAATGTCCAAAATTCAAGTCTGCAGGATGGCCGTCCGTCTGCAAGGGCGGAAGCTGGATTGCAAAGCGGCGCTCAAACCTCATATAAGATGCCTTGGATCTTTACCGTGCGCCTAAAAACAAAGCGCGCATTGTGGACAAATCATAGACCATAAGACGCCCCTTTGGCACAATACGCAAAGCGTTCCAGGGCAGTGGATAATGAAAACAAGGAGTCGAAGGCGATGAGCAGCGGATTCGAAGAACGGAAAACGGCGGCGGAAGCAAAGTTTAAGCATGATGAGGAATATAAGTTCAAGGTTATGGCGCGTCGCAACAAGCTGCTGGGGCTATGGGCGGCGGATTTAATGGGAGTCGTGGGCGCGGACGCTGACGCCTATGCAAAGCAAGTGGTGGTTTCCGATTTTGAGGAACCTGGAGACGATGATGTACTGCGTAAGGTGCTGGGCGACCTCCAAGCCAAGGACTGTAGCGAGGACGAAACTGCCGTTCGCCAACAGATGGACAGGCTACTAGATCAGGCCAAGGATGAGCTGGCGAGTGAGTAGCTTGGGCGGCATGCCTCTCAAAATTCGCTGTTAAATAAATAGATATCAAGCTAATTAATTATGGATAAAAATAGTTCGAGTTGGGGAGTGAGTGCTTACCGGGCCCTGGCGGATGCCGACGTGCGGCATGTTCCCTATGTTCCGGATAGCGGGCTCGATCGGCTGATCTATTTTTGCAACGAGCACAAAAAAATGCGTCCAGTGCTACTTTCTTCGGAGCAGGAGGGTGTTGGCATCGCCGCTGGTGCCTGGCTTGGCGGTGAGCGTTCGGCGCTCCTAATGCAGTCGAGCGGTGTTGGCAATTGCATGAACGCGTTATCACTCGCGCGCACCTGTCGCTTTCCCCTGCTGATGGTAGTCACTATGCGTGGCGAATGGGGTGAGTTTAATCCTTGGCAATTACCCATGGGGCAGACCGCTGAAATTCATCTTCAAACTTGCGGGGTCATCACTCGACGCGTTGATTCCTTGGAGGCGACCGAAGAGGCAATCGCCGGTGCAGCTTCGCTCGCCTTCAGGACTATGAGCACTACCGCCGTCTTGATCGCCCAGCATGTTATTGGTGCCAAGGATTTCGCCAGGGTGCAGGGAAAGGATGGCGATGGGGAGCAGGCAGGCAATGGCTGAACTCATCGATAGCGGACTTTTACGCCGTGATCTCGTGGCTGAGCTCCTTGGCCGGCGAGGCAATTCTCTAGTGATTGCTGGCCTCGGCTCTGCTGCCTGGGATTGCGCTGCGGTCAAGAATAATCCACTCGATTTTCCCCTCTGGGGGGCGATGGGTAATGCAGCCATGATTGGTCTTGGCCTAGCTTTGGCACGGCCTGAGCGCCGCGTATTGGTAGTAACCGGCGACGGTGACATGGCGATGGGCCTCGGTTCGTTGGCCACCATCGGCAGCCAGCGCCCAGAAAACCTTGCCCTTCTGGTACTCGACAATGAGCGCCATGGAGAGACCGGCATGCAAAAGAGCCACACTGCCGGGGCGCTAGACCTCGCGGGCGTCGCTAAATCCTGCGGCTTTGGCAGAGTTAGCCTTGTGCGAGACGAAGCTGCCTGGGTCGACTCCCTGCCGCTCCTTCTGGAGGCACCGGGCCCGACCGCGGTGATAGCTAAGGTCAGACCAGAAAACCTCCCTCGTATCCTCCCACCGCGCGACGGCGTCTACCTCAAGGATCGCTTCCGCGCGGCCCTCCTCGGCGAGGAATAATATACCCCACTTTACCTTGCGAATGAGGGTTTAGGCGTGCAACTGAATTTACCAATGGGACTGACAGCGACAATTTTTATTGATACTTCCTTCAGAGTAAGGAGTTTGCTGGGCATTTAATGCTCGCAGCGTTCTTGATTTTNCCNCAATTCCCGATCTATTTGTCCAGATGGGNNAGGGTTGTTTTACAGTAATTTTAGACTTAATACCGACCCACGGTCAGTCCACCGTCCACNATGATAGTTTGGCCGCTCATATAGCGGGCNCCATCGGAACAGAGGAAGAGTATCACGTCGGCGATGTCTTCGGGTTCACCGTAGCGGCCGAGGGGGATGTATTTAGCGGCCGCCTCAAGGCCCGGCAAGCCGACCGAATGGACTGTAGAGAGTGCCTGAGCGGTCTTGATGAATCCGGGGGCGACACCGTTTATGCGCACGCCACTTGGGCCGAGATCGCAGGCGAGGCCCCGTACCAAGCCAATGACGCCTGATTTTGCCGCATTGTATTGCACATGATCGTGCCAGCCGTAGGTCGTGCCCATCACCGAAGAGAGTGCCACCATGGCGCCTTTTCCCGCCTCCTGCATGGCAGGCGCTGCGGCTCGCAGCACGCGAAAGATACCTGTGAGGTCGACATCCAGCGTATGCGCCCATTTCTCGTCAGTCATATCATCGAGCAGCACCTTATGGGCAATACCGGCATTGGCGACCACCGCATCAAGCGGGCCTGTCGATGCCTCTGCCGCCTTGACCACAGCATCAGAATTTGCGGTGTTGGTGACGTCGAGACGGTGGAACTCCGCCGTGCCGCCTTCTGCCTCGATGGCAGCAACTGTCTCTACCCCTTCCTTGTCGAGCACGTCGGTTACATAGACGTGATAGTTCGCACGGGCGAAGGCGAGAGCCGCGGAATGGCCGATGCCAATACCTGCGCCGGTAATCAGAACAGTGGCTTTGCTCATGTATCGTCTCCCTTTTGCGTCACACGCCCTATTTTCGGCGCGGCATTTTGGTTTTTCCCGAAGGGCCGAACACCCGATCGAACACTGCATCGACATGGGTGAGGTAGGGCGCTGGATCGAAACAGGCGGAAAGTTCTGCGCGACTCATGCATTTGCTAACGGCTTTATCTACCCACAGGTGTTCCTCAAAGCTGCCGCCTTCGTGCCATACTTGCATGGCGTTGCTCTGGACAATGCGATATGCATCTTCACGCGAAATGCCAGCTTGAATGAGCGCAAGAAGAACGCGCTGGCTGTAGACCAGACCGCCGAGGCTGTCGAGATTAGCCTTCATGGTCTTCGGATAGACCAGCAGGTTTTGGATCACCCCAGCAAGGCGTGTGAGAGCGAAATCTAGCGCGATGGTGGCGTCTGGCGCGAACACCCGCTCGACCGACGAGTGGGAAATGTCACGTTCGTGCCATAGCCCTACATTCTCCATCGCTGGCGTTACCGCGGCACGCACAATACGCGCGAGGCCTGTGAGGTTTTCGGTAAGGACCGGGTTGCGCTTATGCGGCATTGCCGAAGAGCCTTTTTGGCCCTTAGCGAAATATTCCTCCGCCTCGCGCACCTCGGTGCGTTGCAGATGGCGGATCTCGAGCGCGAGTCGCTCGACCGAGGAGGCGATTATGCCAAGGGCTGCGAAATAGGCGGCATGGCGGTCGCGCGGAATGACTTGGGTCGAGATCTGCTCGGGCCGAAGGCCGAGGCGTTTGGCAACATGCACCTCAATTCTGGGGTCTACTGAAGCGAAGGTGCCGACTGGGCCAGAGATGGCGCAGGTGGCAATCTCTAACTTAGCTGTCGCCATTCGTTTGCGAGCACGCTGAAACTCGGCGTAGTGACCAGCGAGCTTGAGGCCAAAGCTCGTGGGTTCGGCATGAATGCCATGGCTACGTCCGACGCAAAGCGTCTTTTTGTGCTGCTTGGCGCGCTTCTTCAATGCCTTAAGCACTAGGTCGAGGTCGTTGAGCAACAAGTCTGAAGCTTGGCAGAGTTGTACTGAGAGACAGGTATCGAGAACGTCGGAAGAAGTCAGGCCCTGATGAATGAAGCGCGAATGGGGGCCTACATATTTGGCGAGATTGGTTAGGAAGGCGATGACGTCATGGCGTGTCTCGCGCTCGATTTTATCGATCGCTTTCGGGTCGGTGATTCGCGCCAGATGGTTTTTTGCCGCCTTTCTAAGCGAGGACACTGCTGCCTTTGGCGCGATACCAAGCTCCGCCTGTTTCTCCAGAGCGTAGAACTCGATATCCAGCCATATATTAAAGCGGTTCTCCGGCTCCCATATGGTAGCCATCTCCGCCCGGCTATAACGCGAAATCATGAGAGGATACTATTCCGCTGCCGCCTGTTTTTTATCGGTCGAACCGTCTGTCGAGAAATTAGCGAACATGCCATCGAAACGCTTCCTCTCCGGTGGCCGATAGGTTTTTAGCTTGCTAGTGGTTTTTCCGAGCTCTACCAGTACCTCTGCCTGTTTTGTGGCGCAGACCACGCCGTCCAACACCGGCACGCCAAGTTCGTCCTCCAGGTCCTGGGCGAATTTTGCGAAGCCGGCGCAACCGAGACAGATCGCTTCCGCGTCATCTTCCTTGACAGAGCGGCGCACCTCGTCCCGCAGCTTTTCGAAGCTGCCCGCGGGGTCCTTCTCGATGTCGAGCACATAGAGCGGTGTGGTACGGATGGCGACGCATTTATGCTGCATGCCGTAGCCATGCACCAATTCCTCAAGCATTGTGCGGATGCGCGGCACCACGGAGACGATGGAGAACCGTGCTGCCAGCATGGCTGCAGTGTAGAACGATGCCTCGGCGATACCAACTACCGGCTTTTCGGTTAGCTCCCGCGCGGCATGGAGGCCTGGGTCGCCGTAACAGGCAATTATATATGCGTCGATGGCCTCATCCTTACCCTTGCGTACTTCGTCGAGCACGCCGCAGGCAGCAACATATTCGTCGTAATAGGATTCGATCGAGGTCGGACCGAATTCCGGGCTGACATCGATAATCTCGGTGCCGGCCCGCGCGACGGAGCGCGCGGCCTCTCCAATTCCCTCGGTCATTTCGAGCGTCGTGTTAGGATTGATGACTTTGATCCTCATGGCTTCGCTCCTTAACTGTCCCAATCTATTTGGTGCCGACGACGCGTCTCGCCGCCGTTGCTGTTGAATCCACTTCCATCGCTGGCGTGATGACCACGCCATAATCTTCTTGCGCGCGTTCGACGGAAATATAGCCGTCCAGCACGTCTTCCAAAACCTCCGCTTCGGGGCGTGTCATTGGATCACCAAAGCCGCCACCGCAGGTGCCGGTGAGCGCGAGCGATTCGCCTGCCCTGACTGCCCGGTTGGGCATCATCGAGGGGAGGCCAGTGCGCTCGCCCGCGTCGTCAAGATATTCGAGATTGGCGGTATTACCATTCGCGCCCCCATCGTAACCCCATGGCGCAAATTTGTGGCCATCGCCTTCGACTGAGATGAAGCTGTCCTCAAGGAACTCTACCTCACGGATTGAACCGATACCGCCGCGCCAGCGCCCCGCCGCTGCCGAATCGTCACGCAGTTCGTAGCGTGTGACGCGAAGCGGCGTGTGCGATTCGATATCTTCAATTGGGTTGTTCCGCGTATTGGCGTAGAGGGTGTCGACTGCGTCCATGCCGTCCTTACCATAGCGGCCGCCATAGCTGCCTTCGTGTATCTCCATATGCACCCAATGTTGCTCACCCTTGATTCCGCTGAAAGCGACCACCTTGAGATTGCCGACACCGGCGCCGACTTTCGTCGGCACCGCTTGCGTAAGTGCCTTCATCACCGTGTCAGCGACGATATTGCCCGGTGCAAAACGGGCTATGGTGGGGGCAGGGAAGATAGGGTTTGCGAGGCAGCCTTCGGGTGCGATGATCTTGATCGGACGCACCAGGCCAGAATTTTGTGGGATATGGCCATAGACGGAGCTGTCTAACAATATTGAGCGCAGAGTCAGCCAGATGGCGCAATCAACCGTGCCTTCGAGCGGCATGTTAATCGGCCGGTCGTTGCACTGATCTGCCGTGCCGGCAAGATCGACGGTTAGATTGCTGCCCTTAACGGTCACGGTAACTGCAATCTTGTAGTCGCGCCGCAGGGGATCATCGAGGAAGCCGTCGAGATGGCCGACCGCGCTATAGCTGCCGTCGGGGAGTTCTTCGATTGCCTGGCGCATGAGGCGCTCGGAATAATCCATGAGTGCATCCGAGGCGGCCTGTACAGTCGCAAGGTCATAGCGCTCGATTAATTCGAGAAACCGCTCGGCACCGATGCACGATGCGGCCACCTGCGCCTCCATGTCGCCGACCACCAGATCGGAGGCACGAATATTGTCGCGCAGAACGCACCAGAGAACCTCATTTTTGACACCCCGGTCATAGGCCTTGAGCGCTTTGAATTGCAGGCCCTCGGCATATGCGTCCATGGCATCGACGATGCCGCAGCTGCCAGGGCTAAGAGCGCCTATATCGAGGTGATGTGCCGTGGTGACGGAGTAGCCTACCAGCGTGTCGCCCTTGGTGAAGACCGGTACGATGAAGGCGACGTCGGGGCCGTGGCTTGCGCCGTGATAGGCCGAATTGTGGATGATAACGTCGCCCGGATTGAGCGTGTCGCCCCGCTCCTCAAACAATTGATGCATGCCTTTTACATAGCCAGGGATTGGCCCACTCTGAAGTGGCGTGCTTTGTTTTGATTCGCAGAGCTGGCGGCCTTGCGTGTCGATGATTGCGGCGCCAAAATCCTCGGATTCGCGGATGATCGAGGAGTAGGACATGCGCATCAGCTTATAGCCCATCTCGACCGCGATGTTCTCCAGGGCGCCCTGGATTACATTGGCGGTAACAGGATCGATTGCCATTACATTAGGACGGTTCTGGCTGCCATTTCTTGCCATCTTGCTCAGCCTTTCGTCAGTATCAGGTTTGCGCCCTTGTCCTGCTTCGCGGACCAACCGGGAGGTACCACCGTAGTTGTGTCTTTCTGTAGTATTACCGCCGGGCCAAAAATCTCGATCTCGGACGGCAGTTTAGCACGATTATAGAAGATAGTTTCGAAGCTTTGCAGTTTACCTTCAATACGAAATACTGACGTTGCTTTTTTCACTAAGGCGGCATCGAGGTTTTCGCTCGCCGGCGCGCTTGGATTTGCGATCTTCGGCATCGTGCCAACACCCGTGAGGCGGATATTGACGATCTCTATAGGGCTGTCTACGAAGAAGTGGCCATATTCAAGCTCGTGCAACTCGTGGAAAGCCTGCCATACCTTCTCGAGTGCCGTTTCGTCGACCTTGCCGCTTGGCACCGGTACGCGAAGTTCGTAGCCTTGGCCGACATAGCGTAGGTCGCCGAAGCGGAGTTGCTCAACCTCGTTCTCCGTTAGTCCATCGGAAATGAACTGTTCGAGAAGCTCCGCGCTCAAAGTATTAAAATCGCGGTTGATCTTAGCGAGATCAACTGCACCTTTGACCTGGAACTCCGTCTTGATCTGGTCGTATTTGAGATCGGTCGTAAGCAGACCGGCGGCGGATGTAATGCCTGGATGGGCGGGCACGACTACCTCAGGGATGCCGAGTAGGTTCGCCACTTCGGCACCGTGCAGCGGCCCGGCGCCGCCAAAGGCGACAAGCGAGAAGGTCCTGGGGTCGATGCCCTTCTGCACCGTCTTGGCGCGGATCGCGTTGGCCATATTGCTGTTCATGATGGTAAGCACGCCCTCAGCGGCTTCGAAGCGTTCTAGGCCGAGCTGCTCAGCGAGTCCATCGATCACCTTCTCTGCGGCCACCTTGTTAAGTGACATGCTACCACCGAGAAAATTGTCCGGGTCGAGCCGGCCTAGGGCGAGATTGGCATCGGTTACCGTCGGTTCCGTGCCGCCATGGCCATAGCAGGCTGGGCCGGGTCGAGCGCCAGAGCTTTGCGGCCCGACCTTGAAGCCGCCGCCAGCATCCACATAGGCAATCGAGCCGCCGCCTGCGCCGATGGTGCCGATATCGATCATCGCGACAAGGATCGGGTAGCCACCAATCCAGGTGTCGCGTGCTGTCGCTTCGCTGTATTGGCCATCCTCGACGATGCCGATATCAGCACTAGTGCCGCCAACATCAAAGGTGATCAAACGCTTGCGATCAGAGAGCCCGGCGGCCCAGGCTCCGCCAAGCACTCCCGCCGCGGGGCCTGAGAGGAGCGTGACCACAGGTAACTCAGCCACGGTCTGCGCTGTGGCGACGCCGCCGTTCGAGCCCATAATATGAAGATCAGCGGAGAGCCCGGCCTCGTTTAGCCGGCCGCCAAAGCGCTGAACATAATTACGTACCTTAGGGCCGATAAACGCGTTCATCGAGGCCGTAGTGAAACGTTCAAATTCGCGAAACTGCGGCGCTACGCGTGCCGAGGTGGCAACGAAGACCTCTGGATACTCCTCTAGTACGATCTCTCGGGCGCGCTGTTCATGCTTGGGCTCAAGATAGGAGAACAGGAAGCAGATGGCGATCGCTTCGACGCCGGCCTGCTTGAACTCACGCGCCGCACGGCGCACCGCTTTTTCATCGAGTGGCACCAGCACCTCTCCGGACGGCGGGGTGAGGCGCTCATGCACCGTTTTTCGGTGACGACGGCGTACTAGTGGCCGCGATTGCCAGGGAATGTCCTGCATGATGGAGTAGTTCTCAGGCCGCTGATGGCGGCCGATATGGATGATATCGCGATAGCCCTCGCTGGTTATCATTCCTGTCAGCGCGCCGTCATGCTCGAGTACCGCGTTGGTCGCGATGGTGGTGCCGTGAAACACGTGATCTACAAGGCCGGGCGTGATACCGCTCCGTTCGCATAGCTCGACGATACCCGCTGTTGCACCGATGCTCGGATCCTCCGGCGTTGTCGGTACCTTATGAATCTCGGTCTGCTGCGTGTCGCTATCTGTAATGATCAAATCGGTGAATGTGCCGCCGACATCGACGCCGATCAATTTCATAACTTCCTGCCATGTGACATGTTCACGGCACGAAAACCGCACCGGGGAGGCGCAGTTTGAGACCCCACTTAGCTACCGTCAAGAAATACGGTCTAGCAGGGCTTGCACTTTCCCGTCTCGGTCGAGTAGGTCTTCACGTTCGGAAAATCATAATACCTTCAATAAACGCTATAAGGGAGATAGTGATGGCCAAAGTATTGGTAATCGTACCTTTTGCCTTCGATGAGAGTGGCATCGGTAATCGCCGTGCGCAGCTCGATTCGGTCGCGCTGGGCCCGGATATTGAATTCGATTTCCGCGGCGTCAAGGCGGGCCCAGCCATTTTGGACTGCTATCATGACTATGTCCTCGGCGATGTCGCCCTCTTTGAAGCAGCGATGACCGCCCAGGACGAAGGCTATGATGCTGTCTGCATCGACACCATGAGCGATTCTGGCATGAACGCCATGCGTTCGGTGCTCGATATCCCTGTTATCGGACCGGGACGCGCTTCCTATATGATGGCACTGATGATGGGCAACAAATTCTCTGTTGTTACACAATGGGATGGCTGGATTCCGCTTTATAAAAAGTCCGCGCAAGAATATGGCATGAACGATCGCCTTGCCTCCGTGCGTTCGATCAACGTAATGCCTGACGTGACCAATCTACTCGGCGGCAAGGAGGAAGACGTATTTCCCAAGCTTGTCAAATGTGCGAACCAATGTATTGAGGAGGATGGTGCNGAGGTGATTTTGCTCGGCTCCACCACGATGCATCAGGCGCACGACCATATGGCAGAGAANCTCTCCGTACCGGTNATTAANCCTGGNCCGCTGACATATAAAATGGCGGAAATGTTTATAGGGTTGGGCCTGACACATAGTCGCAAAGCTTATCCCAAGCCAAGCGTGCCCAAGCCATCGATGCTGAAGGATATGATGGACGCGGCAGCCAAAAGCAGTGACGCCTAGAGTTTCTCCAGCAATGCATCGTCTCTGATGTCGAGAGTTTTTTTCGATTCAAATGCCGGGGCTGGATCCAACCCGATCAAAAGGCAGTTCGTAGTGCGTCTATCGGCGGGAGGTCAATATCTTCATCTGCCAAACTTATTTTCAAAGGCAACTGGTCCGTCTTATGCATAGGGAGGTTTGGTGTAACCCGCCGGCGAGAGAGTGAATATTTCCGCGCCTCCGGAGGTGATACCGATACTGTGTTCGAACTGGGCCGAGAGCGAGCGGTCTTTGGTCACGGCCGTCCAGCCGTCTTTCAAAAGTTTTACTTGCCAGGTACCCAGATTGATCATCGGTTCGATCGTAAAAAACATGCCTTCCTTGAGTTCCAGTCCCTTTCCCATCTCACCGTAATGCACCACATTGGGGGCATCATGAAAGATTCGACCGATGCCGTGACCGCAGAAATCTCGCACCACGCTGCAGCGGTGGCCCTCGGCATAATTTTGAATGGCGTGTCCGATATTTCCAAGCGTTGCGCCTGGCTTAGCCTCGGCTATTCCCAACATCATCGCATCATAAGTGATGTCCACTAGGCGGCGTGCCTTCGCGGAAGGTTGGCCGGCATAAAACATACGGCTCGAATCGCCGTGCCAGCCGTTCAGAATGACGGTTACGTCGATGTTGACGATATCACCCTTCTGCAAACGTTTTTCACCTGGAATTCCATGGCAAACAACATGGTTGATTGAGGTGCAGATTGATTTGGGGTATCCGCGATAGCCGAGCGGAGCTGATACCGCGCCGCGGGCAACGGTCATCTCGTCGCACAGGCGATCTAGTTCATTGGTGGTGATGCCGGGCACGACATATGGCGTGATATGGTCGAGCACTTCTGCTGCCAAGTTGCCAGCTCGCCGCATGGCCTCGAAATCCTCCGGACCATGAATCTTTATGCTTCGTTCTGCGATGTCGGCGCTAAGCACGACTGGTCCTGCCGCGAACGGATTGGGACTTTTTGCCGTGACTTCGTAAAATTAGCCCACTTGTAATTTTTGTGCGCTGTTGCCGATTCTGGGTGACGCAAGTTTGTACCATATTCATAGCATTGTTTGCTGATGCGTTAGTCCTCGATTTGAGGGAAGGGCGGGCTAAGGCTAATCTTGTCGAGTTGTCGTTCATTTGTTTCGCGCCACATATACACCGTCCCGGTCAAGCGGACCGCTGAGAGTAGTTCTCGATCCGCACCAAATAGACGGCATAGGGTTGTTAAAGGATGAATTGAGCGGATTCGTCGGAGTTTTACAAGAGATCTCGTTCCTCGTGCAAATTTTGAGCACGAAATGCGGCCATGAAAGTGCGGCGACTATTAATACGGACTTGGAACATTTCCCATTCCAGGAACATTTTAGCGGATGCCAATGAGGCGCTTCTTATTAATATCGTCAACATATGGGGGTCGAGATGGTAGTGTCGTCCGCTACAATTGAACCAAACGAAAAGATAATTGGTTAACAGTCCGTATCGATGGGAATCTGGTGGGCGAGGCGAATCTCGTCCGTGCTTAGGGCGCAACCATAGCATATTGCCTCAATACCGCTCACGTGTGCGGCGGCAAAGGCTTCTGCATAGGCAGGATCGATATCAGCGGCCAGGGAGAAGGAATCGCAGTCACTGCGTTGCACGAGATAGAACATAACTGCACGACCACCGGCCTCGACAACCTTGGCAAGCTCATCAAGATGCTTGGCGCCACGCTTAGTAACGGAATCTGGAAATTCTGCAATAGTGCCGCGGCGCCTAAGGTGGACATTCTTAATTTCTACATAGCAGGGCGGAACACCCTCAGCCTCGAGGAGAATATCTATGCGTGAATTCTCACCATATTTCACTTCGCGTCGAATATTCGCATAGCCCTTCAACTCTGCCACCTCGCCCGCTTGGATGGATGCAGCGACGATGCTATTTGGATGTGTGGTGTTAATGCCGACCAGCCCATGCGCGCCTGCTTCTACGCGAATCATCTCCCAAGTATATCGCAATTTGCGCTTAGGGTTGTCCGCCGGGGAAAGCCAGGTTTCTGATCCTGGCCTGGTTAACCCCAGCATGGCGCCGGGGTTGGCGCAGTGGGCGGTTACTATGGTGCCGTCTTCCTGCTCGTGATCGGAGAGAAACCTCTTATAGCGCTTGACTAGGGTTGAGCGAATTAGGGGCGAGGAAAATTTCATAGCGCAAAATTATGCGATGGCGAAGCAATCGTCTATGCTCGCCCAAATTTTATCGATTTTGGGGTAATTTATGGCTGGACAGCCAAAGATCGTCACTGCTGCGCTTCTACTCATCGGCAACGAACTCCTCTCCGGGCGTACGCAGGACGCCAATCTCAACTATCTTGCTAAGCAATTGACGGCAATGGGTATCCGTCTTGCTGAAGTTCGAGTAATCAGCGATGAAGAAGATGAGATCGTCAACTCGGTCAATGAACTTAGGACTAGGTATAATTACGTATTCACAACCGGTGGTATTGGCCCAACTCATGACGATATTACCTGCGAAAGCGTCGCCAAGGCATTCGGTCGGCGCTATATGGTTAATGAAGAGGCTCGCCGCATTCTCGAAAATTATTACGATGGCTCTGGGCGTGATTTAAACGAAGCGCGCATGCGTATGGCATGTACACCCGAAGGGGCTGAGCTCGTAAATAACCCGATCAGTCGTGCGCCGGGTTTCCGAATCGAGAACGTCATCGTCATGGCTGGCATCCCGGCTGTGATGCGTGCCATGTTTGAGAGCGTTGCTCCAAGTCTAGAAGGTGGTGTCAAGGTGATCTCGCGCGCTGTTTCGGTGTTGATGGGCGAGGGGGACATTGCGCGCCCTCTCAGCGAATTGCAGGAGCGTTATGTTGGTCTCGAAATCGGTAGCTATCCCTTCGTGCGCGAAAGTAAATTTGGCACCACCCTAGTCATTCGCGGTACTGATGAATCGGATCTGGAAGCTGCCACAGAGGAACTGATATCAATACTCCGTGAATTGGGTGCTACTCCTGAGGATAAGCCAGCCATCTCCGACGGCAGTTGGCCAAAACCTGAGGCTTAGACAGGTTCCTTAAAGATCCCTAATCTTGATATACGCGAATCACGTGGCAGACTTGGAATACACGAAAGACAAGAAACGCGAAGGGTCTGGGAATTTATAGGATTTCCTCCACGTATTTACGAAGCAGAATTACTATTGTTTAAAAATTATTTTTGAGGAGGAATAAATTATGCCAAATATCAATTTAAATGAAAAAATTAACTTGCACTATTTAGAGAATGGGTCCGGTCGCCCTGTCATCTTCGTTCATGGTGTGTGGATGAGTGGCAAGTATTTTTATAAGCAGGTAGAAGAGTTGGGAAAAGAGCTTCATGCTATATCCATAGACCTTCGTGGGCACGGTAGATCATCGCAATCTACCGATGGTCATACGATGAGTTCTTATGCTAAAGATTTGCGCGCATTTATTCAGAAGAAAAATCTAGAGAATGTCGTTCTAGTTGGTTGGTCGATGGGTTGCATGGTGATTTGGGATTACTTCCAACAGTTTGGAAATGCAGATGTTTCAGCTACAGTTTTTGTAGATCAAAGCCCCTCAGATTTTAAATGGCCTGATTGGGAGCTTGGTGTTTTCGACCTTTCATCTCTTATTTCTATGATGTCAGACGTGCAGACTGACCGTGATCGTGTTTTCAAAAATTTTATTCCAATGCTTTTTAAAGAACCCCCGTCGGAAGAAGATATGAAGTGGATGCTTGAAGAATCAATGCTAATGCCAGCGACGATTGCGAGCGCAGTATTGTTTGATCAAACTATGCAAGACTACAGGGAAAAATTGTCACATGTTAACGTCCCAACATTGGTAATTGCAGGCGGTTCAGAAGGAAAGCTTTTGCCTGTTGATTCTGTAAAATTTGTTCATAATA
>PBDG01000051.1 GCA_002717225.1 Rhodospirillaceae bacterium | reverse complement strand
TTATTGGAAGTTGCGCTTTCGTTTTTTTCCGCATTCTTGCGTCGCCGCCTTGGGCGGCTCCGTCGGCGCGGTTTCTTCATATCGGGAGATTCGTTTGTATCGGTAATATCACCTTCCAATTCAGTGTCTTCTGTTCCCTCAGCTGGTGTTTTATCTACCTGCTCACTACTGTCACCGGTTGCGTCATGACTACGCCCGCTCCGGCGACGGCCGCCACGCCGACCGCGTCGTCGGCGCTTGCCGCGCTTCGCATCATCATCATCTTCCGGTTGAGCGATGACACCGATGCTTTCCTCGTCATTCGCATCTTCGCTATTGGAAGGAGAGGCGTCATCGTCCAGTACCTCGACCTCCTTAACACCGCGCTGTTTACGTCGCCGCTTGCGGCGGCGAGGTTGATCTTCGCCCTCTGACCCCACTGAAACTTTATCGGCATCTTCGACAACGGATACGGCCATATCACTATCGACCTGAGAACCGTCGCTGGTCGTAAGGATTTCGATCGTATACATCGGCGGGACTAGACTGGGATCCTCCTCAAACGCGACGCTCATGCGGTAACGTGATTCAATGTCGCTCAAAACTTGGCGTTTATTGTTTAAGATATAAAAGGCAATGCCGCCTGGGACATGAACGCTAATTTCAGCGCTACGCTCTCGTAAGCCTTCTTCCTCTATAGCACGCAATACATGGACAGCAGAGGATGTGGTACTCCTCACCAAGCCCGCACCTTGGCACAATGAGCATTGTTCTGTCGCGGCTTCGAGAATGCTCGGTCTGAGACGCTGACGAGACAATTCAAGTAAGCCAAATGGGCTAATTCGACCAATCTGGATACGCGCCCGGTCAATTCGCATTGCTTCCTTAAAACGGCGTTCGACACTGCGCTGATTCCGATTTTCGTCCATATCGATAAAATCGATAACCACTAGGCCTGCAAGGTCGCGCAACCGGAGTTGCCGCGCAATCTCGTCGGCTGCCTCAAGGTTTGTTTTTATTGCCGTTTCTTCGACATTACGCTGTTTCGTCGCACGGCCGGAATTCACGTCGATCGAGACAAGCGCTTCCGTTGGATTAATTACAAGATAGCCGCCAGAGCGCAATTGGACTTGCGGGCTATACATGGCATCCAACTGACCCTCAATCTGGTAGCGGGTAAACAGGGGAATACGATCACGATAGGGCTGCACCTTAGCACCGTGGCTCGGAATGAGGGTGCGCATAAAATTTTTGGCTGTCCGGTAACCGTCATCGCCTTCGACAAGAATTTGGTCGATATCTCGCGAGTAGAGATCGCGGATTGATCGGCGAATTAGATTGGCTTCTTCGTTGATTAGCGCCGGTGCGCTCGATTCTAGGGTCGCTTTGCGAATACCTTCCCATTGACGAAGCAGATATTCAAAATCGCGTCTTATTTCGACCCTAGTCCTAGCAAGGCCAGCAGTACGAACGATTACTGCCATGCGCGACGGCACCTTTAACTCATTAGTAATCGCCTTCAAGCGTTTTCGATCCTCGGCGTTGACGATTTTACGAGAGATGCCGCCGCCGCGCACAGCGTTCGGCATTAGCACACAATAGCGACCAGCGAGTGACAGGTAAGTGGTCAATGCCGCGCCTTTATTACCGCGTTCTTCCTTCACCACCTGAATAAGCATAATCTGGCGCTTCTTGATAACTTCTTGGATCTTGTAGCGCCGAGACAAAAGCGAGCGGCTGACGTGCAGGCGCCGCTGAGCTTCGTCATCTATATCGTCGCCTCCTAGGGTCTCCACAGATTCAGAGGACTTGTTTCTTGGCGTCTCTTTATCCTCAACATCCACGTTCTCCTCGTCTCTACTCTGGGTATCTTCCTCCGGTGTTTCGTTCTGTGGTTCTCCCGATTCTTCCTGTGTGTCCTCGTTATTTTCATCGTCGACCGCAGCCTGTTCTGCGAACAGTGCTTCCCGGTCAGCTACGGGGATTTGGTAATAATCTGGGTGGATTTCGCCAAACGGCAGGAAGCCATGGCGGTTGCCACCATATTCAACAAATGCAGCCTGTAACGAGGGTTCGACCCTCATTATCTTTGCGAGATAAAAATTGCCCTTTAGCTGCTTTTTAGCCGCAGATTCAAAGTCAAATTCTTCGAGCCGTGTTCCACTCGCCACCACCACGCGGGTTTCTTCTGCATGGCTGGCGTCGATCAACATTCTTTTGACCATAAGTTGGTAATCTCCGCGACGGCGTTGCGTTGTCCGTAAAGTAGACACAGTGACGCAGTCGGATTATGGAAGCTGATCGCCCTGCGCGACCGTCCGTCGAACACAGCGGAAGAGTCTCCTGCCATGACGGAGAGTGCGGGGCCAAATTCTGCTGGAGTTGATCCTGCTGCAGCTTCGCAAGTGTCATCAATTTCATATGTTTCGTTTGCTTCCTAAATTTCCCACGGCCAGAATACTGCGTGACCGCAACACACCGTTATGGGAAATTTCAGGCTTTACGCCACATCCAAATGGTGGTCGAGTAAATTATCAAAACATCCGTTCATGCTCTCATGATACTGTGCGCGCTGGGTCACGACAAACTATTTGACGTTTCGGAGCCTAAACTTTTCCGTAAGATGGGCTTTTACTCCCAATAACAATGCTAAAAATATGCTCGTATATGACATTAGACGGTTTGGTCTCGTGATACGGGTTCTAGCGCTGCATATCTGTTTTTTTACCCTGTTAATCGCGAGTTACTCTCCATCTGCAAATGCTGAGCCAACAGTTACTGGTGCACGAGCGGGCGAAACCGAGGGAATTACGCGCTTCGTTCTGGATCTAAGCGAAAACGTACCGTTTCGCATCTATACCCTGGCAAACCCTTACCGCCTTGTTCTCGATTTGCAGGGCGCCAAATGGGCGCTAGGCAAAAAGCAAATGAAAATTGATCGCGGCTTGGCAGGAGCTTTGCGATTCGGTTATTTTCAGCCTGATACAGCGCGCATCGTGATTGATTTAATAGCACCGACCACAGTTAACCAAGCATTTGTTCTATCGCCAGAAACAACAAATAATTATCGCTTAGTTGTCGACTTAAAACCCGTTACCGAGCAAGCCTTTCACCCATTGACCCTCACTTCCTCTGATGGCTGGATGCGTACTCTAGTGAAGCCAAAACCGATCCGGCCCGCCACAGATAAGCCCTTAGGAAAGTTAGCAGACAAGGCCCTGTTGCCGTTCCCAGAGCGTCCAAAGCGCGTAACGCAGACGTCTAGTGAACAGCGAATAATTGTTATTGACCCGGGCCATGGCGGAGCTGACCCTGGGGCAGTCGTTGGCAGCAAAACCTACGAAAAACATTTTACACTAGCAGCGGCAAAGACACTCGAGACTATGTTGCTAGAACGGGGTTATGACGTACTTCTATCGCGTCGCACGGATAAATATTTGTCTCTGGCCGAGAGAGTAGATTTTGCACAAACTCGAAAGGCGGACCTCTTCATTTCCCTTCATGCTGACAAGCACAAAAACCACAAAATACGGGGCGCCGCTGTTTATACCTTGTCTGAAAAGGCGTCGGACGCGGCAACGGAGGCATTGGCAGTGCGCGAGAATCAAGTCGACGCACTGTACGATGTTAGAAATTCAGAAGAGTATGAAGATGATGTACGTAAGATTTTGATATCTCTCGTCCAACGTACCACCATGACGTGCTCTGCAAGATTTGCTGCAGAACTCATTCCGGAACTGAAGAAATCTACTAATTTACTAGGACGAACGCACCGTTTTGCCGGATTTCGGGTACTCAAAGCACCTGATGTTCCTTCCGTGTTAATAGAAATGGGCTATATGTCGAATGGCCACGACCGCGAATTTTTGATGTCCAAAAAAGGGCGGTACGCATTGATGCAGCGAGTCGCTCAAGCCACCGATAACTATTTTCTTCATCACACGGCCTGTTCGCGAGCGTCATAAACAGGCCACATTTTTAAATATTATTCCACGGGGATCCGCATTTTTTCTGAAACTGTTCCAGAATCGCTAAACCAGTAAATCGACAGAGCGCATGAAATATCTTCTTTATTCTCTGGCGGGATTTATTCTTGCGGCAATCCTAGTTGTTGCCGGAGTGATCTATCTGTTTTTTCACTATGGCCAAGACCTGCCAGATCACCGGCAATTAGCTGCCTACGAACCAGATACCATGACCCGAGTTCACGCAGGAGACGGTCGGCTTGTTGCAGAATATGCAAGTGAAAAACGCGTCTTTGTTCCGATTAAAGCAATGCCCAAATTCTTAGTAGACGCCTTTCTCTCAGCTGAAGATAAAAACTTCTACAATCATTTTGGCCTTGATCCTATCAGCGTCGCTGGTGCGCTGATACAAAATGTCGGCAATTTCGCCTCAGATAAAAAGTTGGTTGGTGCTTCGACCATCACCCAGCAAGTTGCCAAAAATTTTCTGCTGACTAACGAGGCCTCAATGGAGCGCAAGTTCAAGGAGGCAATTCTCGCTATTCGCATTGAGGATGCTTTCACTAAGGACAGAATCCTTGAACTCTATCTCAATGAAATTTTTCTTGGATATCGCTCTTACGGAGTAGCTGCCGCCGCGCTCAACTATTTTAACAAATCACTTGATGATCTGACACTCTCCGAAGCAGCCTATATTGCCGCATTGCCCAAGGCACCAAACAATTACCACCCAATCAAAAAATATGAAGCCGCCGTCGCGCGGCGCAATTGGGTTTTGGCGCAAATGGCATCTAATGGGAAGATCACCCAAAAGCAGTCAGACATTGCCATGCTTGAGCAATTGCGTATACGTCAACGCGCTACCGAGGAATTTGTAAAGGCAGAATATTTTACGGAGGAGGTAAGACGTTGGCTTTTCAACAAGTTCGGCGAAGCCGAGGTATACGGCGGTGGCCTTTCTGTTCGCACGACCCTCGACCCGCGCCTTCAGAACCANGCCGACAAAGCACTGCGTGACGGCTTAATTTCTTATGATCGACGCCATGGTTGGCGAGGCCCNCTCGCCAATATNGGCCCCGAGNAAAATGGCTGGCGCGAGCGTTTTGCTGCTCTAAAANTCAANTTGCCGCAGGTACCATGGCNCCTCGCTATGATANATGAAGTGGATCCGAAGGTGGCAAATTTNATACTNGANGATGGTGTCGAGGGAAAGNTTGTCTTTGACGATNTATTATGGGCGCGTGAAACACTCGGAGGGCAAAAGCTNGGTCCCAAGNTTACCCATCTTAATCAGGTGCTGNTTCCGGGTGACNTAGTTTATGTTGAACCTGTCCCGGTAAGTAAAACTCGCNCCAAGCCGGGCTTTATGCTCNGACAAATCCCTGAGNTNAGCGGTGCTCTAGTCGCGCTCGACCCTCATAACGGCCGTGTTTTGGCGCTTGCAGGCGGGTTCGATTTTGTTATCAGTCAGTTCAGTCGAGCAACTCAGGCTTACCGGCAGCCCGGCTCCGCGTTTAAGCCCTTCGTCTATCTTGCCGCGCTGGAAAATGGTTTTACCCCGGCCTCGATCGTGCTGGATGCACCCTATGTAGTCGATCAGGGCGATGGTCTCGGCAAGTGGAAACCAAAGAACTATACGCAGAAGTTCTATGGTCCGAGCACTCTCCGTCTCGGTCTTGAGAAATCGCGCAATCTGATGACCGTACGCATCGCTGAGAGTCTAGGTATGAGTACGATCGCCGACTACGCTAGGCGTTTCAACATTCATCCCAACCTACAGATGTTGCCCTCTATGGCCTTAGGTGCTGGAGAAACCACTGTACTCAAATTGACCTCAGCTTATGCAATGCTCGTCAATGGCGGGCGACGTATTTCTCCTGCTTTTGTAGAGCGCATCCAGGATCGCCATGGTCGCACCATTTATGCTCGTGACACGCGTGTCTGTGATGGTTGCAACACGATATCCTGGGATGGTCAAACTCCACCGGAACTGCCCGAAAAACGCGAACAGGTTGCGAACCCAACAAGTGCATTTCAGATCGTTTCTATGTTGGAGGGAGCAGTACTAAGAGGTACTGGCCGTTCTATCAAAGAACTTAACATTCCGGTTGGTGGTAAGACTGGGACAACTAACGCATTCCGAGACGCTTGGTTTGTAGGCTTCACACCTGACCTCGCTGTAGGTGTCTTCGTTGGATTCGATAAACCAAAAAGCCTTGGGTGGAAAGAATCAGGCGGCAAGGTCGCGGCACCGATCTTCCGGGAATTCATGCGTGGCGCTTTGGCCGAAACGCCCGCTGTACCGTTTCGAGTTCCTGAAGGCATCCGCTTCGTAAGAGTCGATGGTGAGACGGGCCTAGCAGCAAGACCTGAAAATCAAAACGTAGTTGTCGAAGCGTTCCTAATTGGAACCGAGCCGGGCCCGTTAACCCGCAACTCCAACGGCCAGGGCGCAAGTAACGGAAAGCCTGTTTTGACCGAAGGGTCTGGCGGTTTATACTAATATGCGGCCCACGGCTTAACTGTTAAGTATTTTTGACGAGATCTAATCATGCGCGCCGATATTCTTTCCCTGACAGAACAGATCAAGCAGTCAATGTTTCTGCTAAGGAGGCATCTTTGACCTGGATAATGCGGTTAAGAACCTCGAAGAGCTAAACGCACGCGCTGAGGACCCCGGTTTGTGGAACGATCAAGGGGCTGCCCAGTCATTAATGCGCGAACGCACAAAACTTGACCAGGTGATTACCCGTTATCACGATCTCGATCGTGAATTTGGTGATGCCTTGGCTCTTGCCCAACTTGCCGATGAGGAGAAAGACGAAGAAACCTTTGCGGAGGCGAAGACTCTGCTAAGCGAGCTACAAGTCTGCGCTAAGCGCCTTGAACTCGAAAGCCTCCTGTCGGGCGAGGCGGACAGTAATAATTGTTTTCTTGAAATACATGCTGGTGCAGGGGGAACCGAATCTCAGGATTGGGCTGAGATGCTTCTTCGTATGTATGTACGCTGGGCCGGTGACAAAGGCCACAAGTTGGAGTGGATCGAGGAAAGCCCGGGCGAGGAAGCCGGGATCAAATCAGCTACAGTCAAGATAACTGGGGCCATGGCCTATGGTTGGCTCAAAACCGAGAGCGGCGTACACCGCTTGGTACGGATCTCACCCTTTGATTCCAATGCCCGGCGACATACGAGCTTCGCTTCCGTTTGGGTCTTTCCGGTGATCGACAATGACATCAATATTGAGATTGAAGAGAAGGATCTACGCATCGATACTTACCGAGCCTCAGGTGCTGGCGGTCAGCATGTAAACCGTACTGATAGCGCGGTGCGGATTACACATCTACCTAGCAATATCGTCGTTCAATGCCAAGCCGAGCGCTCGCAACACCGTAACCGTGCAGAAGCTATGGGTATGCTGCGCGCGCGCCTCTACGAGGCGGAGCTACAACGGCGCGAGGAAGAGACCCAGGCTCTCAATGCACAGAAATCGGATATCGGCTGGGGTCATCAGATCCGTTCCTACGTGCTCCAACCTTACCGACTAGTTAAAGATCTGCGAACCAATGTCGAAAACACCAATCCAGATGCTGTACTTGACGGCAATCTTGATGAATTCCTGACTGCGTCTCTTTCACATCGAATTGGCGTACTCGGTGATGATTCACTAAAATCTGCGAACCTCAGTTAGCTTTCAAAGATAAAGCCCTGGGAGCATGCCGGCAGCACTACGCGCCCTTTCATTGAAGGGTGGTTTCAATTCGCCACTGTAGTGCTTTCCTACCAAGGCACGCCAGGTCTCCACCTCAGGCAACTTATGGTAGCGGCAAAGATGAAAGAACCAACGGCTGCCAGCAGCGACATGGGCGATTTCTTCATTGAGGATGGTTTCCAATAAATCTGCGCTTTTTCCGTCGCCAGCGCGACGCAAGCGGTTAATCATCGCCGGCGTTACGTCAAGTCCGCGCGCCTCCAACACCATTGGTACAACGCTGAGGCGGGCCAGGGGATCGTGTGCCGTCTCCACAGCTGCCTGCCACAAACCGTCATGCGCTGGTAAATCTCCATATGCCGCGCCCAGTTCGGAGAGGCGCTCTTCAAGTAGGGAAAGGTGTCGTGCCTCGTCAACCGCCACGCTAACCCAATCATGGAAAAAGTCTTCAGGCCAATCAAAGGCACTGCCGAAACGGCCGATCAAATCCCAGGCAAGATCAATAGCGTTGAGTTCGATATGGGCGACGGCATGAAGAAGAGCAATGCGCCCACGCAAGCCCCCTAATCGTCGTTGCGGCATGTGACGCGGCGCGAGAAGAGTCGGCTCAGCCGGGCGCGCGGGGCGCATCGGCATAAAGACTGTGGGATCGCTCGATGACAGTTTTCCGCTGTACCACAACGCTGAGGCTTCTCTGGTGAGCGATACCTTACGGGCAGGGAGTGGTTCCCTTAGAACCGCGACAGCCTTCGCCGAAAGGCTAGAGCGCGGCAAGCGCATCCATGACCGCCTCTATATGTCCGCTCACTTTAACCTTGCGCCACACTCTGACCACTTTGCCTTTTTTGTTGATAAGGAAGGTCGAGCGCTCGATGCCCATATAGGTGCGGCCATAATTCTTCTTCTCTCTCCACACACCGTATGCCTCGCAAATAGCGCCGTCATCGTCAGAAACGAGGGTGAAAGGCAAATCATATTTGGCTTTAAATTTGTCGTGTCGAGCAACTGAATCCCTAGAGACACCGACTATTTCGGCACCCATTCCAGTGAATTCGTTATACATTTTAGCGAAACCGCAGGATTCCTTTGTGCATCCAGGCGTGTCGTCCTTGGGATAAAAATATAGCACCACATTCTTACCCATGAGGGATGATAGTTTCAGGCTCCCGTTGCCATCCGTAGCGGCCTCAAAATCTGGCGCCTTAGCGCCTTCAGTCAATTCCTTATCCACAACTACTCCTTTCCCACGGCATCTGCCGGTTGTTGCACATAACGGTCGTAATAAGCGCGAACTAAATCCTGAGTTTGTAGCAACTTGGCCCGCACTTCTTCGAAATTTTCCACTTGAGCTGATTTTGCTAGTGCTTCGCGAAGACCCGTTGGATAGAATTTTTCATCGCGGCTGGTGCCCACCGTTAAGCGAAGTAAAGCCTGGAGGCGGCGCAATAGATTAGTAGCTTCTATCAGTTCAGCTGCATCTTGCTTTGGCAAGATACCGATTGCGGCAAGTTGTTCAAAAACTAGACTTGTTTCCTGCGAGAGAATTTCCGGATGACATGCCGCTTCGCGAAGTTCGAGATATTGAGCAATGAACTCTATATCGAGCAAACCGCCCCGAACATGCTTTAGTTTCCATAAATTTTCTGTACGACGCTTCTTATCAATCCTAAGACGCATGCTTGCCACATCGCGCACCAACTGAGAATCATCGCGTGGCGTGGTTAATACTTCCATGATCCTCATGCTAACAAACTTGCCAAGTACTGGGCTTCCTGCAATTACTCGGGCGCGGGTTAAGGCCATATGCTCCCAGGTCCATGCAGATTTGTTCTGATATTCAGCAAAGCCGTTAACTTCCGAGGCAAGCGGTGACGATTGGCCAGAGGGTCGTAAGCGAGCATCAATCTCGTAAAGCTTACCTTCTGGCGTAAGCGCGCTCAGTGCAGTCACTAAGCGCTGACTCAGCCGCCCATAATACTGGCTTAGAGGAAGTACGCGCAGACCATCGGACTGAGTACTCTCTGTCTCGTCGCCGCGATAAACAAAAATAAGATCGAGGTCGGAGGAGAAGGTCATTTCCCGTCCGCCAATCTTGCCCATTCCCAGAATGACGAATTCGCTTCCAGGTATGCGACCGTGGCCGCGCTGGAACTCGGCCTCAACATAGGGAAGTAATCCTTGCAGCGTCGCTTCAGCGACGGCGGTCAGTGTCGCGCCGGCCTCCTCACCGCTGATCATGCCACGCAAAAGCTGCATTCCAATTTGAAATTCGCGGTCATGGGTCCAGCGCCGGACAAAATCCAACGTGTCCTGGAAATCGTTCACTGCAGAAAGGCTCTCGTCGAGATTTATGCGCAGCTCGGTAGCCGTCCCTATTGGCTCGTAGAAGCGTCCGGTAAGCACACCATCTAAGAGGGTTGGGTGTCGACTCAAATGTTCTGCCAGGCTCGGTGCGCTGCCCATGATCTCAGCTAGAGAATCGAGTAATCCCGGGCGGGCATGAAACATCGAAAACAACTGTACACCGGCAGGTAGATTAGTAAGGAACTCGTCAAAATGCCGGAAAGCGGAATCTGGGTTGACCGTTTGCGAAAGAGAACCAAGAAGGCCGGGCATCAGCTCAGTCAAAAGCTCACGCGCACGGGTACTACGAGTCGCTCGGATGCGACCATGATGCCAGGCACGCACAGTAGCTGATATAGNCTTTCCATCGCCAAAGCCNAGATCNNTTAGGGTCTGAAGAGTATCCGGGTCATCCTCGGTNCCGGTGAAGACAAGATTTCCCNGCGAGCCTCCAAGCTCTGGAGAATCCTCGAACANAGCGGCGTAATGACTNTCGACGCAGGANAGATGNTGCTTTACGTCTTTCGCCAACTCCGCCGCTGACTCGTTACCCATGAAANAGGCGATGCCAGCAAGACCCGGTTCTTCTTTGGGNAAAAGATGTGTCTGTTCATCGGCAACCATTTGTAAACGGTGCTCAAGTCGNCGCAAATAGCCATAGGCAGCAATTAGGTCCTCTACCACTCCACTATNGGTATGACCAGCATGGGCGAGGGCGTGAAGTGCGTCACAGGTGCCACTAAGACGCAGANCTGGCTCCTTACCCCCCCAGATCAATTGTTGGGTCTGGGCGTAGAATTCGATCTCACGGATACCACCACGGCCGACTTTGATATCGTGCCCGGCGACTGCAATTTCGTGGTGCCCCTTATGGGCATTGATCTGACGCTTTATGGAATGAATATCCTCAATCGCAGCGAAATCAAGATATTTACGCCAGACAAAAGGTACGAGACGTTCAAGAAACTGTTCACCAACCTTGAGGTCGCCAGCCACCGGGCGTGCCTTTATCATCGCCGCTCGTTCCCAATTCTGGCCTAGACTTTCATAATAATGCTCTGCTGCTGCCGTTGAAACGGCAAGCGGTGTCGCACCCGGGTCAGGACGTAGACGCATATCGGTTCGAAAGACATAGCCATCTGCCGTACGCTCTCCAAGAATCGAGACCAATTCCCGAACCAAACGGTGAAGGCCTTGCTGTGGTCCATCTTCGCCAACATACTCGATTTTCTCACCATCGAACAAAATCAAGAGGTCAATATCACTCGAATAATTTAACTCGCGTGCGCCAAGTTTACCCATACCAAGAATGGTCACGCCGGAATCCCTCCCAGGGTTTTCCGCATGTTTAAGTGTAAGGTGGCCAGATTGGCCGATCTGATGAAGAAGAAAATTTAACGCAATGGATATCGAAACTTCAGCAAAGCGTGATAATCCTTCGCAGACTTTCTCTAATGACCAGACACCAGCAATATCGGCCATGGCAATGGTGAGAGCTATCCCTCGCTTTGCAGTGCGCAACCCAGACATAACTTCGGCCTTGCTTCCTCGCCAAATTCGTGTGTTGGATGCGGCCAGCAGTTGCTCTTCAAACGTTTTATCAAAACCCTTGTAAAGTGCGTTACATAGAACTATCGGATGGTTCCGTAGAGCCTGCGACAGAAATGGGCTGTTGCCGAAAATTGCTGTCAGAAACGTTTGTCCTTCTTCTCGAGCGGCAATATCGTACATGAATTCGGCCAACTCGGGTTCAGTTTCCGCTCTTGCACCGGCGGCCTGACGCCACATATCTAATTCGCGAAGCGCGCGCTCGGGTTCAGCGGGCTTCGGCAAGAGGCTATTATCTGTTAAGAAGGGAATAGTCTGCATTAATCTATAAGCAGGTTAATTGTTCTCGTGCGCAATCCTTGGGCGCAACCTGCGCGACATTATGGGTTGGGTCAAGATTCCGGCAGCTGTCCGGAGAATAGCCGCTTATGTATAAGCCCTTAAAATACATTATCCACATCTTAGCGGCGATATTTGGCTCTTTAGCAATCATTTTTGCTGTTGCCGCTTGGCGTTTGTCAAGCGGACCAATCTCAATCGCCTTTCTCTCGCCGTATCTCGAAGAGGCTTTTGCTTCAGAAGAGTTAAGCTACCGACTGGAATTCAATGATACGCTACTCACATGGGCGGGTTGGAATCGGACCCTCGATATTTTGATTACTGACGCCCATGTCGTAAGCTCCGACGGAAAAACTCTTGCTACAGTACCTGAACTTTCTCTCGAGCTTAGTGCCCTCGCATTGTTAAAGGGCCATATCAAACCCACAAATGTTGAATTTTTAAATCCCAGTGTTCATTTTTTACGCAACCGGCAGGGTCGACTTGAATTCGCCTTTGGTGCCGAGTTCGAAGAACCGAATGATGCGATCAATGGGCTAATCACGAATTTTTTAACCAATCATGAAGTAGATCATCCTCTCGGAGATTTAAAGCATATCAGCATTTTAGGGGCGACGATCGATGTAGATGATGAGTTGCTCGGTCTATCGTGGCGCTCGTCGGAGGCAGACCTATTATTTAGACTCAACGATCAGAGAATTGAAGGTGACATCCTAGCTAATGTCGAAGTCGGCGAGACGTCGTTCGACGTGATAGCGGCAACTTCATTTGAGCGCAACGACGGGAGCACGAGGACGACACTACGCATCGCAGAGTTCGTTCCTGATCACCTTGCAGGTCTCTCCCCAAATTTTGCTGCTTTCCAGGGGATAAACCTTCCCTTGTCTGGCAATTTAAAATTTACGCTCGATAGCGAAGGGCAATTAGCGGAGACAGTAAGTTTTGACCTAATGGGCGCAGCCGGACGCCTCGACATCGCAGAAATCATTCCAGAATCTTCACCTGTCACCAAATTAAAAATACAGGGGAGTGCAAACGCCGATTTGGCGACCGTCGATTTTGAAGAACTCGTCGTCGAAACTGGCGGACCAACTTTCAGCTATCACGGTAGATTAGAAGGATGGCCCGAAAAACCTGGCATTTTCGGTACTTTTGAGTTCATGGAGATGCCGTTTAATAAACTAAACAATTATTGGCCGGAATTCCTCTTACCAAATCTGCGGCTCTGGATCTTGGAAAATATGCTTGATGGAGTGATTACGCATTTCACCGCTGATATCGACGTAAAACCGGGTGAGTTAGAGCTGGTTGAGGCCGGTAAGCGCCCGGAGGCGCTGGACGTAACATATGAGTTTCGAGATGCAACGGTGAATTATCTTGAAGGACAACCTTATGCCTTTGGCGTCAATGGAAAAGGTTATATCGACAGTGGCAATATGACATTGCATGTTCGCGATGCAGCCATCGAAGAGATGCATGCCCCCACCGGTATCGTGACCATAACGGACCTAATGCAAGATTCGGCCATGATAAAGATTATCGGACATGTTGAGGGTCCGGTGGAAAATGCCTTGAGCCTAATTGATAAACCGGGATTTGGGTATTTCAATGCTGTGGGCATGCGCTACGATCAGTTCGATGGCCACATAGTTGCAGAAATTGGTATGCAAATGCCCTTTCGCCGCAACGTTCAATTGGAAGAAGCGCAATTCGTAGCCGTTGCGCGCCTTACAGATTTATCCGTGCGGGATCTACCCGGCAAGCGCAGCTTAACTAATGGAAATTTTCGCCTGGCCCTTAACGAATTAAATATGGAAGTAGTGGGCTCAACCTTGATTGAGGGTGTGCCAGCCGACGTTCAATGGCTCGAGAATTATGGACCTGGCTCTCCCTATCGCAGCAGATACGATATTTCGGCACTTATTAACTCCGAAGCTCAAAAGCAACTTGGTTTTCAACTGGCCCCTTATATCGAAGGCCCGTTTAATCTGCGTATAACCTACACAGTCTCTAATGATGATACACAAAATGTCTCTGCGGCACTCGATGGCCGCCAAGTGGTAATGAATTTTCCAGAAATGTTTTTCCAAAAGCCGGCAGGTGAGGACGCATCGCTCCTGCTTCTTGCGCAGGTACTAGACAATCAAATTATCAATATTTCGGATTTTGAGTTCACATCAGACGAGTTACGAGTTAAGGGCAGCGCACGTTTAAAACCAGAAAATGGCGAACTGTTAGAGGCCGAGCTGCGACAAATTCTTTTTGGCAACAACGATTTGTCGGTAAGTTACCGGCGAGATGAACGCAACAACAATCTCTTTCAGGTTAAGGGAAAGAGTCTCGATATACGCCCTTATATCGACCAAATGTTAGATTCCGAACAAGGCAACCTTCCGCCCCTTATTTTAGAAACTCAAGTTGATCGTTTAATCACTCGAGCAGATCAGCAAATCACTTCAGCACGGGCACGGGTGCTCAACACCTCCGAAAGACTTGAATCAGCGCTTCTTACCGGCACTCTAGTCACCGGTGCAGAATTTAACCTCATTATTGAGCCGGATGGAGCCAAACGACGATTGACAGTACGCTCGGATGATGCTGGTTCCGTTGCCCGGGCCTTTGACATTTATGACAACGCGATAGGTGGCCAATTGTTGCTGGAAGCGGTCTTGCATGATGACGAGCCAGGTTCCTCTGTCAGCGGCGAGGTTCGCATCAATAATTATCGAGTCATAAATGCCCCCACTCTGGCGCAGCTTCTAGCCGTTGCCTCCTTCACCGGAATTTTTGATTCCCTGGGGGGCGAAGGGATTGCCTTTTCGACGTTTCATCTGCCGTTCTCTATGGAGGATGGTATCGTCACCATAGTCAATGCCCAGACTGCTGGTAGCGCAATTGGCGTCAATGCGTCAGGCCTAGTAAATCTCGATAATAGAGAGGTCGACGTACAAGGTAGCATCGTTCCAGCGTATGCTATCAATAGTATTGTCGGAAATATTCCCCTAATTGGAGACTTCCTGGTCGGTGGACAGGGAGAGGGCGTTTTCGCTGCAACCTATTCAGTTACAGGCACGACGGTAGAACCGAAAATTTCCGTCAATCCACTTTCCGTGTTAACGCCTGGGTTCTTGCGCAAAATGTTTTCGATATTTGAGGGAGAAGGTCCGGGAAAAAATTTCGAAAATGACCCTCGTCGCCTCGAAACAGTGAAATAGTATTGCTACGGTTTTGCGTCCATATCTTCATCGCTTTGCAAGGCCAGGTCGAAGACTCGTGAAAACACTTCTATTTCTTGGGCGCCGGAAATCGCATATTTTCCATTGAATACGAAGCAGGGAACGCCAGAAATGCCGAGACGCTTTGCGTCCTTGGCCTCTGATTTGATTTCTTCGGTACCTTCTCCACCGACAAGGTAGGCACGAACCTCGCTTTTCTTAAAACCGATGGACCCGGCAGCTTCCACAAGCACNTCGATTTNGCCGATATCTTTNCCTTTCAAGAAATATGCCTGGAATAACNCTTCAACCATCTGCTCCTGGCAACCCCGTGNNAACGACCAAGCAATTAGGCGATGTGANGCGACGGTATTTGGNACCCGTGAGATTTNGTCAAACGCGAATTTGATATTCTCTTCCAGTCCTGCAGTACGAATACCGGCATAAACCTCGTCGGCACGCTCATCTCCACCGAATTTTGCTCGCATGTAGACCTTGCGATCGAGGCCTTCTTCTGGAATTTGGGGATTGAGTTCGAACGGTCGCCATTCAATTTCCGTCAAAATTTCTTGGCGTGCTGCTAGAGCCCGCTCGAACCGGCGCTTGCCAACATAGCACCACGGACAAATAGTGTCCGATACAATCATAATTTTCATGCGTCTCAGTATACTCTGCTACGAACCCGCACGCGAGGACGTCCAAGGCAATTGACCGGCGAGCGCGGTTTGCGATGCCGGGTCGTAGTGACAAACAAGGTTAGGGGTCCAACCAAGCTTATAGAAAACGTTTTCCACGTGGCACACTAAATTACATCCTTCGGTTTCCTAACAGGGCATATTCAACGATAACGTTGCTGAATAATTCAAATTGGCTCTAGAGATCAATTCATGAGGTGAGTGCGTCATCGTGCTATTTCAAATATAAATCTTGGAGGGAAAAACACGGTTTGAGGAATAGTCGAACACTGTTTTCATACTTACCGTTGCCACTTCGTATCTAGTGGCTTGTGAGCCATGGCCACGCAGGATAATAAGTCACCTCCAGTTGCCGAAGCACAACTTTAATCAGAAGGATGCAACCCGTGGCCCGGAAGAGCCGCTACGACATTGACCTAGAGCGTAATGCGGCCAATCACACGGCTCTGACGCCCCTCGATTTTTTGACCCGTGCGGCCCGCGTTCACCCCAAGCATGTCGCGATCGTTCATGGCAACCGTAGGCAAACCTACATAGAGACCTACAGCAGATGCCGGCGACTGGCCTCGGCACTTGTAGCTCGTGGAATTGACATAGGAGATACTGTTTCACTGCTAGCACCCAATATACCGGAAACCCTGGAGGCCCATTTTGGCGTGCCCATGGCCGGCGCAGTGCTGAATGCACTCAACATCCGTCTTGACGCACAGACAATCGGCAACTTGCTTGATCATGCTGAGAGCAAACTGGTGATCGTCGACAGGGAGTTAATTCCGCTAGTTAAAGATGCCATAGCTATGTCTGGGAGAAATCCTTATCTAGTTGTGGTTGACGATCCTGAGGCTGAGGTCAGCGATATCGACCTCCTTGACGAAACCTATGAGCAGTTCATCGCTGGCGGCGAACCGAACTATATCTGGCACAGGCCCGAGAATGAGTGGCAGGCGATCACTCTTAACTATACCTCCGGCACCACGGGCAATCCCAAAGGCGTAGTTTACCATCACCGAGGTGCCTATCTGAACTCTTTATCCAACGTGTTTGCTGGAGCGCTTACCGCACGCAGCGTCTATCTTTGGACCCTGCCAATGTTCCATTGCAACGGCTGGACATATACCTGGGCTGTCACAGCAGTGGCCGGTACACATGTGTGTCTGCGACGCGTAGAAACGAACCACATATTCCGCCTGATCGCGGAGGAGGGGGTCACTCATCTGGCGGGAGCACCTATAGTCCTCAACATGATTGCCAATACACCAACGGCAGATCAGCGGAGCTTCCCACAGATGGTCGACGTTTGCGTCGGTGGCGCACCGCCTCCGAGCTCAATTATCACGGCGATGGAGGAGATGGGCTTCCGCGTGACTCACCTCTACGGTCTGACAGAGTGCTACGGCCCTTCCCTGATTGCCGAGTGGCAAGACGATTGGGCTGATCTCACCTTGGAAGAGCGGGCCAGCAAGATATCGCGTCAGGGCGTTCCAACTTTGGCTGTTGCTGATGCCATGATTGCCAATCAGGAAACAGGAGAACCATTGCCAGCAGATGGCAAAACCTTGGGCGAAGTTTACTTACGCGGCAATACACTGATGAAGGGCTATCTCGCTAACCCAAAGGAGACGCAAAAAGTCTTTGCCGATGGCTGGTTCCATACTGGCGATCTCGGCGTGATGCACGAAGACGGCTATATTGAACTCAAGGATCGTTCCAAGGATGTAATAATTTCTGGAGGCGAGAATATTTCCAGTATTGAGGTGGAGAATGTACTCTACCAACATCCCAGCATCCTAGAGGCCGCCGTCGTCGCCAAGAACGATGAAAAATGGGGCGAGACACCCATCGCCTTTGTCGATCTCAAGCCGGGCACTGATGAGGTTGACAGCGCAACGGTCATTGAATTCTGCCGCGAACATCTAGCACATTTCAAGGTGCCGAGCGCAGTGATATTCGGATCATTGCCCAAAACCGCTACTGGTAAAATTCAAAAATTCGTCCTGCGTGAGCGGGCGAACGCCACTCCCTAGATCAAGGTTCATTCATCATGGATTATACTCTATCACCGGAACTTGAAGAACTGCGTCAACGCACCGCCAAATTCGTCCGCGAACATTGCATCCCTCTAGAAGAGCCGCGTTCTTCCTTCGACGAGCACGAGAACATTCCTATCGACCAGCTAGAGATTCTACGCGGAAAGGCCAAAGCAGCTGGGCTTTGGGCTCCCCAAATGCCCAAGGGACTCGGCGGCATGGGGCTAAAAATGGCTGAGCAGGCGGGAATTTATGAAGAAGCGAATTATTCTATCTTCGGTCCAGCAGCACTAAACTGCGCGGCGCCGGATGACGGCAACATGCGACTTCTCTGGATGGTGGGTACCGAGGCACAAAAGGAGAAATGGCTACAACCAATTATTGACGGTAAAATCCGCTCGGCTTTCGTCATGACTGAACCCCATCCGGGCAGCGGGTCCGATCCAGCCGGCATGATGCGCACTAAGGCTAATAAGAAGGGTGACAAATGGGTGGTCCATGGCCACAAATGGTTCATCACTGGCGCCGGTGCCTCAACCCATTTTATCCTCATTGCACGAACCTCCGACGATCCGAGAAACGGCCTCAGCGCCTTCCTATTTCACAAAGACCAACCGGGCTGGGAATTGGTGCGTAAAGTGCCAATCATGGGACCTGAGGAGCATGGTGGCCATTGCGAACTCAAATTTGATGGCCTCGAAGTTCCCAAAGAAAACGTGCTTATGAATATTGGCGACGGGCTGCGCGCAACGCAAATTCGTCTCGGCCCAGCACGTCTAACCCATTGCATGCGTTGGCTTGGTCTATCGAAGCGCGCTATGTCAATTGCAGCTGATTACGTAAAAAAACGCGAATCCTTCGGAGAGACTCTGGCCGAACACGAAGGCGTACAATGGATGCTGGGCGAAGCCGCAATGAAAATTCATACCGGTAGACTCCTCACGATGTACGCCGCTTGGAAACTCGATCAGGGCGATCGCGCACGCAAGGAAGTTTCGATGGCCAAGGTGCATGTGGAAGAGACACTCAATCGGGTAGTCGATACTTGTATCCAGCTCAATGGCGCACGCGGATATTCTCAAGACACACTTCTTGAATGGATGTACCGCTATGCCCGACAAGCCAAACTGGTTGATGGCGCATCTGAGGTTCACAAGATGGTCATGTCTCGTTTCTTTATCAAGGAAGGACAAGATTTTTGGTTGTGGGATTCCTGAGACTTATTTTTAACCGCTACGGGTAACCGCCTAGTCAATTTTCTCCCAAAAACGGGAGAGATATAAACCTTCCGTCCGCCAACCCGAGAAGGAGAATTGGCATGCCGCAATGTAAACAGCCACCTGACAGCGAGCCTGCACTCCGCATGTTCGCCATGCCGAAGGATGCTAACGCAAACGGCGACGTGTTTGGTGGTTGGGTAATTTCACAGATGGATCTTGCTGGGGCAGTGCCTGCGGTAGAACGCGCCGGTGGGCGCATTGCCACGGTCGCAATCAACGCCATGCGCTTCCATCAGCCAATCGCCATCGGCGACTTGGTGACTTGTTACGCGAAAATCGAGAGCACGGGCACGACCTCAATCTCGGTGAAAATTGAAACATGGGCCAGGCGGCATGCCTCAGCGCATCAGGTAAAAGTCACGGAAGGCACCTTCGTCTACGTTGCAATCGACGAAACCGGTGGTAAGCGCGTACTGCCACCCGGAGACTAAAAACTTTCTCCGTCACCGAGGGAGAATTCCCTATCCATACAACGTTATCTTCAGTCGATGGTGAGAAGAACTAACTCACAAATCGATCTCGAAAGAAACATAAATATAAATTTATTGTTTTATTTCTGAGGGATATAAAAATTGTTTCAATAATTAAATTAAATAAAAAATTAATTTAAATAGCAAAAATTTTGAAAAATCATCGCGCCGTGCTTCTGCCCTTCGAGCAAAAATATTACCAGAATGCGCCCGAGCACATTTAAGAGTTCAAGATGTGCAAAAAGCCGAAATCATCGACGTGCAATATTTGACCGGGATGAACCAACGTAGTTGAGGTTGCCTCCTCGACGATTACTGGCCCCCTCAACTCAGCCCCGGGAGGTAGTTTAGCGCGCTCGTAAACTTGCGCTTTATGGCGACCATCGTCAGCAAAATCAACCATCCTGGAAGATTTCTCGGCTTCCGTCATCGAGCGTCCGTCAACCGGCAATCTTTTAATTTTGGGCCGCGCTACATTGGCCGCGGCACTCAAGCGGAAGGTCACGAATTCCACTGGTGTATCATCCAACCTAAAAGTATATGTCTTTTCATGCGCGTCATGAAATGCGGACAAAATATTTTCTACAGCCTCACACTCGCTTGCCACCGGCACTGTGACGCTATGTTCTTGACCAAGGTAACGTAAATCGATGCGGCAATCGAAAGTGATTTCAGTATCCGGTATGTTGGCATCGTTCCGGAAATATTCCTGCGCTGCGCTTTTCAGTCCGGAGAATAGGCCGTGAATATCGTCCGAGCCTATATCGTCCGAGCGTTGGAGGGCGGTCTGCATAAAATCACGCCGAGGCTCCGTTGCCAACATACCCCATGCGGAAAAAAGACCGGGATAGAGTGGAACGACGATCTCCTTTACGCCTAGGTCGCGGCCGAGCGGCGCTCCGTGCATCGCCCCGCCACCACCTCCAACCACAAGGACAAAATCTCGCGGATCATGCCCTCGCTGAATGGATACGAGCTTCAGTGCGTTGATCATGTTGGCTTCTACAGTTCGGATCACCGAGACTGCCGCCTCCTCCACGCTAACACCGAGGCCGTCAGCTACCATCTGCATAGCTTTGCGCGCCAGACTCTCATCCAGGTCCAACTGGCCGCCGGCAAAATAATTAGGATTAATCACCCCGGTGATCAACTTGGCGTCGGTCACGGTGGGCTCTCTACTACCGCGCCCATAGCAGGCTGGACCAGGATCAGCACCGGCCGAGATTGGTCCTACTTTTAGCAATCCCGCCTTGTCAAACCATGCGATAGAGCCACCTCCGGCGCCGATTTCGACAATATCGACAACTGGTACGCGGAGTGGATAGCCAAATTGAGTACGGCTGTATTCCAGACGGTATTCCGTCGTCACCTTGGGCTTGTTGTCTTCGATGGTAGTGCATTTCGCCGTTGTGCCACCGATATCGAGATAAATCACGCGATCCTCGTCGCATAACTCCCCAACGATTGCGGCTCCGTTGCAACCAGCCGCCGGTCCGGATTCCATCAACGTAATTGGATGCTCTTTTGCCCAAGCAAAGCTAGTCGTGCCACCGTTCGATTGCATAGCTGCGTAGGGGCAGTGGATTCCCGCCCCATCCAGTGCTTGTTCGAGACGTCCGAAATAGGTTTGAACGATAGGTTGTACATATGCATTTAGTACTGCCGTATTAGCACGCTCATACTCGCGCCATTCACGAGTGATCTCATGGCTTGCTGTAACTGAGACTCCCGTCAGATTCTCACGCAAGTAAGCGGCAGTCTGCGCTTCATGCTCGGGCGCTACATAACTATGCAGAAACTGGATGGCGACTGCCTCAACGCCTTCTTCGCGGCAACGCGTGACAATAGGTCCAAGGTCGGCAATTTCTAACGGTACCAAAACTTTGCCCTGCGGGTTCACCCGCTCACGCACCTCAAATCGCAGAAGGCGCGGCACAAGTGGAGATTCCTTCTCAAAACGTAGATTGTAAAGATCTGGCCTGTTACCTCGCTGAATCTCCAACACATCGCGGAAACCGGAAGTGGTAATCAGAGCGGTACGGGCGCCTTTACGTTCGGTGATCGCGTTGATCACGGTTGTGCCGCCGTGGACAAAAAATTCGACCTCATCCGAAGCAAAACCGGACAGCAAAATGGTGTCAACCACTCCCTGTGTCAGATTGGCTGGAGTAGTTAGGGACTTTGCCGTCCTCAGCGTACCGCTTGCTTCATCAAAATGTACCAAGTCAGTGAAGGTTCCACCGATATCAGACGCCACCCGACCCATGGCTCAGTCTCCAGCGTGGGCACGCAATTGTGCCGTTAATTTTGCATCCACACTCTTACCGTCCGCTGCCACTACGACCCCATAATCTGCGCGTGCCCTCTCAGCAGTGATATATTCAGCCCGGACCTCCTCCAACACCTCCTCGGCCGGGCGTTCGTAAGGATTACCATAACCTCCACCGCCGCCAGTAAACATGCGGATCAAGTCGCCGGGCTCCATGATCGTCGTCGGTGCCCGCGCTGCGCGTCGCTCGTTATTACCGACATGAAGCTCAAAAAAATTGCAGGAGCCCTTTTCACCACCTTCTCGCGACCAAGGCTGTTCGATAGAACGGCCATAGCTCGCGGAGAGTACGGTACCACCGGCAAGAATTTCATATTCTCGGATCGAGCCATAGCCGCCGCGATAGCGTCCAGCGCCGACGCCGCCCGGTATGTTGAGAGCATACTGATTTACCCGAACTGGGAATTTCGCTTCTAAGAGCTCAATCGAGTAGTTGAAAGTGTCGCCATTAGTTATCGCACTGGTAACGCAATTGCCGTCGCGTTCGTCTGTAGCACCCCAGCCAACCATGCCCGGTTCAATCATTACCCAGGGTTCGCCGCGGTCATGGTCGATACCACCCAACACGGTGACGCATAGGCTATTGGCGCTACCCATGCTGACTCGCTTAGGCGCAACGGGAGCTAGCGCTTTCCACGCGAGTTCAGAGGCGTGTGCTGTGCCCTCGTAGTACCACCCGACAGGAGCAGGCTTGGTTGCCGTAAAAATAGTTCCGTCAGGCGCGATCACTTTGAGCGGCCTGAACCATCCTTCGTTGGACGGTGATTGGGGATCTACTATCGCCTTGAATACTGTTTTAACTGCGGAAATAAGCGCCGAGCGAGAGCAATTTATAGGCCCCTGAACCTGCGGGCTGGAGCCTGTAAAATCAAAGGTAACCTCATCGCCTTCTATACACACTTCTACTTTGGCCGGAAAGCGGTCTTCGGTTATGCCGTCGCCATCGACCCAATCCTCGGCGTGGTAAACGCCATCCGGAAGCGCGGCCACCGCTGCCCGGCTAACGCTCTCACTGGTCTCGAGAATATGTCGAAAGGTCTCACGCACTGCCTGTTCACCATATTTTTCGCAAAGTTCTAGGCAACGGTTTTCAGCGATTCGCACCGAGGCCAAGGCAGCATTCAAATCGCCGAGAGCCATTTTGGGTATGCGAACATTATGCGCAATCATCTCAAACAATCCCTCCTGGCGCTCACCAGCCTTGTAAATATGTATGCCAGGGAAGCAAATACCTTCTTGAAAAATCTCCGTCGAATCCGCGGGCAGAGAGCCAGGTGCCTTTCCGCCAATATCTGTCCAATGGGAAATGGTGATGGCGAAAGCAAACAGCTCGCCGTCCACGAAGATTGGCTTAATCACGCCAACATCGTTGTAATGGGTGCCACCTTCATAGGGATTGTTGAGCATATAAATATCGCCCTGTTCAATCCGGTTCCGAAACTTTTCGAGTATGATTTTGATCTGGATCGAGAAGGTTCCAGTAAAGACCGTTATACCGTTGGTTTGAGAAACGAGTTGTCCCTCTGGATCGCAAAAACCACAGGCAAAATCGAGTACCTCATAAATTACTGGGCTCATGCTGCTGCGCTTAACCACGACGCCCATCTCGTCCGCTACGGCAAGCATTTTGCCGCGAATAATTTCACGCGTGACAACATCGGTTTTGAAACCAGCCATTGCGGTACCCCTCCCTAATAGGAAAAGAATTATTTCAGGTGCTCCGTGGTGGGGTCAACGCTCAAGCGCGCAGGTCAAACGGTCACCACGATCTTGCCACACTGGTTGTTCGACTCCATGTAGCGGTGGGCCGTGACAATTTCCTTTAGAGGGAAGGTGCGGTCGATTACTGGTTTTAGGCTACCTGTTTCGAGACCAGTGATAATACTTCTACGCGCACGCTCCAAGCGCGCCGGCTCGCGTACATAATCGAGAACCTGATAACCGGTGACGGTAAGGGATTTAGCCAACATGGTCATCAACGGATAAACCGTTTCATTCGGATGAAGAGCGCCATATTCATAGATCGTTCCGTAAGGCGCAGCGGCAGCGGCAAGGTCGNAAAGTATCGGTCCAGCGATTGGATCNAAGATTATCCGCACGCCCTTTCCATTGGTTANNTCCATAACCCGGCTTGGNAGGTTTTCCTCATCGCTCGCAACCACATGATCTGCGCCATAATCNAGAAGTGCTGCCTTTTTTNTCGAACTCCGNGTGNAGACGATAACATGCGCCCCNCAGGTCTTAGCAGTTTGAATGGCGGCGATGCCAACNCTGCTACTTGCCGCCGTGATTAACACCGTATCCGCAGGGCCAAGGCCACCATAATCCTTAAGCGCACCGTAGGCAGTGAGATATTGCATCCAGAGCGCGGCACCCTCAACAGGAGACAGCATCGTGGGATAGGAAAGGACAATTTCTGCTGGCACTGTGGCGCTCTCGCCGTAGACTCCCTGACGGGTCTGGGACATAGAGAAGGAAGGAACGGTCGCGACACGCATACCAATTTCCAGATCATCCACACCCGAACCAATTGCCTCAACAATTCCTGCCGCCTCATAGCCGATGCGAGACGGAAACTCCGGCTGTTCATGATAAATTCCTTGGCGCAACATGACCTCCGCTCGATTGAGACCGATCGCCTCGACCTTAATGCGAACCTCACCAGGGCCTGGCCCGCTATCCGGAACCTCGTCGAGACGCAGCACCTCGGGTCCTCCGGTTTCATGGAATCTTACGATCTTCGCCATGCTTCTCCTCCAACAATTGCTCCCGCTTTAGAGAACATCTAAATTACCTGGTCAAGTTTGCAGATCTGCGAACAAAAATCTGAATTTCAGAGGAACTTCGTTTATGGCAGTCATCCCCTCGGCGCTTGAAATTACGCGGGACATCGTACGCATGGACACACGCAACCCACCGGGCCGTGAGATAGAATGTGCGACCTATCTTGGCAATTTGCTGAGCGGCGCCGGCATCGAGGTGAATTATTACGAATTCGCCAAGGACCGCACTAGTCTGGTGGCCAGGCTTAAGGGGGAGGGCGATAAGCCAGCGATTTGCTTTGGCGGGCACATAGACGTGGTCCCACTTGGGACCAAAGACTGGACAGTCGACCCATTCGGTGCAGAGATCAAGGATGGCAAGCTCTATGGCCGCGGCAGCACAGATATGAAGGCCGGCATTGCTGCTTTTGTCCACACCGCGCTCAAACTTGCCAACGAGGGTCGCAAGGGTAAGGCCGATATGGTAATGGCGATCTGCGCTGGAGAAGAGACTGGTTGTGAAGGCTCGTTCCATCTCGCAGAGGTGGATGCACTCGGCGAAGCAGGATGTGTGGTGATATGCGAACCAACCTCCAACTACCCCATGATTGGCCATAAGGGTGCACTATGGCTTCGCGTGGAAACAAAAGGCAAAACTTCACATGGCTCTATGCCGGAACAAGGTGATAATGCTATCTATAAGGCTGCGCGCTCAGTCAGCAAGTTGGAGGATTTCGATTTCAATATTGCGCCCCATGAGCTGCTTGGTAAATCGACCCTCAATGTAGGCATGTTTAACGGCGGCCTGAATCTAAATTCAGTGCCTGACCATTCGGAATTTACCATTGATATCCGCACTCTGCCTGATCAGAATCGCGAGAAACTGCTCGATGGTATCAAGGGCTATCTTGGTGCAGAGAATAAGGTTGAAAGCTTAGTCAATGTTGGTGGTGTCCATACACCGCACGAAGATCCATGGATTCAAGATGTTTACCAAGTTATGGAGGCGCTGCTCGACGAGCCGATAGAACCGCGGGGTGCGCCTTATTTCACCGATGCCGCCGCCATAAAACCCGCCTGCGGCCACCCTCCCACGATTATAATCGGACCGGGCGAAATGAAGATGGCGCACCAAACTGATGAATATTGTCCAGTTGATCATATCGACCAGGCGGTTGAGATTTACGAGACCTTAACCCGCCGCTGGTGCGGACTCTAGAGGAGTGTTAGCGTAGAAATAATATCACTTGCTTTGAAATCCTAAGGTAGAGGTATTCGATATGAAGATAATGATCATCAACCCGAACTCCTCGCAGGAAATGACCGATGCAGACGCCGTTGCTGCTCGCTCATCAGCCCAAGCGGGCACAGAAATTGTTGCAGTAACACCGGAATATGCTCCGGCCTCAATAGAATCCTTCTATGATGAATATCTCTGCGTGCCCGGCGTTCTCAATGAGATCCGCAAGGGTGATCAGCAGGGCTTTGATGCTTATATCATCGCCTGTTATGGCGACCCGGGCCTCCATGCCGCGCGTGAACTGACCGACAAGCCAGTGATCGGTATCGCCGAGGCTTCGCTCTATTTTGCCTGCCAGCTTGCGGCCAAAATCTCAATCGTTACCATTATCCCGCGTTTCCGAGTGCCGGTCGAGCATATGGTGGCGGGCTATGGGCTTGCTCATAAAGTGTCTGTGCGTACCACACCGGTCTATGTTTTAGACGTCGAGACAGATTTCGAAGGTTCGATGGAGAAATTGCGCCAAGAATGTTATAGCGCGCGCGACGAAGATGAAGCGGAAGCAATCTGCCTTGGCTGCGCCGGCTTTGCAGAATTTGCCGACGGCCTTGAGGCGGAACTTGGCATTCCAGTTCTCGATGGAGTGGTTTGCGCTACTAAGATGGCCGAGAGCATCATTGATATGGGTCGGAAGACGAGCAAAATTAAAACCTATAAATTTCCCGAGCGTAAAGGCTTTACAGGCATGTTGGCGACATTTGGCAACGAAGTGCCGAAAAGTGGCATCGCGGCAGAATAGGGGCTATATCGATGAAAACTATCCGAGTCAGTCGCGAAGAGATGGAAGATCGTATTTCTCGCTATGCGGAGTTGGAAGCCCTACCACTACAGAAAAAGAATGATATTCCCCTGGCTGCACAGGACCTGATCTATTCCCGCCAACTGCTCTCAGTAATCGGACACGATGACGGCACGGAAACGCCGATTAATGCCAGCGCGCCGATCAAAGGAGCGGCAGGGATAACAATGACCCACGCAGTATGCCCGCCAGGCCAGGGGCCCTCTTTGCATACGCATCAGAAAACCTACGAGACCTTCACGGTACTACAGGGGAAGTTTGAATTTACTTGGAATGACGATGGCAGTGAAAGAGTTGTTCTTGGGGCGTTCGACACCATCTCCGTGCCGCCGCGCGTAAATCGCGCCTTTCGCAGCATCGGTAATGAAGAGGGTATTCTCCAGGTGGTTATAAGCGGTGGCGTACACGATCTTGACGACATCGAATTCTCTCCTGATGTAGCCAAACACCTGGATGCTATTGAACCCGGCACCACAGCAAAATTTGAAACCATAGGCTTACGATTCACAGCACACGACGACGGGTAGGATGATCAGAACAAACCCTTATTTAGAAGACAAAACCACTTTTAAGCGGGATATTGATAAGTAGATTTGTTGTTNTANATATATTTAGAGAATTTGTTTAAAGCTCAGANGCATTTATGGTTGAGCGNCATTAACTCTNCAATTGCTCCAATCCTTNCCANTCCCAGAATTCATTTGTTCGCAATGGTCATTTGACTTTTAAANGNTACATTATANCATAACATAAACTTAAGAAATTGGATGGCTTTTCTNATGATTGGAATGNTTCGCAAAATTAACGCNCNTGTGNTTGCTATTTCTCTACTCTTATTTACCCAGGTTGCACTCGCAGAAGGNTNCCATTCNAGGGGGCCCAAAGTCTTAGCAAGCATATTTCCGTTGCATGGCCTAGCCGCCGGAGTAATGGAAGGTATAGGCAAGCCAGCCCTTTTGCTAAATGCTGACGTATCTCCGCACCATTTCTCCCTTAAGCCATCACAGGCTCTTCTGTTACAAGAGGCAGATCTAATTATTTGGGTGGGAGGAAGTCTGGAGTTCCCTCTAGAAAGTTCCATCGCAAATCTTCCCGTGGAACGTTCCCTGACTTTTGAGAACCATACAGAGAGAACCGAAGAGCAACACGAACAAGAAGATCAACACGCGCATGAAGATCAACACGAACAAGAAGAAGGTCACCACGCGCACGAAGATCAACACGAACAAGAAGAAGGTCACCACGCGCACGAAGAGCAACACGAACACGAGGATCAACACTTCAATGCCCACCTGTGGCTTGATCCCAGTGCAGCCAAGGAAATCGTTAAGTTAATAGGAGCTAGGTTGCAGACCCTCGATCCGACTCACGAAAAACTCTATAGTAAGAACGTAATCCATATGTTGGCGCGCCTAGATGCTCTTGAAGTCGAACTATCTGAACAACTGCGCCCATTCCGGAAAGTTCCCTATATAGTATTTCATGATGCTTATGGGCCGTTTGAGAGACACTTTGGATTGAATAATGTCGGCGTCGTAACCAAACATGCCGAGGATGCCCCGAGCGCTGGACGTATTCGCCACATGATAAAACTAGCTTCGGAAAACAAAGCTCAATGTATTTTTCGGGAACCACAATTTAACCCACATGCAATTAAAATTATTGCCGAAAAACTCGATATAAGGATTGGTAAATTGGATCCGTTAGGCGTAGGTCTGACACTAGACTCCGACGGATATTTTAAATTAATGAGAAATCTTGGTGAAAATTTTGTCGCCTGTCTCAGTTGAATATGACCCCAACTTTTAACACTCACAACCTGTGTAGTGGAGTGTAACAAATAGTAATGGTATTCAAATCCATATTAAGTGTTATTAATTACCATCGTATAGCTAGATTCATTTAAGTTTGTGTGGAAATGTTAATCATTCCCTGATCATCTATAAACACGTTGAACTAAAGTTATATACTATAGAGAACAAGGTAATTAAAGGGGGGGGGGGATTTTCCCGGATGTTTCATAATTTATGTAAAGATTTTTCTGGGTACTACCTGGCCATATAATTTACTTGTATTATGAGTTAAAACAGGTTGATTAAATTTTTTAAACCAATTTAAAATGATCGACAGAATCATTGGACTCACATTATGAAAAGTAATTTCAACTCTCCATCTGTTGTCTATGTTTCATCACTTTTGAAGTAACATGCGCCCCTGAAGTCGTGCGAGAATACCTGGCAGGACGCTCAGCATTTACACAGGTTGGTATGCATTCTACAATCGCATCGTAATTCGGTTGATGAAAAAAACAAAGTGAGGTCTTACTTTTTTCCTCCTGTCCCGTCGGTGGGTTCGCCACTCTATGCATCGTTGAAACCCACATGTCATTCGTCCACTCTGCCATTAAGTCACCTATATTGACCACAAAAGTGTGTGGTTTCCATGGCACAGAAACCCATTGGCCATTTCGTTGTTTTACTTCTAATCCACCAATATCCGTATCAGTATGTACAATGGTTAGACTACCATAATCAGTGTGCGCTCCTCCCCTTAATTGTCCAGAAATTGGTTTAGCGCCCTGTGGAGGGTAGAAAATCGCGCTAAAATTAGCTATTTGCCTATCAATTTTATCATCAAACCATGTCTCAGGGAGATTAAGTGCCACTGCAAATATTTGCATTAGAGTGGCGGCGAGGGTTTCCATTTCGGAATAATACTGTTCCCACAGATTCCTCATTTTCTTCGGTCGTTCAGGCCATATATTAGGAGCAAAAAAACGCTGTCCGTCTTCGCCAAAGTGATATTCATCGTAATCCCTATTAAAGGGGCCACAGGAAAAGGATTCCTTCAAATCGGGGGGTGATTTTTCGTCTAAGCTTAGAGCAAGGGTTTCGCTTTTGAATGCTGTATACCCTCGATAGCGATCAGGTGGCATTTTTCGAGAAATTTTTTCCCAGTATGGGAGAGAAAAATAGTCGTGGCTTACCCCATGCATATCTCCGACTAACCTAGGACATATGCCATGCCCCTCTATAATCAAGAATCCAATTTCTCTACAGGCGTGATCTACTGTTTCAGCGACTTTGGCGCGGGCCTTTTCGTCACCGTTTAGAAACGGCCCAATATCTACCAAAGGGACGGAAGCGTTATTCATATTATGGATACCCCTCTCACGTTAATAGTACGAAATTATGACGACTTGGAGCGAAGATAATTGAAGCTGTCAATAACCTAGCTGAGCTGACTCATTGATATGGAGAGATCGTCTGAAATTCAGGAATCTAGGGATATTTTTGGATCGTCTACTCAAACCTTTAGAAGAAATTGGCGGATGGGCTGGAATTCGAACCCACGGAGGGAGTGACCCCTTGCCGGTTTTCAAGACCAGTGATAATACACCTAACATATTGAATATATTCACTTAATTATTAGTGTTGGTCAGTATGTTGGTCAGTCTTGGCGGAGAGGGTGGGATTCGAACCCACGAAGGGAGTGACCCCTTGCCGGTTTTCAAGACCGGTCCCTTAAACCACTCGGGCACCTCTCCAACAGCGCAGAACATAACGATATTTTCTGAAGATGGAAGGTGCTGAGTATCCGCTTTTGCGGTGAGCAGGGCGGTAATACTCCTCTACTGCGCAACTGTTTATTCATGGGATCAACCAGTGTCGTCTATTACACATGACCCCACTGTATGACCCGCTATAGAGGTGCTAGAGGGCATTCAACTGACTCATTAGGAGTTGATACCAGGTCAGTAGTGCTCCTCGGCGACCTTCAACTTTATTTCCTTATCCCGTCATTTCGGGGGGATACGTTTGTCTAAATAGAGAGAGGGAAGGGGACAGATCAGCACCCTTCCAATTGAAAGGACAAACAATGACAAAGGAATCAATCTCTCACGATCACCAATTCATTCGATCTACTTCACGGGAAGACTATATTGACGATTATTCAAGAACTAAGCTGTTAGGTCAGATACTCAGTTATATAAAACTAGGACTCGAGACAGTCATACACATCTCCCTTATGTCCATGGCCGAGCACATGCACTTGGTGCCAAAGGGCATAGAATAGGAGAATCCAGGCAGCAAAATTTTCATGTTTGCCATTCTGCATAAAAATACTGCGCACCCGTTCAGGCATACACCATTCCGCAACACCCGGCTGACTAGCAACGAGAGGGCCTAGCTTTGCACCGTGGCGCATGATCCACGTGCCTACAGGGACAGTGAAACCGCGCTTACGAGCAAAGGCATTCGCTTGCGGAAGGTACCTTTCCAGCCATTTGCGCAATAGCCATTTACCAAGGCGTCCGCGCAACTTGAGTTCGTCCGGTAAAGCGAACGCGACCTCGGCAACAGCGATGTCTAGGAGCGGGGTGCGGCCCTCAACGCCATGCGCCATTAGGCAACGATCAAGCTTGATCAGGAGATCATTTGGCAACCACTCTGCACAATCAATAGCCTGCACCCGCTGCAAAGGGGTGAGACCTTTGCAGCTAACGAAATGCTCAACCGCCGCCAAGCCTTTGCGCCAGTTTAGCGACGGCTCACGCAGCAGGTCTAGGCTATCAAGCACCGAACGAGCTCGCATCGCCTTGCCACCGCCCTTCCACCAAGGACGTGTAGCACTGCGGTAGCGGCCATAACCCGCAAAAAGTTCGTCGCCACCTTCACCGCATAATACTACCTTAAGACCTTCTCTCGCCGCCGATTGGCCAAGCTTGTAGGTTGGCAGCGTCGCGTAGTCTGCAACAGGGTCGTCAAGTACTGCCGCAATCTTCGGCAATAATTCAATAAAATCCTCTTCGCAGAATTCGACCTCAATATGCTCAGCGCCAGCGGCGCGAGCCACGACGCGAGCATGGTAGCGCTCATCATGAACATCGCCGCCGGAAAACCCGACAGTAAAAGCCTTCACTGGTCTCTCATTAAGCCGCGACATAGCCGCGAGCACGGCAGCACTATCGATACCGCCGGAGAGGAACATTCCATAAGGCACATCCGCCCGTTGATGGACCATGACACTGTCCATTAGTGCCATGTCTAGGCGATTTAAGGCTTCGT
>PBDG01000050.1 GCA_002717225.1 Rhodospirillaceae bacterium | reverse complement strand
CCGCTTGTCAAATCCCATAAATGGTGGTGCGGATCGATTATATCGCCGTCATACACTTCTTATTACTCCCCTCAATTTTTCGAAGCGTAGCATGCCAAACATAGCAAAACTTGCTGGTCCGCGATTACAAAGGTGACACAACCAGTCGGCGGTGCTCCGGGAACTTCTGGGGGTAGTTTTTTTGGCTAGGAATGTTTAAGCCAGGCTGGCGGCAGCAGCGCGCTCGCTCTCGCGTTCCTTTTGCGCGGCAGCTTGCATAGTTTTTTGTAGCTTTTCGAACGCCCTTGCCTCGATCTGACGCACGCGCTCTCGTGAAATACCATAGACCTTGCTCAGTTCTTCGAGCGTTGCCGGTTCGTCCTTCAGGCGGCGTTCACTCATAATATGTTTTTCACGGTCGTTTAGCACGTCCATGGCTTGCATCAATTGGGCGCTGCGGTGGGCTAGCTCCTGATTTTCGAGAATTGTGATTTCCTGGTCCGTTTCCGGATCTTCCAGCCAATCCTGCCACTCGCCGCCACCTTCCTCGCGCACCGGCGCATTAAGCGACTGGTCTGGTCCCAGCATCCGCCGATTCATCGAGATCACGTCGCGCTCTGGCACATTTAAGGCGGTGGCGATGTATTCGATATTTTCTGGTGACAGATCGCCATCGTCTATCGCTTCCAACTGGCCCTTAATCTTTCGCAGGTTGAAGAACAGCTTTTTCTGCGCTGCCGTGGTGCCCATTTTTACTAGAGACCAAGAGTGTAAAATATATTCCTGGATCGAAGCGCGTATCCACCACATCGCATACGTTGCAAGACGGAAGCCGCGGTCAGGGTCGAAGCGCTTTACCGCCTGCATCAGACCAACATTACCTTCCGAAATCAATTCGCCGACGGGTAGGCCATAGCCGCGGTAACCCATGGCGATCTTCGCCACCAGGCGGAGATGGCTTGTGATCAGGCGATGGGCCGCTTCCGAATCTTCATGCTCGCGCCAACGCTTGGCCAGCATGAATTCTTCATCCGGTTCAAGCATGGGGAACTGGCGAATTTCGCGCAAATATTGCGAAACGCCGTTTTGGTCACGAATCGTCGGGATGATCGACGCCATAAGCCTTAACTGTCCTTCATTTAGGTCCGCAGGTTTGAATTTAACACCGAGATTGCGTCGATTTTGTGACGTTGATGAAATAACTGCGGTTTTCCAGTTTCCTAGCTATCATATAGGAATTCGATAATAAAATAACAAGGGCAAGCGTAATTACTAGCCTGCTTGTAATTCAGCATCTGAAACAGAGTGTAAATCTCACTAAATCAATAGGTAAACGTGTAATGCGCAGCGCGGAACAGGTAATTCTAATATGCTGAGTAAGGCAATACCGGAAGCTTTGTAAGGCGGAGTGCAGTGATTGTTAGGAGAGTGGCTCAACTCCAGAGTAGGGTAGGTGATAGGTCCGCTCCGACGGTTCATTAAAGGTCAAGTTTAAGCAGTCTTGGCTTCATAAAACTATACCTAGCTAAAAATGTTCTTTTCTATTGCCGCCATTGGTCGATAGGAATCGTTACCGTATGAGAGACGCAAAATTCTTATAGATTCGCCGGGCAGTTAAGTTGAAGTCCGGCAGTTTGGCCGCGATGGCAGAATTCAAACGCGGCAACGCGCCTATACCGAGAGCCTGCTCCAGAGATTTTCGATAGGCTGGTATTTTTGACCACTCTGTAACCGTATCCGCCGTCAATTCAACATGAAATTGCAGTCCATAAGCAAGTTGCCCTATACGGATCGCCTGGACCGCGCAATGTGAAGATGCTGCAAGAGATTCGCTGCTTTTAGGCAACGTGCTAATTTCGCAACCATGCCACTGCAAACAGGTGATCGGATCGGTCACGCCATCAAATAGCGGATCAGCCCGACCGACCTGGGTAAGTGAAACATCCATCAGTCCGACCTCAGGTTCGGCCATTCGCTCGACAACTCCGTCCATGGCTTCAGCCAGGAGTTGATGGCCGAGACAAATACCCAGAAAGGGCATTTTGCGGTTTAAAACGGCCTCTCGGATGATCATCTTCTCTTTAAATAGCCATGGGTGTTCATCTTTATCAAACACATCCATTGGCCCACCCATGGATATTAACGCATCGTATGATTCAAGGGGTGGAATGGCCTCGCCATTGTCTAATTCGACAGTATCCCACGAATCGCCAGCCAGACGCATACAGTCTCGCCATTCACCGGGGTGTTCCACATATATATGCTGTAAAACCAAAAATTTCATACTACTACCCATGAACTGGAGTCCGCTTGGCAGAGTATAACGCGCATTCTACACTGCGCTAACGGTAAGAGTATTGGGGAGGGAAATAACGGCTATGACCGCCGATCTCAGGATCGTCTATGCGACCAGTTATGCCGACGATGTGATTAGTCTCCGGCGCATGCTTGAGAATAGAGGTGTTTATCTTCCTAGACCGTCCAGAAGGACCGAACTGCCGCAGCAGCTGGAACATGTCCTTAGCGACGCAACTAGCGGATAAATCCTAGTGGCACGCTTCCAACCCGGCGCATTTCCTCGCCTATGCTTGAGGGCATCGATAAACTATGTAAGAACTCCGCCGACATGAACGATACGGTAAACAAAGCACTATTGCCCGAGGGATTACGGGACCAATTGCCCCCTGATGTCACGCTCGAGGCGACCCTTGAGGCGAGGCTGCTTGCCTGTTTTCACGGCTATGGTTATCAGCGAGTGAAGCCACCGATTATTGAGTTTGAGGATAGTCTTTTGAGTGGAGCTGGCTCGGGACTGTCTGAGAGTAGCTTTCGCTTAATGGACCCGGTATCCCGCCGCATGATGGCGTTGCGGAGTGACATGACGCCGCAGGTCGCTCGCATTGCGCGCACGCGGTTGGCGCGTAGCCCGCGGCCACTCCGCCTAAGCTATAGCGGTGATATTTTACGTGTTCAAGGCAGTGAGTTGCGCCCTGAGCGCCAGTTTGCCCAAGTCGGTTTTGAACTAATCGGTGCCGATACTCCGCGGGCTGATGCTGAGGTGATCCTGCTCGCTGTTGAAGGACTGAGTGCGCTCGGACTGGACGGATTGACCGTCGATTTGTGCGCGCCGACCTTAGTTACGGCAATTCTGGATGGCCTCAACCTCGTCGAAAAAGATCGTCAGGCATTGCGAAGTGCACTTGATCGCAAGGATGGTGCTGAGATTGCCCGCTTGGCCGACGGGGCAGCCGGCTTGCTGGGCGCGCTATTGTGCGGGACCGGTCCGGCCTGCCCGGCGCTTGAAGCGATTGCTAAAGCGGATTTGCCAGATGCGGCGGCCAGCGCGGCGGCAGCACTGAGCGAGGTTGCCTGTTTGGTGCTTGACGCTTCACCCAATCTTGCCGTCACCGTTGATCCGGTTGAGCGCCGCGGCTTTGAGTATCAGACAGGGGTCAGCTTCACGCTTTTCTTAGAGGGTGTGCGCGGCGAGTTGGGGCGTGGCGGACGTTATCCCTTGAGCGGTTATGGTGCACCGGACGAAGTCGCAACAGGCTGCACTCTTTATATGGATACGCTGCTGCGCGCGCTACCGGATGCCTTAGTGGAGAAACGCATCTATATGCCCTACGGTACCGCGACGAAAATAGCCGCCGAATTGCGCGCGGCAGGATGGATTGCGGTTGCGGGTTTGAGCCCTGCGAGTGATGATAGAGCCGAGGCGCGCCGCTTAGGCTGTGGATATCTCTACAGTGAGAGCTGCATCGCTGAAGTTCACCCTGAGGAATAGGATCCCATGTCTAATGTCGCGGTCGTCGGCGCTCAGTGGGGCGACGAGGGCAAAGGCAAGATTGTCGATTGGTTGTCGGAGCGCGCTGATGTAGTCGTGCGTTTCCAGGGAGGACACAATGCCGGCCACACGTTGGTGATCGATGGCAATATATTCAAGTTGAGCTTGCTGCCGTCGGGTGTGGTGCGCGGTGGCAAACTTTCGGTGATTGGCAATGGCGTGGTTATAGACCCTTGGGCACTTAAAGGAGAAATTGATGAAATCGCGGCCAAAGGTGTTGCGGTGTCGCCGGATAACCTCCTCATCGCCGAAAACGCCTGTCTTATCCTACCGCTTCATCGAGAACTTGATCAGGCACGCGAAGCCGCGCGCGGTGGCCAGACCATCGGCACAACTGGTCGTGGTATTGGCCCTGCCTATGAGGATAAGGTCGGACGCCGTGCGATCCGCATGTGTGATCTCAGCTCGCTCGCCGCCCTGGATGAGAGGCTCGACGAGTTATTATTGCATCACAATGCGCTGCGCCGCGGCTTTGGTATTGCTGATGTCAACAAAGAAGAACTCAAGGCCGAATTAGGCGATATAGCCATGCACATCGTTCCTTATTGTGGCGCTGTTTGGTGCCGTCTTAATAGAGAGAGGCGTTCTGGTAGGCGTATACTCTTCGAGGGAGCGCAAGGCTCAATGCTCGATATCGACCACGGTACTTACCCCTATGTCACGTCGTCCAACACCGTAGCTGGCCAAGCGGCGGCGGGCAGTGGTATCGGGCCAGGCGCGATCGGTTATGTTTTGGGAATAACTAAGGCCTATACAACCCGGGTTGGTTCTGGCCCGTTTCCCACAGAATTAGACGATGCCATTGGGTGTGGCCTAGGCGAGCGCGGACATGAATTCGGTACCGTGACCGGGCGGCGGCGGCGCTGCGGCTGGTTCGACGCGGTAATGGTGAGCCAAGCAATTAAGGTCGGTGGCATTCAGGGCATCGCTCTTACCAAGCTTGATGTGCTCGACGGCATGGACACACTTAAGGTCTGTACGGCCTACAAAATAGATGGTCACGAGGTTGATCATCTACCTGCTCAAGCGGCAGAACAGGCGGTGGCGCAACCAGTTTATGAAAGTTTTGACGGTTGGCAGCAAAGTACTCAGGGAGCCCGTTCTTGGGCGGAACTGCCGGCTAGTGCAGTAAAATATATTCGACGCATTGAGGAATTAATTGAAGCGCCGGTGGCGTTGCTATCTACTAGTCCAGAACGTGAGGACACGATCCTCGTTCAAGACCCGTTCACCGTTTGAGATACTCAGCGTCACGCCAAGGAAGGGCTGGCGAGCGATTGCGCTAAACTTTTCGGCTCAAATTTTTTCCTCTGTTGCGGTCAGATCGATTCAAGCCGATAATTTTCTCGGTAACCCACTTTCGAATCCTATCAATTTTATTTGATTCGGCTGTAGTGCCTTCATGTTCGCTACAGTGATACCGTGCGGAAAATCACGATCGATGACCGCGATACTTTGATTAGTATTGCGGAGTTGATAAATTGCACAGTCTGGTTCCCTTCTAGTTGGTGTGGAACTTTATGTTGCTAATTTTCCTCGGTGTTGAGCCTGGTCTTCCTTTTTCAAAAATTTTCACCGCATTGTATGGAGGGGCATTAAATTCGGTGTGTGTACTAGGCAGAGACACTTCCTTCACACTTACATTTTCAGCGCTGTGTAGTGATAAAACTTAACGACACCGATCGTGCTTTCATGGATGCGGTAAGGTAAAAATCTTTATATTGTCACTTGTCTTAGGGTGAACGGAAAGAAAACGAATGTCTGAAAAGGATAACACGGCAGACGTTGCGCAGTACGGTGGACCCTTAACTGGATACAAAATAATCGATTTGACCACCATGATCTCTGGTCCGCTGGCGACTATGATGCTGGGTGATCAGGGTGCGGATGTGATCAAACTTGAAGCGCCTGACTGGGGTGACCATGTGCGTTCAGGCGGACATCGTTCGGGCGGCCTGGCAGCTACTTTCCTTAATAACAACCGCAACAAACGCTCCCTTGCGCTCGACCTGAAGAAACCAGAGGGACGAGATATCTTATTACGCCTCGCTGTAGATGCCGACGTTTTCATACAAAATTTCCGCCCCGGTGTGGTTGAACGGCTTGGTGTCGGCGAGACGGATATCCGAGCCGTGAAACCCGATATTGTATATGTCTCGCTAAGCGGTTTCGGCGAGAACGGCCCATATGCCGCCAAGCCTGTGTATGACCCAATCATCCAGGCAGCATCGGGTCTAGCTTCCGTTCAGGGTGGCTCCGATCAAAATCAACCGCGTTTGATTCGTACCATTCTGCCCGACAAGCTAACCGCTGTTACCGCCGCTCAGGCAATCACAGCAGCGCTTCTAGCTCGCGAGCGTGATGGCATTGGCCAGCATGTCCGCCTCTCCATGTTGGATGCGGTGATGGCTTTCCTCTGGTCTTCCGACATGGGCGGTCAGACGTTCGTGGACAAGCCGGTGGGCGCTCAGCGCGCCGCCAGTTTTATCGACCTCATCTACGCCACACAGGACGGCCATATTAGTGTGGCGGTAATGAGCGACAAAGAGTGGCACGCGCTTACCCGCGCGTTAGAACATCCTGAATGGCTCGATGATCCGCGCTTTACAACGCCTGCGCTGCGCGACAAAAATATTGACGCACGCTTATCGCTTACCCAGGAAGTACTCCGTACTCGCACTAGCGCCGAATGGATAAATAGGCTCGAAGCAGAGGGCGTGCCTTGTGCTCCGGTCTTAACTCGAAATGAACTCATCGCCCACGAACAGGTCGTGGCAAGTGATATTCTTATTGAGATCGATCACCCTCACGCCGGACGCCTTCGACAGACGCGTGCCCCTGCGCGTTTCACTGCAACACCGACAAGCATCCGTCACGGCGCACCACTCCTTGGTGAGCAGTCTGACGAGATCCTCAGTGAGGCCGGATTTGATACGAAAGAGATCGCCGCACTTCGTGCTGCCGGCGTCGTCGCCGGCTAACCAAGCATCATGACCTGGCAAAAAGAAATTGACGAACTCGCCAAGAAGCGTGCTCTTGCGAAGGAGCAGGGCGGGGCAAAGAGTGTTGCACGACAGCACGCCAAGGGGCGCCTCACGGTGCGCGAGCGGGTTGAAACCTTAGTCGATAAAGACAGCTTCGAAGAACTTGGAATTGGTGCGGGCGTTGCCGACCGCGATGAAGACGGTAATCTGATCGGATTCACACCTGCCAATTATGTGCTCGGATTCGGCATGCTCGCTGGGCGGCGTTGTATCGTCGGGGGAGAAGATTTTACTCTTAAGGGTGGCTCGCCCAACGAGGCGGGTCTGCGAAAAAGTATCTATGCGGAAAGCCTTGCTTGCCAATATAAGGTGCCACTTGTCCGGTTGCATGAGGGCGGTGGCGGTAGTGTTGCCGGGGCTGGTTCTAGGACTGTGGGAAATCCGCCCTATGAGCCGCCGCGTTTTCGTTCCGTAGCCGAAGCGCTTTCGCTGGTGCCGGTAGCCTCTGCGGCGCTTGGTCCAGTCGCCGGACTTCCCGCGTCGCGTTTGGTGGCCTCGCATTTTTCTGTAATGACAGAAGAATCTCAGGTGCTGGTTGCAGGTCCAGCAGTAGTTGAACGCGCATTGAAACAGAGGAATACCAAGGAAGAGCTCGGCGGTGCCGATGTTCATACCCGTAACGGTGTCGTTGATAATCTTGCGACAGACGAGATAGACGCGCTAGATCAAATTCGCCGTTTTCTCAGTTATTTGCCACAGAATGTTTGGCAGGTGCCTGAGGCGATGCTGTGTAGCGACCCGCCCAGCCGACGCGAAGAGGAGCTTTGTTCCATCGTACCACATAACCGGCGCAAACTGTTCGACATGCGAGCGCTTTTGGAGATGGTGGTAGATCACAATTCGCTCTTTGAGATGGGCCGCTTATACGGCCGTGGCCAAATTACGGCGCTTGCTCGTCTCAACGGTCGACCAGTCGGTATTCTGACTAATGACAGCTATCACCTCGCCGGTGCAATGACGGCGGAGGGCGCGCAGAAAGCACGCCGCTTCATTGATCTTTGCGACTGCTTTCATCTACCGATCGTAAGCTTCGTCGACGAGCCAGGTTTTATGATCGGTGCGGCCGCGGAAGCAGCCGGAACGATTCGCTACGGTACCGCGACGGTATTGGCGGCGGCGAGTTGTGAAGTGCCCTGGGCTTCGGTGATTGTGCGTAAATCCTTTGGCGTTGCTGCAGCGGCCCATTACGGTAAGGATTCCTATATTATTGCCTGGCCTTCTGCAGAAATGGGCGCGGTACCGGCGGAAGGTGGTGTCGCTGTAGCCTTTGGTCGAGAAATTGCTGCGGCGGCGGACCCTGAGGCGCGGCGCGAAGAGCTGGAGAAGAAAATGATGATGCGCCAATCTGCATCGCCCCGCGCTGAATCCTTTTCTATGCATGACCTGATTGACCCTCGTGATACGCGGGCGCTGCTCTGTGGCTGGTCTGATCGTGTCGCACCTTTGTTGTCTGATCTTACCGGTCCGCGACGCTTTGGTTACCGCCCATAAGAAAGAATTAGGAGAGGTTTTGGCATCAACATGAAAATCAGGAATCGCCATGGCTAGGTAATCGAGGTGATTGTCGTGAAGGAGTGGCCCAGGCCATGCAGTCGAAGAAGAAGTTTTTGCTGGTGTGCCCAACCGCGTATCTTGAACCGAGATCATGGAGTACGGTCCGCGCGAGAAATTTCTAGTTTTTTCCTAATCGGTGTCCTGGCGGTATTCAAGCGTAGCAGAGTTTAATTCCGCCCCACCGCGATTAGGGCGCGCATATCTGACGGTGGTTCGCTCTCAAAATTAAGAATCTCTCCGTTGACCGGATGTCGAAATCCCAAGCGGTAAGCATGTAGAGCTTGGCGGTGCCAACTCATCAGTGCTTCAGCAGTAATTTTGGGCAGCATTTTGCGTCCGCTACCTTGACGGCCACCATAGAGTGGATCACCGACTACTTTATGACCGCGGGACGCCAAGTGCACGCGTATTTGATGGGTACGCCCTGTTTCCAAGCGGCATTCAACGAGGCTCCAACAGCTATTCGCCAAGTGCTCGAGCACACGGTAATGGGTACGTGCTTCTCGTCCACCACGCGATACCACCGCCATCTTTTTCCGATTGTGCGGGCTGCGGCCGATGGGGCCATCGATCAACCCATGCATTGGTGTCGGTGTCCCCCAAACCAGGGCGAGATAAGCCCGCTCTATATCATGCGCTTCGAATAGGTGGCTGAGGCTGTTGTGGGCAGCGTCGTTCTTGGCTGCCACCAGTAGGCCGCTGGTATCTTTGTCAAGGCGGTGAACGATTCCGGGCCGGCGTATGCCACCGATACCGGAAAGGCTGTCGCCGCAATGGGCAACAAGCGCGTTTACCAAGGTTCTATCGGGATTGCCCGCGGCTGGATGAACCACCAGACCTGCAGGCTTGTTGACAACGATCAGATCACTATCCTCATAGCGGATATCGAGTGCCATCGACTGGCCAGATGGCGCTGCTTCTGCGGTTGGCATCGGTATGCACAATTCGACCTCCGTACCGGGTTTGACCCGATATGCTGGCTCGGCTATCGTCTTGCCGCTAATGCGCACTTGACCGCTTTCTATTAACCCTTTGAGGCGGTTGCGTGATATGTCGGGTAGGGCGAGCGCGAGAAACTTGTCGAGACGTGTGCGTTCCTTTCCGGCGCGCAGTCGATATTGAGATGTTCCCTCCTTCGGCATGGCCGATTTCACCATAGCGGGCCTATTAGACTCAAATGATTCCCATCCCTGTTCTTAAATCCGCCGTCATTATAATGGGCGTACTGATTGTTGCCGGTCTAGTGGTGATTATTATGAAGATCTCACAGAAAACCGGTGAGTTAGCAGAAAACATGGCGACAGCCGATCCTAAGGTAACTACTGCAGCGGAGAGTACGCAGGGAGATGCGACTTCATTTCGCCTCGATTTGGAACAGCTTGGCCTCGATGTCGGAGCGCGCTTGTTAAGCATGGATGTTGCAGGTGAGCGACTAGTCCTTCGGGTGCAAACCGGCGCAGGCGTTGAAAGAGTTGTAATTGTCGATGTGAAGAGTGGTGTAGTGGTGGGGGAGGTCGCCTTGCCGCCGGCCGAACAATAAACCGGCGCTGTGACGACGATCGAATGTTGCTACTCAGGCATGAAGATATGCAGCGCATCGCCGACCTGGCCGAGGCGGCTTATCCCGGTGAAGCCTGTGGCCTGTTGCTAGGCTTTCATCGTGCCGAGGGTGATATCGAAGTGACCCGAGTAGCGGAGAGCAAAAATATGGCGTCGTCAGGACGTAATGATCGATTCGAAATTGATCCCGAGCTACGCTTTAACCTGATGCGCGAGTTGCGTGGCACGGGATATGTTATCGTTGGCCATTATCATTCTCACCCAAATGGCTTGGCTCAGCCATCTGCCACCGACCTCGCCATGGTCTATGAGCCCGAACTGGTGTGGCTTATTACCGCTGTAGTTGGCGGCAAGGCGGTGAAATCGACGGCGCATCTGTTGTCCCCGGGTGGCACTTACTTCGATGATATTGGGCTTGATTATTTGCCCGCCGCCGACACAACTTAGGGAACAGTTCAATGGAATTTCGCAGCGATAATGTCGCCGGTGTTGCCGAAGAAATCATGGCTGCTATCGCTGCCGCTAACATGGATACAGCGTCGGCCTATGGCGATGACGAGATTACCCAGGCCCTCGACCTGGCCTACTCGAATTTGTTTGAAACCAGTGTTCGGGTATTTCCTGTGCTAACCGGGACCGTCGCCAACGCTCTGTCGGCGTCGCTTTTGTCACCACCCTGGGGCGCAGTTTTGGCCGAGGCAGAATCGCATATCTATCAGGATGAATGCGGTGCGCCCGAATTTTTCACTGGCGGCGCAAAGATCATTCCACTGCTGAGCAGGGGTGGCAAGATTCCACCGCAGGAATTGCGCCACAGGCTTGCTATTGGTGGGCAGGGGTTTGTGCACGCCTCGCAGCCGTCGGCTTTCAGTCTGACTCAATCGAGTGAGTCCGGCGCTGTCTATACACCTGAAGAGGTGGCCGAACTTGCCGCTATTGCCAAGGAGTCAGGTCTCGGTGTGCATATGGATGGTGCGCGTTTTGCAAATGCGCTAGCGGCGCTCAATACCGAAAATCAATCGACCAGTCCTGCCGACATCACTTGGCGAGCTGGGGTGGATGTACTCTCCTTTGGTGCTACCAAAAACGGTGCACTCGGTGCAGAGGCGGTAATTCTGTTCCGTACCGATCTTGCGGAGGAAATGTCTTTTCGTCATAAGCGCGCCGGGCAGCTAGCCTCTAAAATGCGATATATCTCAACCCAGTTGGCAGCCTATATAGAGGACGGTCTCTGGCTCCGCCTAGCGGATCATGCTAACCGTCTATGTGGTGCTTTGGCGCAAGGACTTGGAGCGATTTCCGGCGTCGTAATTAATTCTTATGGCGGGACCAATGAGCTCTTCGTCGAATTGCCCGGCGAGATGGTCATTGCCCTGCGTCAGGAGGGTTTCAAATTCTACGATTGGCCGGAAACGATCCCTGCTGTTGCAGGGCGGCGTTGCACTATCCGCCTCGTCACCCGCCACGATATGACAAAAAGCGAAGTTGAGGGTCTGATTACTGCGGTTAAGCGACTCGCAGTCTAATTCACGGGATAATTTTCTAGCTCGAACACCTTGATGCCGGCTTCCTCGAACATGGTGCGGGCGAGAATGATTTGCGCTGCCCAACGCTCTGCCCGATCAGAATCAGCGGCGGGTGCGACGATCTCGCTGCCCCCCGCCTGAATCAACGTTGCCGCGCACTGCGCGCAGGGTAGTAGCGGCCAGACATAGACGCTTGCTCCATCCACGGGTGCATTAGCAAAGAGCACAGCATTTCGTTCGGCATGGATGATCATATCGTATTTCATTTCGCGGTTTTCTAACCGCTCGGCAAGGTCGCGAACGCCCCGCGCAAAGCCATTGAAGCCAAGCGATATCACCCGGTGTTTTTGATCTACAATCACCGCGCCTACTTGGGTGGATGGGTCCTTTGACCATTGTGAAACGTGCTTTGCTAGGCCAATAAAGCGTATGTCCCATTTGTCCGGCCTAGTCATAACGGGTTACTCCTGTTCATACAGCGGCAACTGGGCAGGTCACTCAGAAGCTCAGCTTCTTGAATTTTCGCGTCTGCTCGGTCAGCGCATTTTCAGTAGGCAGGCGCTCCATCGAGCTCGCACCGTAGAAGCCGTTTACATGGGTGCAGTTGCGGAGGATATATTCGGCGTCTTCTGGCTCAGCGATGGGGCCGCCATGGCAAAGAATGATGCTATCGCTCCTGACTGCCTTTGCTGCCGCCCCCCATTCATCAATCAGGGTGGCGCAATCCTCAAGCGATTTGGCGGTCTTGGCACCGATGGCCCCGCTCGTCGTCAGACCCATATGGCAGACGATGAGGTCTGCTCCTGCGTCCGCCATGGATTCTGCATCATCAACACTAAACACATAGGGCGTAGTCAACATATCGAGATTATGCGCAGTGCGGATCATTTCCACCTCTAGGTTATAGCCCATACCAGTCTCTTCGAGATTGGCCCGGAATACGCCGTCGATCAAGCCGACGGTCGGAAAATTCTGAACTCCGGCAAACCCTATCGTCTTCAACTCCGCGAGAAAGTTTTCCATCGTGATAAACGGGTCTGTACCGTTGACCCCGGCAATCACCGGCGTCGTAGTTACGACGGGCAGAACCTCCGCTGCCATCTCCCTGACGATCTCATTGGCGTTGCCATAGGCGAGTAATCCGGCAAGGGAGCCGCGCCCAGCCATGCGGTAGCGGCCCGAATTATAGATTGCAATGATGTCAATACCGCCGGCCTCCTCGCACTTGGCGGAAAGACCCGTACCGGCGCCTCCGCCGACGATAGGCTCCCGCGCCTCGACCATGGCATGGAACCTCTTCATCAGGGCGGTGCGTTCAAATTTAGGCATGGTGTTATCCTTCAGTAATATCGCGCCAGGCGGCGACTATAGCGGCAGCGAATTGCGGGTCGTTTATGTGATAGGGGCAACGTAGTATCTGTCGGTTCTCACTAACAATCACGGTGGCCTCGAGTGCCTCAAACAGTGCAATATCTGCCTCAGGGTCGTGGAATGGCATGTCGGGCGCGTCGATCAGCGACACGCCGTTTTCGGGAATTAGGAAACGCACCGGGCCTTTGAACATGTTGAGCTTGGCGCCGATCCATTCGCCTATAGCGCGGTTCTCATCCGCTGTGGTGCGCATCAGGCTCACCTGCGGATTGTGAATATAAATATTCCGATCACGATATTTGTCGGGGATGGTTTCCTTGGCGCCAAAATTCACCATGTCGAGGGCACCGCAAGAGCCAACATAAGGCAAACCCGCCACCGCCAGTGCATCGAAGCGCGCTTCGCCTGCGCTGAATACGCCGCCCATGAGATGATCGCAAACTTCCGTAGTGGTGACATCAATGCAGCCGCGCACAAAGCCGTTCTCGGCGAGCTTTTCCATCGATTGTCCACCGGTACCGGTAGCGTGGAAGACTAGACATTCATATTCCGTACCGATTAACGCACGAACCTGGTCAACACAATTCGTGGTCACACCAAACATGGTGAGGCCAATAGCGGGCTTCTCCTCGTTTACTTGTGGCACGATTTGGCGGACCATTCCAGTAAGCGCGTGTGCTGCATTGCCAAGAATGGTACGAGTGATTGGATTAAGGCCGGCAATATCGGCGACCGAATAGACCATGGCTATATCATTTGGCCCAACATAAGGCGAGACATCGCCGGAAGCGACGGTCGAGACAAGAATTTTGGGTACTCCGAGGGGCAGCGCGCCCATGCCGCTTGCAATGAGCGCCGTATTGCCGCTACCACCGGCACCAATCATACCGCCGATATCTGTGCGTGAAGGTACGAAACGGGCGAAGGCTTCAGCCATGGCAGTTACCGCGCGGCCGCGGTCGGTGCCACCCAGGACAGCGCCAACTCCGTCGGGATGGTGTAATGCCACTTCTGTTGCCGTCACATCCACCATGCCCGATTCCCCACTGCCGGTTCCGAGATCGACAAGACAAGTTGCTACCCCGGTGGCTTCGATCAGATCCTGAATATAGCGGAGTTCCGCGCCTTTGGTGTCGAAGGTTCCGACGACATAAGCCTTGGCCATATTCCGCACTCCTGATGGCTTCCTTGGTTATGGTGTAGCATGACCAAGGTATATAATTCGAGGAGAGCCTGATGATTATGACGCAGCGGATGGTGCGGGCGCGTGGAGGGACGCTGATACCGGCGCTTGGTCTCGGCACCTGGAGGATGGGCGAGTGTGAGAATCGTAGGCAGGACGAGATCGCAGCTCTGCAACTCGGCCTCGATGTTGGCTTTAGCTTAATCGACACGGCAGAAATGTATGGCTCCGGCGTCGCCGAGCAGATCGTAGGCGAGGCAATTCGCGGTCGGCGCGACGAGGTCTTTCTGGTCTCCAAGGTGCTGCCCAGTAATTCCTCACGAAAAGGTACGATCAACGCGGTCGAACGCAGCCTGAAGCATCTTAACTGCGATCATATTGACCTTTATCTGTTGCACTGGCCCGGACCTTACCCGTTGGAAGAGACCTTCGAAGCGTTCGAGCGTCTATCTGATGAAGGCAAGATCGGTCGGTACGGCGTTAGCAATTTTGACACTGACGGTATGGAGGAGGTTTTTGCTACGCGCCGAGGTGAGGGAGTCTGCGTTAATCAGGTACTCTACAATCTGGCGCAGCGGGCGGCCGAGGACGAGTTGATGGCATGGTGTGAAATGAACGATGTGGCGCTTATGGCCTATTCACCACTCGATCAGGGCAGCATATTGGAAGATTCTGTGCTTAATGAGATTGCCAATCGCCATGGCGTAACCGCTGCCGCGGTGGCGGTCGCCTGGACGATGCGATTTCCAAATATTGTGTCAATTCCCAAAGCTACGGCGCCTAATCATATCCGTGCCTGCGCCGCCGCTTACGATATTGCATTGACAGAAGAAGATCTCGACGCCATGGATCGTACCTTTCCCCCACCAATGCCGGGCACAAGGTTGTCGGTCTACTAACTGGATCAGTGGGCTGAGGCGATCAAGCCACCATCAACTACAAGGTCAGTGCCGGTAACGTATTTGGCTTCATCCGAGGCGAGGTAAAGAGCGGCATAAGCGACATCCCAGCCTTCTCCCATATGGCCCATTGGCACCTGCTTGTTGCGTTTTTCGATCAACGCTTCTGCATCACCCTTGCCATATTGTTCGGCGAGGCGGACTTCGACGAGTGGGGTATGCATCAGCCCGGGCGATATCACATTGCAGCGGATGCCATGGGGAGCGTATTTCACTGCAACCGCTCTGCTGTAATGGGCGAGCCCCGCCTTCGCGGCATTGTATCCGACGTGGTCGTTGCCGATATGCCGGTGTCCAGCGATGGAAGAGATATTGACGATCGCACCCTTGCCCTGGCTTTCCATATGCGGGATCACGTATTTGCATGCTATGAAGGAAGAGGTGAGGTTGAAATCAAGCTGGTGCTGCCAATCCTCTAGGTTGAGATCAACCGCATTGCCGGGGACTGAGCCACCAACATTGTTAACAAGGATATCAATACATCCGAACTGCGCGACGCAAGCCTCAATCATAGCTGCGACTTCAGTCGAGTTTGTAACGTCGCAATGATAAGTCCTGCAGGTGCCGCCTTCTGAGGAGATGATGCCTTGGGTTTCAGCCACCGCCTCCGGCACTAGATCGACGGCGAATATGCTGGCACCCTCTCGGGCAAAGACCACCGCCGTGGCTTTGCCGTTGCCCCAGCCAGGGCCGACTGAACCGGCACCTGTTATCACTGCGACTTTATTTCTCAATCTCATTTTCCCATTCATCCATAAATTTTCCGTAGCGGTGAATTTATCTTTCCCAACCGGCGAGCGCTAGTATCCTGTAGCTATGTGGAATTTATCGGCAATATGGCCGAAACCTAGCGCTGTACTAATAACGCTATTGGCAATTGTTTGGTATGCGTTGTCGGCGGGCTCTACTCCGGCACAAGAGAAATCTTTGCCAGATTTTTATGCCGCCCAGGCGGCGTATGAACGCGGGGATCATGAGACCGCATTTCAGACCTGGCTCCTTTTGGCACGGCGTGGCGACGTCGATGCCCAGTTCAATGTAGGCACACTTTACGATAATGGCTTTGGTGTGGCGCGTGACGTAGAAAAAGCAACTTTGTGGTATGCGCGTGCGGCAGACCGCAAAATTGCGCCGGCGGAACTTGTACTGGCGCATATCCTGAAACATGGCGAGACGATTGTTCGTGACGACGATCAGGCGCTCCGTCATTTACGGTCGGCGGCACAACGAGGCTCTGCCCGTGCGCAGTTTGAACTTGGCGTTGCCTACGACCGTGGTATCGGGGTCACTCAGAATTATGCCACCGCTGCAGCTTGGTACGAGAGAGCCGCAGCGCAGGGTTTAAGAGAGGCTGTTTATAATCTTGCCACACTTTTTGATGAAGGACTCGGTGCGCCGAAAGATCACGTGGCTGCTCTAGCATGGTATCGCCAGGCGGCACGCGCCGGCAGCGCCCGAGCCCAAAATAATATAGGCAATCTGCATGAAAATGGCCTTGGCGTGCCTCAAAATTATGAGTTGGCGGTCGAATGGTATAGCAAGGCAGCTAAGCGTGGTCTGGCAATCGCGCAAAATAATCTCGCCACCATGTATCATCTTGGCCATGGCGTGCCACGTGATTTCAAACGAGCGGCGCGTTGGTANCAAGCCGCGGCCGAAAAGGGCGATCANTCGGCTCAAACACATCTTGGTTTTTTGCTCGCTAATGGTCTCGGNGTTAAGCGTGACCTNTTGTCGGCAACCAAATGGTTTATGCTCGCTGCGGCCGGCCCAAACGAGGAGTTGGCCATTAGCGCCAGTACACATAGNCGGAACCTCGCTCTACGCCTAGCCGGCGAAGATCTTGTTGCTGTGCAGGATGCAGTTGATCATTACGCTGCGAAAGCGGCTGCTCAATCTCTACACAATTCAAGGCGGGAGGTGCCTGTACCGCTCACCACAGCTGCTCTCGGCAATCCGACTGTCTTTGCGCAGCGCCTGCTTACGGCACTCGGCTACTATGAAGGTACCATTGATGGGCTCGTTGGTCCGGCTACTTTGGAGGCGATGGAAACTGTTCATCGGAAGGAAAATCTTTCCGTACCCGCAACAATATCGAAAAAGTTTATTGGCGCACTGACAGAAATTCACCATCGGCGAAGTAGTCAATAAATTTCTTCTTCAACTGGAACTTGNCGGTACTACTCTAGAGCATGGTTTGTTGAAGCCACTTTACGGCCCGGCCTCGCGGATACTTTCAGCCTTTTTGAATTGCGATTGAATTTTAACCGGTGTATCGCACAAACAACTGGTTACCAGTAGCGCATCGAATCTTTAAANAATTCGCTGATGTCGGTTCGTGATATCTCGCNCGGTGCGATGTCGAGAAGTCGCCNTTGCGGAAGGGTACGCTCAGTCAGCGCAGCNATNTCGGCTTCTTCATAACCGAGTCCTGAGAGACCGTTGGGAATTCCTGTAGTGCGCATAAGCTGGATCACCTGATCCGCTAAAACATTCCCTGCCCGCTCTTCGGGGATATTGCGAATATCGGCTCCCATCGCTTCGGCTGCGCGCAGGTGACGAGCCGCCGCGGATGGACCTATGAGACGAAACACNGCTGGTGCGTTGACAATTACCGAGATGCCGTGTGGCACCATGGCGTGGTCGTCTGGCCAGCCATCCGCTTGATAATNGCGCACCAAGCCAGCAACNGCATAAGACATGGCATGCGGCACATGACACCCAGAATTGCCAAAACCGATACCGGCCAACATACCAGCAAACATCAGAGGTTCACGTGCNGATAAATCCTNGGGTGCGCCCATGGCACGGTTGATATTNGCGCCGATCAGNCGAATGGCTTCTGTGCAAGCAATGTCACTGTAGGGGTTTGAGCCCTGATAGATGGGNCNNTGGGCCGGCGTTTTAGGTGCNGCGCGNTCGGTAAACGGTTTGGCAGTGAGNGATTCTATGGCATGACTGAAGACGTCGAATGCATTCGCNGCAACGACCAATGGTGGCAGCGTAGAAAGTGCGGTGGGATCAAGAATGCCTAGAGTCGGGCGCAGCTCGCGATGAGCGATGCCGGTCTTCATTTCCATGTCAAGAATATCGAAGATTGCCATGCCGGTGCATTCGCTTGCGGTGCCAAAAGTGGTCGGGCAGGCTATATGCGGCTTGAGTGGNCCCGGAACTGGCTTTGCCTCGCCGACTGGTTTGTTGACATAGGTGAGCAGATCCGCTGGATAGGTGGCGTAGAGGTTGCTTGCTTTGGCTGTGTCCATGACCGAGCCACCGCCAATNGAGACAAANCCNTCGAAGTTGCCCGCGTGCGCGAATTCAGCACCCGCGAGAAAAGATCGGTCGGTCGGCTCAACTTCGACCGCGTCATANATCTCGATGTCAAGTCCGGCATCGCGAATTGCCTTTACCGCCGTAGTGACATTTTCGAGCTTAGCAACCCGGGCGTCGGTATATAGCGCAACCCGGGACATACCGAGCGCTCTGGCGTCATGGCCGATTTCTTTGATGGCGCCAACGCCAAATTTTAGTTTAGTTGCTTCAATAGTATAGGCGTATTCGCCGTCATCACGGCGGGAAAAGTAGGAATCGAAAGCCATCGCGTACCTTACGGGTTTGTGTTTAGAGAGGAAAATCTCGGGTACTGGTCGTGAAGCGTCAAGCGGTCATGCATTAAGCTGCTGGATCAGTCTCGCTTGCGACACAGGCTGAGGCCGTCGCCGATCGGAATCAGGCTAAAGCTTACCCGATTATCTTCNTTNATCTTTTCGTTCAGAGAATTGATAACTTTCGTGTCCTCATTCCAATCGCCAGGACGGCCGATGCGCCCATGATGAAACATGTTGTCAAGTGCCAACAGACCGCCGGGTCGCAGCAGCTTGAGACACGCTTCGTAGTAATCATTGTATCCTGATTTATCTGCGTCGATGAAAGCGAAATCATAGCTTTCGGCTCGACCTTCAGCTATGAGCGCAGTTAGCGANNCGTGCGCGTCGCCGANGCGGAGTTCAATATGTTCGGCGACNCCNGCTTCGCGCCAATATTGTTCNGCNTTCGCGGTATAATCCGGGTTCTTGTCTAGCGCTGTGACCTTACCCTCGGGCGCAATTGCGAGTGCCATGGCGAGAGAACTGTACCCAGTGAAAACGCCAATTTCAAGATATTGCCGGCAGCCGATTAGCTCTGCTAGCAGGCCCATAAAAGCACCCTGTTGAGGAGTGATCTGCATGACCGCCCATTCGTGGCTTTCTGTTTCTTTGCGCAGACGCCTGAGAATGCCGACTTCGCGAAAGCCGGTGGAAAATAAATATTCNTGAAGTGCATCTGTGAGTACCGTCGGCCGGTTTGCCATGGCAGCTCGGCTGCCGTTTTCGGTCAGCCGCCTTTGTTGTGAANGAGTTGGGCCTTGTCGCCCTGCGAGACTCTCAGTTAGACCGAAACAGTCNAAAAAGGCTATCCCGTTATCGATTTTGCCANGCANTAGGCGTGGTTGTCGTCGAGGANNAAATTATAAAGCACGATTTCTGAGTTCATCGCAACGCCACCTAGAATCCGAATATACCGGCTGCCGTGACCTTTATCGACGATGTACTATGATTGCTCAGTTTGGAGANGTTTTGGAATGAACGTCGCANCTCCATCATGGAGTTCCCNAAATTAAGTTTGNAGAGGCGTAACGAGGCGTTTTCTTCTGCATGTACCCTTGGGCTGATAGGTTAATAGCCGTGGTTGATCATAAGGCGATGCTTGGCTGAAATGGCAAACGAAGCGTCGGTAAGCTCGCAAAGCAGAAGGTTATCAAGGGTTTCTTGACCGGTGTCTGTTACCGTCCAGAGACGGCGGGGTTTTTTGATAATTTTCTGATTTTTACGTGCAAACTGTTTAGGCAAGCTGAGCGCCCAGAAAGGAGCTTTGCTTTTTTCCCAATGTGATAACGAGATTCTGAAATTTTTGCGTAGGTATTTTCGTATCGATGACACCAAGCGGCATTCCTAATTGACCGAAACTTGCAGTGCTCTGGGGCATGCCGACAAGTGAGAGGTGTTACGGAAGTTTCTCGCTAAGCGATATTTTGCAATTGCGCTCGACGGCGAATGCAAGCACCCTGATTAATCGTAAGGGCTCGATTCGGAGCCAATTATATCATCCACGAGGCGGCTAGGATTTGGCTGGCCGCCGAATAGACAGGAGGCCTATCGTGAACCAGGGCGAACTTATCGATGCTGTTGTTAAGAACAGCGGCGTGAGCAAAAGCGATGCTTCGAAGGCCGTCAAGGCGGCTTTGGAGGAANTGGCTAAGACCTTAAAAAAAGGCAACTCGGTGCGCACTACACTCGGAACATTTTCGGTCTATAAGCGCAGNGCACGCAAGGGTCGCAATCCGGCAACTGGCGAAGTAATTAAGATCAAAGCCAGCAAAGGCNTCCGCTTCAAGGCTTCAAAAGCTTTGAAGGACAAGGTCAACCGCCGCTAAGGAAACTGATGAGTATGGATTTCTGACTATTCGGTAATCGGCTTCAGACGGCGGCAGCACTGGGTCGGGATTCTATTTCGCTGAGCCAGCGAGCGATGTTGGCGCAGGAAGCGGGGGGATTGACTTCAACCCGTGAAGCGAACCGGGTGGTCACAAAGGTGGTAATGTCAGCCACCGAAAAGTGGTCACCCGCAACAAATCGCACTTCGCCTAAACGTTCATCGAAATGGGCGAAGAAGCGGTCCATAGAGTTGCGACCTCGCTCGATCAACTTTTCAATTTGAGGTACGCCGCCAGGCACGCCAGGCAGACCTCGATCCTTGAAAACGGGAGATGAGTTTCTTAGCATGTCGGCNGCNGGCAGATAGCCCATGAATTCGGCTCGACGGCTCCACATCTCCACCAATGCCTTTTCCTTGACGTTATTGCCGAAAAGCGGCGGGTCAGGCTGCATTCCCTCAAAATAGCGACAAATAGCCATTGATTCGGCGATGCATGTACCATCGTCCAATTCAAGTGTGGGCACTTGGGAGATCCTATTGATCGCAAGGTAGGACTCTTGGAATTGCGCACGCTCGCGCGTATTGATTTCGACCGTAGGAACCTCGATTCCTTTTTCGATAAGGAACATATTCACCCTCTGAGGATTGGGTGCCATCTTAAAATCGTAAAGCTTCATAGAATTTCCAGCTCCGAGATAGAAGAGTTTGATAGAGTAGTTTGCGGTCTGAAATAGGCAAGTCAAGTACTGGACCGGTCCAGTGTGCCACTCACTGACCCTGGGTATTGTGGGAGGTTATCGCTGATCTCGTAGAAATTACTTTTCTCGGCTGTGTAAATGTGACCGATCGTCTTTAAACCAATTGTATGGTCAAGAGTACCGGCGGCAATCGAAGTTGTCGCGAAACCAGCAGGTTGCCAAAACATGCTGGCGCCGCACTCGCGGCAAAACCCACGTCTCGCTGTGTTCGAAGAGTTGTACCAGGTGAGGCCACGATCTTCGATGAGTGATAGGTCGGCGTCTGTGATTTTCGTATAGGCACCGAAAATGCCATGGAGACGCTGGCACATACTGCAATGGCAATTTATCACGCCGCGCAGCGCACCCTTTACTTCATAGCGTACCGCGCCACATTGGCAGCCGCCGCTATGGGAGGTCGCAGGTTTGATCATATAAACTCCTATTTAACTAGGCCCAACCCACGTGCGATCTTGCGATCGATATAACGCTTGGGCAAGAGGGTGGGCAGGATCCAGTTCTTAAATTTGCCGCGCACCGGCGCGTAGCGAGTCTTCGGTGATGGCTTTGTTAGTGCTTCGAATATTACCCTGGCGATCCGCTCCGGCGGGTCGCCCCTGGGGCCGATATCCAAAACATAGGCAAGTAGGCGGGAGAGCGCAGGCGCATATTCACTATTCTCGTAGGGTGTGGTGGCGATATCCTGCGCCTTCTTCCAAATCGGCGTAGCGACGATGCCGGGCGCAACGATAATGACGTCGATACCGAACAGCATCAGTTCGCACCTAAGACTCTCGGAAACCGCCTCCAGTGCATGTTTGGATGCGCTGTACGGTGCCATGAAGGGCATGGCTCGTTTGCCGGAAACAGAGCTTACGTTTATGATCCGGCCCGGATCGCCGGTGCGCGCTCTGTCAGTACCGAGGAGCGGTAGAAAAGCCTGGGTCACCGCAAGGGCGCCGAGGAGATTTACTTCGAGTTGATGGCGAAAGTCATCGAGCGGCAAAAGAACGGTCGGGCCGCCAATGGCAATTCCAGCATTGTTGACCAACCCGTTAAGTGTGGCGTTACCAAGGGCAGTTTCTACCTCGGCCACGTTTGCGGCAATTGTATCGCCGTCGGTGACGTCCATGATGAGCGGGGTAAACGCTTTGCCCAGACAGCTACGCAGCCGTGTTCCGTCCTCTGTTCGTCTGACCCCGCCGAATACCCGAAAACCATTTGCGACTAGATTAGCTGCTGTACTTTCTCCGATACCTGTCGAAGTTCCTGTGACGACTACTGTGCCCTTATTCATGCAATTCAGTATAATCGTGCAACCATCAAAAATCCCTGTGAAGACGTATCATTGGGAAAAAGATGCACGGTGGAACATTAATGTAAGCAAAAATCGGCCGAATACTTGATGATTGAGCCGGAAGTCTTCGACGGTGCCTTAGCGGAGCTAACTGGCTTCAACTGCGTGTTCGATCAGGATCTGCCACCTGAAGTGCTGTTTTCAGACATTGCCCAAGCGCAATTCGGCCTGCCTGGTATGGCTAACTCTTGCTATGTCCAAAGGGTTAAACAACGTCTGAGAATTTGCTTCACAGAAGTAAACATTATGTTCGAGAGGGGTGGCGACCAGAAACTTCACTTTCGCAAACTATGCAGCTACCTCGAACCTCTTTCCTGCCAGCAGAAAGGGTACCTTCTATGGACATGGTCACAATGAACATCATTGATTCTACACTGGTCTCAATTTGCCGCGAGATGGGTTTAACCATGATGAAGACCGCTTACTCCACGATCTTTAACGAGGGCATGGATTTCACCTGTGGACTCGGCAACATCGGAGGAGAAATGATAGGGGTCGCGGAATTCAACCCCTCGCAGATCGGTGGACTGCCCTTGGTGCTGAAGACGACCGCGCAAGAACTATCGCATGACAGTATGGAAGAAGGTGACGTCATCGTCACTAACGATCCTTATCGGGGCGGCATGCACACTCCGGAGCACACGTTCATCAAGCCCGTCTTTTTCGAAAAAGAACTCTACGGTTACGCGGTGGCGATTGGCCATGTCGCGGAGGTTGGCGGCATGGTTCCGGGTGGTTTCGCTGGGGAAGCGACGGAAATCTTCCATGAGGGTCTGCGTGTGCCGCCAATCTTTATCAAGAAGCGCGGTGAAGATGTTGACGAGGTGTGGAAGTTGATGCTCGCCAATGTGCGCACGCCGCGCAACAATTACGGTGATTTTCGCGCCATGATTGCCTCAGTCGAGGTTGGTGCGGCGCGTATGGAGGCCGTTATCGCTAAATATGGCACGGAAGTGTTTTTGCGCACGGTGACCGATCTGATGAATTATTCCGAAACGCGCATGCGCGCAGAAATCGCTGAGATCGCTGACGGTAAGTATACTTTTGAAGATTTCATGGAAGATGATGGCATTGAGGCGAAACCCTACCGCATTCATGTTGATGTGCATGTCCAAAACGAGGAGGTCGTAGTTGACTACAGCGGTTCAGACCCTCAGGCCAAGGGGCCAATCAACGCCGTACTCTCTGTCGCCTGGTCCTCAGCATACAATGCTATGCTGCATTTGACCGACCCGTCTATCCCAAAAAATTCGGGTTGCTTCCGTCCGATCAAGATCGTTGCTCCTGGTGGTACTGTGCTTAATGCCGACTACCCCGCCACCTGCGTTGGTGGCAACACGGAGACTCATATCCGTATCGCCTATACCATCATTGGCGCGATGTCCCAGTGTTTGCCGGAGCGCGCCTTCGCTACTGACGCTGGTACGCACAGTAATTTCCTATTTGGCGCACATGACCCGCGGTGCGACGAATATGTAGTCTGTTACGACTTTACCTGCGCCGCGTGGGGCGGGCGGCCCTTCGCTGATGGTAATGAAGCGATCAACTGCATCAACGGTAATTCCCGCATGATCCCCATTGAGGTCTTTGAAGTACGTTATCCTTGGCTAATTGAGGAGTTCAAGCTTGAGCCCGACAGTGCTGGAGCGGGTTGTTACCGAGGAGCCCATGCAGTTTCAAAAACCCTCCGTGCCATCGCTACCGAAATCACCGTCAGTTCGGTTTCCGATCGTCATACGATCCAACCTTGGGGTCTCCTTGGTGGTGATGCGGGCTCTGTAGGCGGCCTGTTGTACCAGGATCCTGGCGGGGGAAGCTGGCAGCCCTTCACCGAGGCTTTTGGCAAGGTAAGCCCTAGCAAATTCTCCAATGTTAGAATTGTGCCGGGCGCTCGGGTGCGTCTAACCGCGCCAGGTGCCGGGGGATATGGTCCGGTGAGTGAGCGGCCACGCGATATGATTGTTGAGGATTTACGCGAGGGTTGGATTACGCTTGAAGGCGCTCGGCGTGATTACGGTTATACAGAGAAGGCCACATGAAGATAGTCTCCGAGCGGGTTCTTCTAGGTGATCGATACTTGCCAAAGCACCAAAGCTTGCTTGCTAATATGGCGCACCTAAATATCGACTACCCGTTCAGTCCTTTTTGCGCCTCCCTACTCCCGGGATAATCGAACGCCGCCGCGGTATGGCACTGTAGGGCGTTTTCTGCGCCCATGGCCCATTAATTTTTGGTCCCCAGGGGTTTGCTCCCTCTGGTTTTGTTTCGACCGGGGTAGTTGTGACGATGGTGTCGGGATGGGCAGTCTGATTCAGATGACCGGTACCGAATAGCTTTACATGGCGCCGTTTGAACGGCAGTACTAGAACCATGCCCACAGCAAAACCGCCGATATGCGCCCACCAGGCGATATTGCCGCCGCCGCCGAGATTAGCGATCTGCATGAAAATCCATAAGCCGAGCACGATGAAGGCAGGTAGAGGAATGAGCATATATAAGGCGAAGACCATCACTTTGGCACGCGGATATAGCAGGAGGTAGGCACCAAGCACGCCAGAGATTGCGCCGCTTGCACCTATTGTCGGCACCTCTGAGGCCGGCTTGATCCCTGCATTAATCAGCGCCGCGCCCACGCCACAGAGTAGATAGAATATTAGAAAGCGCCATCGCCCCATGGCGTCCTCGATATTGTTTCCGAAAACCCAGAGAAAGAGCATATTGCCGATTAGGTGCCACCAACCAGCATGGAGAAATTGCGAAGTTATGACGCTAAGAAAATCGATGCTGTCGGGAAGTATAGCGTGGTCCGCGAATATGTCTTTTGTCTGAAAGACGACGGCAGGAATAGCGCCGAGCGCGAACTTGGTTCGCCCCTGTATTTCCTCCGGCAACACCAAGATGATAAGAAATACCAGCACATTGGCTGCTATCAGCACATAGGTCACATATGGAGTTATATGGGTTGGATTGTTGTCCTTGATCGGCAGCATAGGCCGCGATGCTATGAGAACCGCTCAGAAACTTCGCTGAACACGGCTTGTCGCTTTACTACCAGGCAGCGCGCTATAATGTCGTGCAAACCCTGTTTTCGCGCAGTGAACGCGACCGCTATACATGCACCAAGTGAAACCAAGCCAATGACCAGATCGAGAATGGGGATCGTGTTAATGAAGCCGGGCAGCCAGAGAGGCCAGGCACGGTACCCGGCAGTAATCATGCTGATCCTGTCACCATTATAATTGCATACCTTGATACCGAAGGCACGCTTGCCCAGGGTTGCTTGAGCCCGACTGCTTTCCTGCAGCGCAAAATAGATTAATGTTCCGATGCCGACCACTAGCAATCCCAGGAGTGACGGAACGACGGAGGTCAGCGTTTGGCCGCTTTCGGGATCGACCACGGTTGACCTGATCAACAAATCATCCCAAACATAAAAAGCAACCAGCAGGTAGGTGACATAAATAATCACCGCATCAAATATCCACGCGCCGGCGCGGCGCCAAAATCCAGCGAACGGGCTACCCATATATGTCGGTATATCGTTGCCACTCATGGCTCTAGATTCCGGGTCTCGAAAACTGGTGGTTAGACGTCAGCATAATCTTCAATATAGGCACGGATGATGGAATCCAAATTCTCGTCTGCGGGCAGGCCGAGGGTGTGAGCCCTTGGTGCCTCCTCGCGGCCGGGCCAACCGTCGCAAATCGCCTGAATTGAAGGATCAGGCACTGAAACGATCTCTCCGAGCGGACGGTTGCCGGCAACGCGCTTGAGGCCTTCTATCATCTCTTTGACGGTCAGTGAAATACTTGGCAGGTTGAGCGAGCGATCGTCGCCAATGGCTG
>PBDG01000049.1 GCA_002717225.1 Rhodospirillaceae bacterium | reverse complement strand
TTTGGTGAGGCGAGAAAACCATTCAGACATTCGGCAAGGCGCGCCGGTTTAGCTTCGGGTTCGCCCAGGATGATCGCGCCGCCAGCGGACTGGAGTGATGCTGCGTTGGCCGTCTGATGGTCGTCGATTGCATGGGCTAAGGGAATGAGAATAGCTGGTCGGCCCGATGCAGCGAGTTCGGAAACGGTCGATGCGCCGGCTCGGCAAATTACTAGGTGGGCCTTCTTAAGACGAGCGGGAATATCCTCGAAAAAGGTAGAGCAGCTAGCATGGATGCCGCCAGCCGCGTAACTTTCGCGTACCCGATCGAGATCTTCCGGACGGCAGTGCTGGGCGATATCGAGCCGGTCGCAGATTTGCGGTGGCAGCAATGCGATGGCTGCCGGTACAACATCTGCAAAGAGCTGTGCACCCTGACTGCCGCCGATGATCAAAAGATTGAGTGGTCCGTTATGGCTAGGCGTCGGATAAGCGCTTGATGCTAACGCGGCGATAGCGGGGCGTACCGGATTTCCAGTGATAGCGATTTTTTTTCGGTCAGACGCGCAGATTGAGCCGGTGCTCTCGAAGGATGTGGCGATGTGGAGCACGCGCGGTGCGAGTAGGCGATTGGCTCGTCCAAGAATTGCATTCTGTTCATGAATGGCCGTAGCTAGGCGGGCTCGGCTCGCGGCGATCATGGTTGGTACGGAGGGATAGCCGCCGAAGCCGATAACGGCGGCAGGTTTTAATCGGCGCAGCAGTTGAGTAGCCTCTAGCATACCGAGGAGTAATTTGATGATGCCTAAGCCGCGTGCAATCGGTCTGCGCGCGAGTGGCGTGCCGGCAGAAATATGATGGCTTTCAAGTTGGGCGAGCGCGCCGCCATAGCTGGCGCCTCGGCGGTCGGTGACAAGCACCAGCCGGCGACCGCGTGCCTGTAGTTCCTCTGCCACGGCCTGCGCCGGGAAGACATGTCCGCCCGTTCCTCCGGCTGCGAGTACGATGGGCGCCTGGCGTGTGTGCACGTTCATGCCGGCAAGACCTTGTCGCGGTAGCCACTCCGCGTCAGCGCGAGCACCATGCCCATACCGAGCGCACTGGCGATCAATGAAGAGCCGCCATAGCTGACAAAGGGGAGCGTCATGCCCTTGGCGGGAAGCAATTGGACAGTAACCCCCATATTGATTAGCGCTTGCAGGCCGAATTGGGTGAGGAGGCCGGCGACGGCGAGAAGCACAAACAAATCTGCCTCGCGCATCACTCGTGTCAGGCCGCGTAGCACAATGAAGGAGAACAACCCGACGATAGTTAGAGTAGCAAGCATGCCGAATTCCTCGGCGGCGACAGCGAAAATGAAATCCGTGTGGGCATCCGGCAGATAGCCTTTGACGACTCCTTCGCCTGGTCCCTTGCCAAGGAGGCCACCTTGCTGGAATGCCTTGAGCGAGGTTGCTACCTGGTAGGAATCTCCTGAGCTTGGATCGATAAAAAGGTCGATGCGTTGAGCAACGTGCGGGAAGATGCTGTATGCTGCGGTCACTAGGCCGAGAGCTAGAGCCATTGATAGGCCGACCCACCAGAGCGAGAGCCCGGCAAGAAAGAACTGCACGAACCAGACTGTGGTCACGGTAACTGCCATGCCGAAATCGGGCTGCAACAGCAACAGCACAACGACGATCAGCAGCAGTGCGCCGGCAATGATACGGCCAGGAAAATTTTCTGATTGTCGGTATTCGGCAAGCATCCAGGCGGCCACAACGGCAAAACAGGGTTTGACAAACTCTGACGGCTGGAAGGTGACCCCCCCGAGAGAGAGCCAGCGGCTTGCGCCTTTGACCTCGATTCCAGCGAAATGAGTCGCTGCGACCAGTGCGAGGCCAGCCGCGAACACCACCACGGCCAAGCGCCGCACACCGCGCGGAGAGAGCATGGAGACCGCCAGCAGTGCCAGGAGTGCGGGGACCATGAAAGTAAATTGATGGCGCACGAAATAGAACGGTTCTAGGCCAATGCGCTGGGCAGCGCCAGGGCTGGCCGCCACGGTCAGAATAGCGCCCACGGCAAATAATAGAACAAGAACGAGCAACGCCCAGCGATCCAGGGTCCACCACCAGCGGCCCAGAATCGATTGATCGGTGCGTGAGAAGCTCGTCATCAGGCAACGATCTTTCGGGCTTGCTCGGATTCGCAGCGTTCCAAATCATAGACCAGTTTGCGGAACGCGTCGCCGCGCGCCTCGAAATCGGTGAACTGGTCGAACGATGCGCAGGCTGGGGAGAACAAAACTACGGCACCCGGTCGTCCATCGGCACGGGCCTGCGCTGTCGCTGCCGCAACTGCTTGGTCGAGGGTGCCGCAAAGTGTATGGTTGACACGTCCAGTCAGTTCAACCGAGAAGCTCTCCTGCGCTTCACCGATCAGAAAAGCATGGGCAATACGCTGCAAATATGGCTGCACGGCGCGCAGTCCACTTGATTTTGCACGACCACCGGCGACCCAATAAATATTGTTGAAGCAGGCCAAGGCGCGTGCCGCGGCATTGCTATTGGTTGCCTTTGAGTCATTGATAAACTGTACACCGTTGATGGCGGCGATATGTTCCATGCGGTGCGCTAGGCCAGAGAAATTGAGGATAGCGCGGGCAATGATTTCGCTGTCGATGCCGAGCCCGCGCGTCACGACATAGGCGGCAGCGGCGTTTTGCCAATTGTGTCGCCCAGTTATCGCCGTTGCTGTCTGCAGGTCGCAGATGGCTTGACCATGATCTTCAAGGAGCCCGCCATTAACCGCGACTCCGTCTAACAGGCGCCGACCCGTGGAGATCGGCACAACCTGAACCTCGTCACGTAAACGAAGCTCCTTAAAAATATTGAGCGAGTCCGGGTCGTCGATACCAATCGCGGCGATTTTTAATTGACCCGGCCGGAAAATTTTGCGCTTAGCTGCTACGTAGGCGTTCATGCTGCCATGGCGGTCGAGATGATCCGGCGCGATGTTAAGCAGCACGGCAATGTCGAACGACATGTTTTTGGTCAAATCGAGCTGGAATGAGGACATTTCGAGGGCATAGGTACCCGCGCTCAAGAGCGCGTCGAGGCTGAGAGCCGGAGCACCCAGATTACCGCCTACTTGAACGTTTTGACGCGCCTGTCTGAGGATATGGCCGATCAGAGAGGTGGTGGTCGATTTGCCGTTGGTGCCAGTGATGCCAACAAATTGGTGGTTCCTCATGGCACGCCAAAGCAGTTCGACATCACCGATGACCTCGACCCGCGCTGCGCGCGCTGCGATTATAGTCGGATGATCGAGAGGAATGCCGGGGCTTGGTACCAGGATAGCTACCTCGCGCCAATCAAAACGCCCGTTAGGGTGGATTGGTACGCCGGCGCGTGCTGCTTCTTTGCGGCACTCCGACGAGTCATCCCAGGCGAGAACCCGGGTGCCGCCGGCTAACATCGCGCGGGCCGTCGCCAATCCGCTGCGGGCAAGCCCTAGAATGGCGACGTTGCCGTCAAATCGAGATGTTCCTAAGATCATCTTGTTACCTCAGTTTAAGAGTGGCTAGGCCAGCCAACGCCAAGATCACGGCAACAATCCAAAAGCGAATGACGATGGTAGACTCGGCATAGCCCTTCTTTTCGTAATGGTGATGAAGCGGCGCCATTTGAAACACGCGATGGCCGGTAAGCTTGAAAGAGGTTACCTGCACGATCACGGAGACGGTCTCCAGCACGAATAGACCGCCGACGATGACCAGTACCAGTTCGTGCTTGGTTATCACTGCTACGGCACCGAGCGCAGCGCCCATGGACAGGGAGCCGGTGTCTCCCATAAAGACCATGGCTGGCGGTGCGTTGAACCAAAGAAAGCCGAGACCAGCACCGACCATGGCGGCGCAGAACACGGCCAGTTCGCCCACACCGGCGACATAATGGATCTGTAAATAACCGGTAAAGACGGTATTTCCGACGACATAGCAGATCACTGCGAAAGTGATCGCCGCAATAATGATTGGTACGATGGCAAGTCCGTCCAGGCCATCGGTTAGATTGACTGAATTCGATGCGCCGACCACTACAAAAGCGGCAAAGGGAAGAAAAAACCAACCTAGATCGACTAACATAGCTTTAACGAACGGAAGCGCTAAACCATTAGTGAGGGGCTCTTCTGCGATGGTGGTCACCCAATAGGCGGCGACTAGGGCTAGGGCTACCTCGATGATGAATTTGATCTTGGTTGGAAAGCCCTTGCTGGAGCGGCTGCGCAGTTTCATGAAGTCGTCGACAAAACCCACTGCGCCGAAGCCGACGGTGACGAAAAGGATAATCCAGACATAAGCATTAGTGAGGTCCGCCCAGAGCAACGTGCCGGAGAGCACACCGAGTAGGATCAGGAAACCACCCATGGTGGGTGTGCCTTGTTTTTTGAAATGTGTTTCCGGTCCGTCCTCGCGAATCGGCTGGCCAGCACCTTGGCGCGCGCGCAGAGTTCGGATTAGTAACGGCCCGACAAGAAAACTCACCAGAATAGCGGTGACGATCGCGGCGCCGGCGCGGAAAGTCAGATATTGGAAGATATTAAAAATGCCGATGGAATCGGACAGCGGGAAGAGCAAATTATATAGCACCGCGTCCTCTAACCGTTTGATCCGGCGGCATCGCCGGCTCGTTTGAGACCGTCCACCAATAGGCGCATCTTTAGGCCAAGCGAGCCCTTGACGAGCACCACGTCGCCTGGCTTGACGGCAGCAATGATGAGTGGCAATAGCTCTGTCGAGTTTTTTGCCTGCCCGCCCTGCAGGGTCTCAGGCAAGGCTGCGAAAAGGTGCGCCATCAGCGAACCAGCGGTGAATACGAGATCGATATTGGCGGCCGTCAAATCATTGGCAAGGGCGGCATGGGCGATGGGGCTGCTCTTGCCGAGTTCGAGCATATCGCCAAGCACCGCGATGCGTCGCCCGCCCGGGCCAGGCTCGGTGTTGCGCAGATTACTGATTGCTGCGGCAACGGCGACCGGGCTGGCATTGTAGGATTCGTCAATCACTGCATAGCTGCCATTAGATAGGCCAAGTTGAAATCGGGCACCTCTCCCAGGCAGCGCTGTCTGCGCTGCTAGCGCCTTGGAGGCAGCGATGATTGGTGCACCGACCGCGTGGACGACCGCAAGCGCGGCGACGCTGTTGAGCGCCCAATGCGCGCCACTGAGGCCGATGCGATAGGAAAGGCGCGTGCCGTCGATATCTGCCTCAATCTCGCTACCCTCCTCGCTGGGGCTGTGAGCTAGGAGACGGGCGTCGCAATCTTCGCCATGGCCGAAAGTGATTATTCGGGAGATACCGGCTTTACGCGCACGTTCACAGAGAAGTTCGAAATGGGCATTGTCGTGGTTGAGCACGGCGATGGCCCCAGACTCGACACCGTTGAAAATTTCTGCTTTAGCCTCCGCGATGTTGGAGACATCGGGGAAGAATTCCATATGCACTGCTTCGACATTGGTTACCAGAACCACATGCGGGCGCAACAGGCGCGAAAGGGGCGCGATTTCCCCGGCGTGATTCATTCCGAGCTCGAACACGCCGAAGGAGGAGTCTTCTGTCAAGCGGGCGAGGCTAAGCGGCGCGCCGATATGATTGTTGAGATTGCCGGCGCTGAAAGTGACCTTGCCGGAGGTGGCAAGCGCCCGGGCGATCATGTCTTTAGTGCCAGTTTTTCCGACGCTACCGGTTACCGCGATGATGCGTGCTTGGCTGCGTGCCCGCGCCGCTCGTGCGAGAGCAACTAGACCTTGGAGGGTATCCGGTACAATTAGAAGCGGTGCGGTCAAATTATCTGGCACTCGCTCCACTATCGCTGCGGCGGCCTGAGCGGAGATAGCCGCTCCGACGTGATCGTGTCCATCATGATTGGAGCCTTTGAGGGCGACGAAGAGATCGCCCGGACTAAGCGTGCGGCTGTCGATCGAGATGCCGTCTGCGCACCATTCGCCGCGTGCCTCACCACCGGTGGCTTGTGTTGCCTGAGTTGCGCTCCACAAAGCTGCAGTCTTACTCATGGTTGACACCGAGAGCGGGCCGTGATGGCGCGGCGTGCGATTTCGCCGTCATCAATGGGAATGGTTTGGCCGGCAAGAATCTGTTCTTGCTCATGGCCTTTGCCGGCAATTAGCAGTACGTCATTGTCGTGCAACTCATCAATCGCCTTAGCAATTGCTTCGCTGCGACAGGCGATTTCGATTGCTTCGGGGCAAGCAACGATGATTTCACGGCGGATCGATGCCGGATCTTCGTCTCGCGGGTTATCATCGGTGACAAAAACAAGATCGGAGAGATCGGCTGCGATCTCGCCCATTCGCGGTCGCTTGCCTGCATCGCGGTTGCCGCCGCAGCCAAACAATACGATGAGTCTCCCCGTCACATAGGGCCTTAGCCCAGCGAGGGCGGCAGCGAGAGCATCCGGTGTGTGAGCGTAATCGACATAGATTGGAGTGCCACCTGGAAGACGAGCCGCGAGCTCTAGTCGGCCGCGCACGCCGGAAAGGCGCGGTAAGCCACTGGCAACTGTGTCCTCCGTTATGCCGGTGGCGATTGCTAAACCGGCGGCGGCCATCATGTTCTCGATCTGGAAGGCGCCCGGTAGTGGGATGAAAAGATCGTAACTCTTGCCGAGCAGGTCGAGCGTGATGCGTTGGCCGAAACCCTCATCTTGCCGTGATTGCAGGCGGATGTCGCTTTTCGCCCCGGCGAAGGTGAGAATATTGTGTCTACGGGCCTTGCAAACATCTTTGAGGCGCGTAAACGTTGGCGCTTTGGCGTTCAGTACCGCTGTGCCGCCGGGCTTCATGACAGCGCTGAACAAGCGCTCTTTGGCGGCGAAATACGACTCATCATCGCCATGATAATCGAGATGGTCGCGGGTGAGGTTAAGGAACGCCGACGCGCTTACCCGTACCCCGTCAAGACGGCATTGATCAAGGCCGTGGCTCGAAGCTTCAATCACGCAATGCTCGACCTCGGCTTCAGCGAGCGTCAAGAGGGTGCGATGGAGAGTTACCGGGTCGGGTGTTGTTAAGGAAGCGGCGGATATCGGGCCGTCACCTCCCACGCCGAGACTGCCAAGGCTCGCTGCCTTGTTGCCCTTGCTGCGCCATAATTCACGTAGGAAGACCGCGGTTGATGTTTTTCCATTTGTGCCGGTAACGGCGGCGATGGTTTTCGGTTGCCGTGAAAAAAAGCGCGCCGCCATTTCAGCAAAACGGCGACGCGGGTTATCGTCTGTAATCAGGATCGTATCGGGTGGCGCTTCCGTACCCAGTTCAACCCCCGGTGGTGCCAGGATGGCGGCAGCTCCGTTCTTAAGCGCTTCAGGTATAAAATCAGCACCGCGCACGAGGCTACCGTCGAGCGCAGCGAACAAATTACCCTGCCCAACTTGGCGTGAATCCGCAGTCAAACCCGTTATATCCACTTCCTTCCCTTCATGCGACTGACGGCAGTCCTCTGCAAGTTTAAAAAGATGCAATATGGCGGCCCCTTCCATCGGCCCGTACCAACAAGTGTTCGGTGGATTCTTCATTTTCGTTCGATGGCAGGATGGCCATAACGCCTAGGGTCGGTGCGATTTTTGAGATAATCCGGCCGACCACCGGTGTCGCATTCCAGCCTGCACCGGCATGATCGTGGGTCGCTTTTGTTCCACGCGGTTCATCGAGCATCGCAAGCACAGCATAGCGAGGCGAATCCATTGGGAAGGCACCGACGAACGTGGTGATCAGTGCATTCTTTTTGTAGCCACCAGCTATAGCCTTCTCTGCTGTTCCGGTCTTGCCGCCGACGAGATAGCCCTCGACTTCGGCTTTTTTGCCGGTGCCGTCTCGCACCACCATACGCATCAGGGCGCGCATGGCATGTGAGGTTTCCTCCGCCATCACGCGGGTGCCTGGTACTTCGCCAATACGTTTCAGAAGTGTCGGCGGGCGGTGGATGCCGCCATTGACCATGGTGGCAAAGCCAGTAATGAGGTGAAGTGGTGTAACCGCGATGCCGTGACCAAACCCGATAGTCATTGTGTTGATTTCGCGCCATTGGCGTGGCGCAAGCGGTCGACCATTTTCGCTGAGCTCAAAGGTTAGCGGCGCAAGCAGACCAAGGCGTTCGAGAAATGCTCTCTGACGCTCGGCGCCAACATCACGTGCCATCTGTGCCGCACCGATATTTGATGAGTGGACAAAGATTTCTGGAATATCGAGCCAGCGATTCTGCGGATGATTGTCGCGGATAGTAAAGCGCGCGACTTTGAGCGGCTTTGTGGCGTCGTAACGGTCCCTGAGATCAACCACGCCATATTCCAAAGCCATGGCGGTGGTGAAGGCCTTGAACGTTGAGCCTAGTTCGTAGACGCCAAGTGTGGCGCGATTAAATCGAGCACCAGAATTGCTCGATTTGAATTCATGGGGATTGAAGTCGGGTAGACTGGAGAGCGCTAGTACTTCTCCGGTATGGACATCGATAACGATACCAGCGGCGCCCTTGGCGTCGAACTCTTCCATTGCAGCGGTGAGTTCGGCTTTGACGATATGCTGCACGCGACTGTCGAGCGAAGTGACTAGCGGACCGGCATGATTCTTGGCGAGCGTCTTCAGTTGGTCGTTGCGCGCAGCCTCCAATCCGGCAAGGCCATTGTTGTCGACGCCGGCGAACCCAAGCGTGTGAACAAACATTCCGCCGTGAGGATAGACTCGCTGTTCCTCTCGTTGAAAGTCGAAGCCGGGAAGTCCAAGGCGGTTGACAGCATAAATTTGCTTCGGCGTGAGATGGCGTTGGATCCAATGGAAATGCCCTTTTGCCCGTGATTTCCGAAAAATTTCGTCGTGATTGGTCTCGGGTAGCACCGCGGCGATTTTCCTTGCCGCTTCCCCGGCGTCGAGAACTCGGGAGGGGTCAACATAGAGCGATTGTGACGGAAGATTAGTGGCGAGTAGAATGCCGTTGCGGTCGGTAATGTCTGCACGTTTCAGCGTGAGAAGTGCACGTTCCTCATGTGCATTTTGTGTTACGTGCGTTTCATCTCCGAAAACTGACAGCTGTACTAGCCGACTACCTAACACGACGAAACAAAGTGCGAAGATGGTGCCGGCCACGATCAAGCGAGTGCGTGCCAGTTCGAGTGGGCGCCGCGCATTGCGGGCAGTGAGTTTTTCCTCACCGCTCTCGTGAATCATATCGTCAGCCGCGTCGCGCCAGGAGCGCACTGGAATTTCGTTCATTTCTCATATCCCAGAGGGACGGGTTCGTAGGTATAGGTGCGTAATTGCCTGGGCGTCATCGGTGCCAGGTCTAGATACTTAGACGCCAGACGCGCAAGCCGTTCAGGACGGTTGAGATGACTCCACTCTGCATTTAGCACATGTATTTTCTCTTGCTGTGTGATGGTATGACGCTCCAGCCGTTCTAATTCATTCTCAAGAGTTTGAACCTCGTAGCTAACCATCAGGAGGGCAATCGTTACGATTGCCGGCAGGCCGATCCAGAGAATGAGAGCAGGACGCACTGTCATGATGCCCCCACCCCTTTCCATACCGGCGCATTCGTACGTTCTGCGCCGCGCAATCGCGCCGAGCGCGCACGCAGATTATTTTTTCGCTCTGCTGTGCCGGGCTTCCTTACTCGCCTGCCGAACTGCTTAAAGCTCGGTTGCGGCGATTTTATGGCAACGGTCTCCGGCATATGGCGGCTTGGCCGTGGCAGTGCGCCAGCGCGGATGTTGAGGAATGTCTTCACCCGTCGATCTTCAAGCGAATGGAAGGAGACCACGGCGAGTCGGCCGCCGGGCTTGAGTAGGCGCTCGCTGGCGGCTAACCCGCGGTCGAGTTCGCTAAGCTCGTCATTGACATAGATGCGGAGCGCCTGGAAGGTTCGTGTGGCCGGATCAATGCCGCCGCCACGACGAACAACGCCGCGCACGATATCAGCGAGTTGGCCGGTGCGCGTGATTGGCGCTTCTTCGCGCGCTGCGACGATGGCTCGCGCGATTGCCCGCGCCCGTCGCTCTTCGCCATAGTCGTAGATGAGATCAGCCAGCTTTTCTTGGGAGGCGGAGTTGATGACATTTTCCGCGCTGAGTCCGCCTGAACCCATGCGCATGTCGAGGGCGGCGTCAAAGCGGAAGGAAAAGCCGCGCGATACATCGTCAAGCTGCATTGAACAAATGCCAAGATCGAAAGCGATGCCATCAACCTCGCGTATGCCATGAGGCGCCAGCAATTGCTCCATTTCGCTAAAGCGACCTTGGATTAGGGTGAGGCGACCGGGATAGCGTGCTAACAGTTCAGCACCCCTTTCAATCGCAACTGGATCCCGGTCTATGGCGCATACGCGGCATTCAGCGGCTTCGAGAAGTCCCTGGCTATAACCGCCACTGCCGAGCGTGGAATCTACATAGGTCGCCCCATCGCGCGGTGACAAGGTTTCGAGTGTTTCAACCAGCATAACCGGGGTATGACCGCCACCTCCCATTATCAGCCAACCTCCTGCGCGCGGTTACGCGTGGCGTCATCAAATTCAGCCGAGGCGCCCGCAATGGCGTCGTTGAGCATTACTTCGCCGGTCTCTGGATTACAGACCCTGAACGTCGCCCCCATGCCAATAAAGGTGGCCGAATCTCTGATATGTGCGTGATCCATCAGTTCCCGTGTGAGAATGACTCGCCCTTCGGGGTCAAAACTCAGTCGTTCCACCTGGCCGAAAAGAGCCATTCGCGATTTGGTCAGTTTCGGTGCAAAGGGGTTGGAGCTTCCAAAATTGGCACTGAGATTTTCAAGCCAATCGATTCCCGCGCCATCGAGGGCTGGCAGGCCCTCCGGTGATGGGTACACGACTATGCCTGGAAAGCTGAGTTTGGCCAATTCATTGCGGAAATTCGCGGGAACGGAGACCCGTCCCTTACGGTCCACTTTGTTGACGGTATGGCCAGTAAATAAAGCCAAGTCCGTATCCCCCAATATTACCTGTCCCATACTTTCCGTTTGGAACCTGTGGACGGCGCAGCTACGACGCCCAATCAAGCATTTGGGACATCATGGTATATCGTGGTAAATCTTGGACGTCAAACGAATTCAAATAAAAACAAGTCTTTGTGGAAAGAATTAATGGGCAGAAGAGGGAAGTTATTAACGAATTGACAGCTTAGTCGAACCGAAATCTTTCTCTGCTAGATTTAATGTAAATAACAAGTGCACGAATACTGTTCTTGATATGTTCTATTGATGACGAAAAGCTTAATTACGGCTAAACCATTTTTGGCTACAACATGTAGAGAAAAATTTCTTATATGCACAATATACGGTGTGTTGCTACCTACACTTGCGGCGGCAAACTAGCGGCGGGTACTGCCGCAATATCGTCGAGAATTTGTGCCAGGCGGCCTGTAAGCCGGGTTCTGTATCCCGCACATAGAAAATGTATGCGGGCGATGACCATTCCTCTGGGACGCCCGTTACCTGGCGTCTCTAGCGACCGACCCGGGCGGTAACGCGAGAATTCGCTTGCCGCGTCGCGAACGGCACGGCGTACTGCCCCTATTTGGTCTTGCTCCCGGAGGGGTTTACCCTGCCACCGCCGTTACCGGCGGAGCGGTGCGCTCTTACCGCACCCTTTCACCCTTACCCACCGCGACTGTGTGGACACAAGCTGCGGCTGGCGGTTTGCTTTCTGTGGCACTTTCCCTGGGGTTGCCCCGCCGGGTGTTACCCGGCTCCGCATTCTCGTGGAGCCCGGACTTTCCTCCACTCCATCCGCAAACGGTTGGGGCAGCGGTCATCCGGCCGCCTGACTCTTATGAAATAATCTTGGCGTAGTGCGGCGTCAAGCCTCGTCGCGCTCTTGGTCTAAAAGATTGTCAAGGATCGCACGGGTTGCACCATCAGCAATGCCATCGACCCGGGCTTGACGAAAATGGCGCTGGAAGGCGCGCACGATGGCATGACTCTCCGTGCCAAAATAGCCGTCGCATGAAAGGCCATACCCAAATTCAAACAGGTTTTTCTGTAGTTGCAGCACTTCACTGCCTGATGCGCCGAGGTCAAGCGCCACCGGCTCAAACTTCGGTTCCATGGTAGCCCGCGGCCAAATGCCAATACCGTTTCGTGCAAGACGGGCCCAGTCGAACAGCTCGCCCGGATCCTGCTTGCGCAGTGGGGCGATATCTGAATGACCGACCACATTGGCCGCCCGGATTCCGTAGCGTGCCAGGATATTGCTGGCGAGATAAATCAGTGCGTCCATCTGTGGCGGCGGAAAGGGGCGATAGCCGAACTCATGACCTGGATTGACCAATTCGATCCCGATCGAGGTGTCGTTCACCAGATGGCGCTGGCGCCAATAACTCAGGCCCGCATGCCAGGCGCGCATCTCCTCGGGTACCAAGCGGTAAATTGTACCGTCTTCGTCGATGCACCAATGGGCGCTCACTTTGAATACCGGGTCGCGCATGCGCTCAAGCGCAGCTTTGGCACTGACCATGCCAGTATAGTGCAGAACCAGAATATCGATTTTCTGAGGGTCGTCTGGGCGTTCGTCCTGATTGGGTGTCGGCCACTCTTTAATATTCAATGACATAACCATAGTTTACTTCAGCTTTTGTGCTGGCGCGCGGGCCGGTTTTTGCGTAGCGCCGTCCAGGGCTCGGCGGGAAAAGACGATCAATATCACGCCGGCCAGGGTGATGATTCCTCCCAGCGCCGTTGGCCAAGTCATCGGCTCCCCCAAGGTGAAAATTCCAAACAGCACGCCGAAAAATGGTACCATAAGGGTGAAACCGCTAACTCGCGACACTGGATGATGTGCCAGCAGATAGTACCAAATCCAATAGGCTAGTACTGTTGATCCCATAACCTGAAAAAACAGCGAGCCATGCAGGCGCCAATCAGCGACCCAGAAGCTCGCAATTTGTTCTCTTTCGAGGGCGATCGAACAGATTAGTAAGATCACCGCCGAGAAGAACGACATCCAGGCGTTAAGCGCAAGCGGTTCTATATTGACAAGTTTTTTAGCCTGGATATTAGCCACCGCCCACATGATAGAGGATCCAACCATCAGACCGATGGCTAGTAAATTATCGAAGTGGCGCGGTTCGCCTACTAGTACCAGGACGCCGCAGAAGGCTATAACAATGCCAATCGTGCCAAGCCAACCTGGCCGATCGCCGAGCCAGATGGCGGCGAGCAGTACTGTCAGTGGCACCTGGGTCTGCCAGATGATCGCTGCGGTTGAGGCCTCAACTCCCATATCGAGGGCGATATAGAATAGCCCAAAGTGACCCGCACCCATGGTGGTGGCAAAGAGTATAATCGCCTTCCACTGGCCGTGCGGTATCCGCACGAACCAAATTAGCATTAAGGAAACGGCGATAAACCGGAGTGCCAGGAAAAATATTGGCTCCATGTTGGTGGCGCCGTATTTGCTGGTAACGAAGCCAAAGCCCCACAGCATCGCCATGACTACAGCAATGGTGATATGGAGTGGCGTCATATGTTCCGCCGTTTATGCTTTACCAGTCGGAGATGCCAGAGAGTCGCGCCCGGCAAACCGGGCAAGAAAGGCGTCATTTCATTCCACGGAGCTTAACAAGCCGGTCATAAGCATTGTTGATATGCGCTACCTTTTCGTTGGCGACATCAATCATCTCTTGCGGAAGGCCTTCAGCCATTAGGCGATCCGGATGGTTTTCGCGCATCAGGTCACGATAGACGCGCTTTATCTCGTCATCACTCACATCGCTTCTGATGCCTAGAATCTCGTAAGGATCAGCATCATCTGAGCCGATATGTGATGAAAAAATGCGCGCAAAATCGTGATCATCAAACTCGAAGATCCGGGCGACGCTCTTCAGATAAATCGTTTCGGCCTCGTGAATCACCCCGTCCGCTTGGGCAATATGAAAGAGCGCGGCAAGTAATTCCTCCCGCACCTGCTGATTTTGCGGAAAGATTTCCATGATCTGTTCCGCGTAGGGTTCAAAGCCAGTCGATTCCGCACGCGCCTCGTTGAAAATTTTACCTACTTGCTCCATCTCGTGTTCGGGAACGCGAAAGATGCGCTTAAAGGCATTGATTTCATCGCGAGTCACCTTGCCATCGGCCTTGGCCATTTTTGCACAGAGCACGATCAAAGCTACGGCAAAAGCTTGACGCTTGGTCTCGATTGCCGCCGTTGCGCCACCTGAGCGAAGGCTTGCGCGTGCCGTTGCACGGTCGACAAAATGGCCAGCAGCGACTCCGACTAGGGCGCCGATTGGGCCTCCTAGCGCGAAGCCCGCTGTACCTCCGATAATCTTGCCCCAAATGCTCATCTGGAACTCCTTTTCAAGAAACCTCTGCAAGATAGTCCGAGGCTTCATCTCATGCCAGTGTCGAAACCATACTGGTTTGACACAAGGCTGTAATTGCGGGATTGGGAATTCTCTGATGCAATAGTGTGGGAGCGGCGAAAAGCCTATGGTGGCCGTTCATTACGGAGATGTATAATTTGGAGATAATGCGCTCGCATCAGATGGGCGCTCTATAAGGGAGATATCATGAGCGAACCAGCTGACGGGCCGCGCAGCGTTGCCCTTGTGGGCCCCTATACGAGCGGAAAGACGTCGCTTCTTGAAAGCTTGTTGTTCATTTCCGGTGAGGTCGGTCGACGCGGCAGCGTGCGCGACGGTAATAGTGTGGGAGATGCTTCTGCAGAGGCGCGGGCACGCCAATCCGGTGTTGAAGTCAATACAGCGACATTCGAGTATAACGGCACGAAAATCACTGTGCTGGATTGTCCTGGCTCGGTGGAATTTGCTCAGGAGACAAATAATGCGTTGATGGGTGCTGATTTTGCCGTCGTTGTCTGCGAGCCCGATATCGATCGTATTTGGACGATGGGTCGATTATTCAAGTTTCTTGACCAGAACAAAATTCCACATGCAGTGTTTGCCAATAAGATTGATGAGTCTTCAATCCGAGTGGCGCAGCTTATAGAAGCGCTAAGTAATATCTCTGAAACGCCACTCGTGCCCTGCCAAGTGGCAATTCGTGATGGCGAAAATGTCACAGGCTATGTCGACCTAATTACCGGCAACGCTTATGACTATTCTGATAACCAGGCTTCTGAGCAGCTGGATGGCACGCCGGATAGCGTGTCTTCGCGTCAGGAGGAGGCGCGCACCCAATTACTCGAAAGCCTTGCAGATTTCGACGATTCATTATTGGAAAATTTACTTGAAGACAAAATTCCGAGCCAAGACGAAGTATCGAGTTTTCTTCGCGACACCTTGTCAGAGGCGAATGTAGTGCCGGTGTTCATGGGCGCAGCGGAAAAAGATTGGGGTGTTCGCCGGCTTTTGCAAGCCATCCTCGCAATTGGACCTGGTAATGAATCATTGGCGCGACTGAGGGGCGTCGATATGTCTTCGTCGGCGCCGCTAGGGCAAATTGTTAAAACCTATATTTCACCCCATGGCGGTAAGATTTCTCTGGCTCGTGTTTGGCGTGGCGAATTTGCGGATGGCACTGTGCTCAATGGTGGTGATCGCATTGCGGGTATGTTCTCCCTTGTCGGCCAGCAGCAGAATAAAATCTCTAAGGCGGGGCCAGGCGATATCGTTGGGCTTGGGCGCCTTAACAAAACTGTGACGGGTGCTACTATCGTTCCGCAAGACTCGCCCGAATCCGAGCGCTTATCCATCGCGCCGGAACTGCCGCCAGTCTATTCATTTGCTGTCCACGCCAGCAAGCGGGAGGACGAGGTCAAGCTTTCCGCGGCGATTGCTAAATTGCGGGAGGAAGATCCCTCCGTATTGTTCAAGCTTGTGCCTGACACCAATGATTCCGTCCTCTGGGGGCAGGGCGAAATGCATCTCCGCGTCGCGCTTGATCGTCTTAAGGACAAATATGGTGTGGCGCTGGCTACTGAAATTCCAAAAGTGGCTTATAAGGAAGCGATCCGCAAACCGGTCTCGCAACACTCCCGTTTCAAGAAGCAATCGGGTGGACACGGTCAATTCGGCGATGTGCATATTGAAATCAAACCTTTGCCACGTGGGGGTGGATTTGAATTCGAGAACACTGTGGTTGGCGGCGCTGTGCCCAAACAGTACATACCCGCGGTACAAACCGGCGTGCAGGAATATTTGGTCAAGGGACCGCTTGGATTTCCAGTAGTCGATGTTTCAGTCACTCTGACTGACGGTAAGCACCATGCGGTTGATAGTTCTGAGCAAGCGTTCAAGACAGCTGGCCGCATGGCCATGACCGAGGGTATGCCAAAATGCAGTCCGGTCCTGCTGGAACCAATATATGAGGTGGTCATTTCAGCGCCGAGCGATTTTACACCGAATGTTCAGCGGCTTATCACTGGGCGTCGGGGACAAGTATTGGGTTTCTCTGGCAAGGAGGGATGGGCTGGTTGGGACGAGACCACGTTCCAAATGCCGCAAGCCGAGATGCATGATCTCATCATTGAACTGAGATCCTTAAGTCTCGGTGTTGGCAGTTTCGAATTCGAGTTCGATCATTTGCAGGAATTGACCGGCCGTCTCGCTGAAGACGTCTTGGCGGCGGCGCAAAGTGAAGAAGAGTAAAATTCGGTGCTGTCAGATATCTGGTTTGTATGCAGGGCTGTTGGACCAAAATATGCCTTGGTATGACTTTTTCTGTAATCCTAACCGTCGAATTTGTGTCATGTTACGTGGTGTGAAAATTAAGGTTTAGGCCTATTGTAAATGGCCTTTAGCTCTGTGTAGGCCTATTTGTCAGCAAACCCTTGAACGGGTCTGGGAGGCCAACGCTAGCAGCTTCTGAATTTGTTCTATTGCGGCCATCGCTAACGGCGTCATATCACAATTTTTCAACAGATTAAGTTCGCCTCGGCCTCATCAGCGTGCGCAGGAAAACCTGTGTTTTGCCAGATCGAAATGGTGCCCCGACGGATTCTTTTAAGAGAGTATGGAAAATTGGAAATCCATAGGGAATAGGTGGCTTGAGCGACCTTTCGGCCTTGCCATAATCTTCGGCGAATCGAATGTATAAGTTGGGGACTTTGGAAGCCATTCAAGTTGCTGGTTACTGAGGCGGAATTGGTGAGGATAGACGAATTTAGAGCCATAAGTGATAAATTGGATTTCCTGTCTTGCAGCCAAATTCATCTGATTGTGATTCAGAGCCTGTTTACGGCAGCCAGGTCGGCGACGAAATGTTAGTCTGGCTCGAATTTGAGGAGTGGGCGGCGAGCGATTATGATTTAGGGTAATTTCGATTCGGAATTTTAATATCTGGTTGATGAGTGGAAAAAATTTCGGCATGGGCCAGGGGTTAATTAATTCATATATTTCAATAGATTGAGAGAGTTTTGGTAAAAGGTTTTCACGCTTAACATCGCTTTTCGAGATGTACAGGGCAGTCTCAACTAAACCTGTCACATATATGTAACAGTTAGACTTAACCCGCCCGTTGGTGAAGGTTATTGCGTTGTGTGGCACTGGCGTCTTAAATTGAAATATGCTAATTGGTTGACGGGTTTAGAGAATGGGTAGAAGTATCTCCCGGGTCGCTAATTGAGAAATCTAGGCACTGCTTTTTCTCTGAGTTTGAGGCGCTCCACTGTTGCTAAAATCACGGACTTAGTGCAAATCAATCATTCGAGAAAAATATTATCATCGTTAGTGGTTAAGGAACGCGTGCCGATCATAAATGTCGGCTAACAGTAATGAGCGAGGGCACAAATTTGAGGGTGGGCGTGTGATCTTTTTGGCGGCAACAGGATTAATAAAGCGTTGGGGACAGTTGATATCCCTTTTGGCGGTGATCGGGATCGTTGCAGGTTGCTCTGGTTCGCCATCGCCCGATGAATACGAGGAAGAAACTTATTCGGTGAACGATCCACTGGAAGATGTTAACCGCGTCACCTTTGCTGTGAATCAAACCATAGATGGATTGATTTTGAAACCAGCAGCAGAAATGTATGTGGGGATTGTACCGGAGTGGGGCCGTAACCGCGTAAATGATGCCCTCAACAATTTGGGCGAACCCGTCATTTTTGCCAATGCTCTCTTGCAGTTGAATATGCAACGCGCTGTCACTTCCATGTTGCGGTTTGCCTTCAATTCAACCATCGGGCTGGCCGGGCTCTTCGACGTAGCCGAGGGTGTCGGCTTGAGCTATGTGGACGAAGATTTTGGCCAGACCCTGGGTGTCTGGGGTATGGGAGAAGGGCCTTATCTGGTGCTACCATTATTTGGCCCGTCTAATCCGCGCGACGCGTTTGGCATGGGAGTGGATTGGTTATTGGATCCGATTTCTCGAGCGCTAAGAGATCACGAAAATTATCAACGCATGATTGCCCGAGGCATCGACCGGCGCTCCGCTCACTTGGAAGACCTTGAGACACTCCAGGAGACATCGATTGATTTCTATGCTGCAATGCGTGAGCTTTACCGCCAGCACCGTGCCAACGAAATTCGTGACGGCGAACTTCCGTCGCTTCTGCCGATTCCCAGCTTTACGCATGAGGAGTTTTCGGAGGATGAGTTCGATCAGGCCTCGGCGAAGGGGAAAATGGAAGAGCAATGATCGTTATCTGCATCGCACGGCGTATCGGCTTTACTAGCCAGCGCGGTGTAGTCGCCCTTGCAGCGGTTTTGCTGCTCTTGATCTCGGCACCCGGCGGTTCCGTACAGGCTGCAGGCGGCGCTGGAGAATTTATCCAGGATCTGGGCGAGCGTGCTGTGAATGTGTTGCGCGATAAGGATAAAACGACATATGCCGAACGTGAATTTGCATTTCGCAATATTCTCGTCGAGGGTTTTCACATCAAGACAATCAGTCGCTTCGTTTTGGGCCGCCATTGGGGAAAAGCTACTCAGAAACAGCGCGACGCTTATAACGATATATTTGTAGACTTTATCGTGCGCGTCTATGCCAGTCGATTCGATGCTTATGACGGTGAGGTGTTCAAAATCACCCAAGCGTTGGAATCAGAAATTGAAGGCGACACCATTGTGCGAACGCAAATTCTCCGGCCTTCTGGCGGGACGCCGATCGGGGTTGATTATCGGGTGCGAAAAATTGATGGCGCCTACAAAGTGGTCGATGTCAATGTCGAGGGTATTAGCATGTTACACACACACCGTGTTGAATTTGCCTCGGTGATTAATCGCAAGGGCATGGAAGGTTTGCTTGAGGAATTACGTACTCAAGTTGAAGCGCGGAGCAGCAATTCGGTCAATTGATTCGACTAGACCGAGATAAACCAGTGCGCCAGCTTTCATAAGATCTGATAAATTTCGTACACTGGGCCGGACTTTAGCCGATGGCCCTTGCCGACCGCGATGGTACGATTGAGCCGCGAATATTTTTCTCCGACGGTTTCAAAAAATGACGTGACGCGGAAATAGTATTCTGACGGATCAACTTTGATTCCTTTATCGAGCCGCTCCATTACCGCTGCTGGTCCATGGCGGTATCCGCGATAGGTCATGTAGATCAGCGTGCCATCGTCGGTCTCCAGAGTCGCGCGCACATCGAGCTTGAGTACGCCATCGGCTCGCAACAATAGCCAGTCGCCGCCACCTGGCAGAATTCTGCCCTTGAGCTCAGAGCCCTCGAACGTGCCGCCGGTGATTTTGGCAATGCGCCGCTCGCCGACTGGCGTTGCGCCAATCATTTGCAACGGTGTTTCGACTTCCACGGACATGGTAAAGAGTTTTCGGGTCTCGATCATGGGGCCTCCACTTATTTGTCGTGCGTCATCAGCGACTAGCCTGCTCGGGAAATATCAAGCACAGCAAGGCGCCATCATACAAGCGCGTCAACCAATCTAGTTGAAAGCCCTAAAGAACAATATGAAAACAATTCGACTCGCTGGCCGTCCATTCGTGCTATCGCGATGGGAGTACGAATTTGATTTTGTTTTGCCCTATTAAACTTTGATCTTAGGGGTGGTATAAACAAGAACATGCGCGGTACGAGTGATAAATAATATAAATATTTCAAATAGTTAGAAAATTAGGCATTGTTAGGGTTGAAAACAAGAACAAATCATGTACATTGAGTTCGTTGCATCACTATTGCACCTATGAAATAAGGGAGGTCCTGATGTCGGACACCGCTCTGCGACTTGTCGAGGGAAACGATATGGACAAGCAAAAGGCGCTCGACGCTGCGCTGGCGCAAATCGAACGTAATTTTGGCAAAGGCTCGGTTATGAAGCTTGGCCAGAGTGACACAGCCGTGCAGGCAGAGGCGATCCCAACTGGCTCGCTCGGTCTCGATGTTGCGCTTGGCATCGGCGGTCTACCGCGCGGGCGTATCGTAGAGGTCTATGGCCCTGAGAGTTCCGGTAAGACAACCCTCGCCCTTCATGCCGTGGCATCGGCACAGAAGCTGGGCGGTGTTTGCGCTTTCGTTGATGCTGAGCACGCACTCGACCCCTCCTATGCTGCAAAGCTNGGCGTCGATGTTGACGAATTGCTGATATCCCAGCCCGATGCTGGCGAGCAGGCGCTTGAAATTACCGATACTCTGGTACGTTCCGGCGCGATCGACGTGGTAGTGGTAGATAGTGTTGCTGCCCTGGTACCGCGNGCAGAGCTTGAGGGAGAGATGGGCGACACCCATGTTGGCCTGCAGGCCCGACTCATGAGCCAAGCTCTNCGCAAGCTCACTGCATCAATCTCNCGCTCACGCTGCATGGTCATATTNATCAATCAGATCCGCATGAAGATNGGCGTTATGTTCGGTAGCCCGGAGACCACGTCNGGCGGTAACGCNCTAAAATTCTATGCTTCGGTCCGCCTTGATATTCGGCGCATTGGTGCGATTAAGGATCGCGANGAGGTGGTTGGGAACCAAACCCGAGTTAAGGTGGTTAAGAACAAGATGGCGCCACCTTTCAAGGTTGTTGAGTTTGACATCATGTACGGGCAGGGCATCTCGCGTATGGGCGAGTTGATCGATCACGGTCTGAAGGNTGGCCTGGTGGAAAAATCAGGCTCCTGGTACTCTTNTGACAGCCAACGCATCGGCCAGGGCCGTGAAAATGCTAAGCAGTTTCTAGCNGACAATCNNGAAATGGCCGACGCTATCGAAGTGGCGGTACGTGAGGCTGCTGGACTTGTCGGTGCTGCCCCGATCCAGGTGGTAGAGGAAATTGAAACCTCGGAAGCTATTGGAGATTAAGTTTGGGCCCAGGTTGGTCGTTAGGGGGAAAATCATCTGGCGGGCTGTGGTAGAGCCATGAGGACGTTAACCCATATTTGGCTGGTACTCTGGACATGTTCTTCGTGGCCCATTAAATAGCAGGGCCCGCGCGGTGGGCGCCCCCGCACACGATCGGAAACGCAATGCATAGCGTCAACGACATACGCAGCCATTTTATAGATTATTTCCGTTGTAATCACCATGAGGTTGTCGCCTCTGGGCCACTCGTGCCGCATAACGANCCAACTCTGATGTTCACCAATGCCGGCATGGTTCANTTTAAGAATCTATTTACNGGGGTGGAAACCCGAGACTATNAACGCGCCGCTACTTCACAAAAATGTGTNCGCGCTGGTGGTAAACACAACGATCTTGACAATGTTGGCTATACCACTCGCCATCACACCTTTTTTGAGATGCTTGGCAATTTTTCCTTTGGTGACTATTTCAAGGAGCGTGCCATAGAGCTCGCCTGGAACTTGATTACCAGGGAGTTTGGCCTTGATGCTAGGCGCCTGCTAGTAACAGTTTACGCTGAAGACGATGAAGCTTTTGATCTTTGGAGCAAGGTTGCTGGCTTGCCGGACAAAAAGATTATCCGTATCCCCACTTCTGATAATTTCTGGGCAATGGGTGATGTTGGGCCNTGTGGGCCGTGCTCGGAGATTTTTTATGATCACGGNCCNGATTTCCCCGGTGGCCCACCTGGTAGTGCCGATGAGGACGGCGACCGCTTCGTCGAAATCTGGAATCTTGTCTTCATGCAGTTCGAACAGTTAACTCCTGAAGAGCGCATCAACCTGCCTAAACCCTCAATAGACACCGGCATGGGGTTGGAGCGTATTGCCGCCATCCTGCAGGGCAAACACGATAATTACGAAACTGACCTGTTCACCAATTTGATAGCCGCTAGTGTCGAGTTTTCCGNCCGACCAGCTGAAAGNGAGTACACTNCATCTCACCGCGTAGTTTCTGATCATTTGAGAGCCAGTTCGTTTCTTATTGCTGATGGCGTTACGCCATCCAATGAGGGTCGTGGCTATGTACTACGCCGTATTATGCGACGCGCTATGCGTTACGCTCATCTTATGGGCTGCGATGAACCATTGATGTACCGCCTGGTACCAGTTTTGGTTGCTGAAATGGGCCAGGCTTTTCCGGAATTAGTTCGTGCAGAGCAGCTTATTAGCGAGACCCTGAAATTAGAAGAAACCCGCTTTAAACAAACCCTCACGCGCGGTCTTAAGCTCCTTGGCGACGCTACTGCCAAGCTTGGTAATGGTGAGACTCTCCCCGGTGATGTCGCTTTTCAGCTTTATGATACCTTTGGCTTCCCCCTAGATCTCACCCAGGACGCATTGCGCAGCGAAGGGCGTAACGTTGATACTGCTGGTTTTGAGGCTGCTATGGAACATCAGCGCGCTGAGGCGCGCAAGGCCTGGACAGGCTCCGGTGATGCGGCGACAGATCGTATCTGGTTCGAAATTCGCGAGCGCATCGGCGCCAGCGAGTTTCTCGGTTATGAAATGGAGAGCGCACAGGGCGTCATCCTTTCTCTAGTTAAGAACGGGGAGGAAGTCCAGACGGCCGAGGCCNGTGAGGAAGTATCCTTGATCGTTAACCAGACGCCGTTCTACGGCGAATCAGGCGGACAGCTGGGAGATAGCGGTGAATTTTTGTCCGGTAAGGGCGTACGTTTTGTCGTGACGGATACGCAAAAACGTGCTGGAGATCTTTTAATTCATAATGGCAGGCTCGAATGTGGAAGCTTGCGCGTTGGCGACAGCTTAAATCTTATCGTCGATATTGCGCGGCGCAGTGCGCTTCGCGCTAATCATTCGGCGACCCATCTACTGCACGCTGCCCTCCGCCGCCAACTTGGCGACCACGTGACCCAAAAAGGCTCGCTCGTCGCACCTGAGCGTCTCCGCTTNGACNTTAGTCACCCGAAACCNTTGAGTAATGNNGAACGNGACGCTATCGAAGCTGAGGTCAATGCTCGTATCCGAGATAATTTAGATCTGACAACACGCCTCATGACGCCGGACGAGGCGGTTAAAAGCGGCGCAGTTGCTCTCTTCGGAGAGAAATATGGAGATGAAGTGCGGGTCGTCTCAATGGGCAAGACTGGTGACACACCTTACTCGGTTGAGCTCTGCGGNGGTACGCATGTAACGCGGACAGGCGANATCGGATTGTTTTACATCGTCTCAGAAGGGGCGGTCGCCGCCAGCGTGCGGCGTATCGAAGCACTTACTGGTGAGGCGGCTCTCAACCACACTCGGGAACAAGAAAATATTCTTAGCCTCGCGACTGGTGTGATGAAATCGACTTCCGAGGCGCTTGCGCCGCGTATTGAGGCACTCTTGGAGGAACGGCGTCAGCTCNAGCGTGAAATGCGTGCCTTACGTCAGCAACTTGCCATGGGCGGTGGTGGACTCGCCGAAAAGGCGGCTGAAACACGGGATATCGGCGGTATCACATATTTAGCTCGCCGTCTCGATGGCACGCCACCCAAGGAACTGCGTCCGATGGTTGATGGGCTGAAAGGCAAACTTGGTTCGGGCGTCTGCGCCATCGTCACAGTGGGCGACGGTAAAGCCGCGCTTGTGGTTGGAGTNACAGANGATCTGACCGATCNCGTTAGTGCCGTNGATCTTGTTCGCGTTGGGGCCCAGGCGCTTGGTGGCACGGGCGGNGGCGGGCGACCCGATATGGCCCAGGCNGGTGGCCCGGACGGCTCTCNGGCGGANGCNGCGCTAGAGGCTATCGAGGANTTTTTGGCGGAGATTTAAGGCGCCGTTACCTACTTCATCTCAGCTTCAAGATTGCGNGCGATGGCCTCTAAGAAATCCTTGGAGTTTAAGTGCTGAGGCTTGCTCGGTACGAGAAGTGCGAGGTCTTTGGTCATCTCACCGCCCTCGACGGTGGCAACGCAGACCTTCTCTAGGGTTTCTGCGAAGCTGGACAGCGCATCGTTGCCATCTAGCTTGGCGCGGTGGCTGAGTCCGCGGGTCCAAGCAAAGATAGAAGCGATCGGATTAGTAGAAGTCTCTTCGCCGCGCTGATAGGCACGGTAGTGGCGCGTTACGGTGCCGTGTGCCGCCTCGGCCTCAACCGTCTTTCCGTCCGGCGTTTGCAGTACGGAGGTCATTAGACCGAGGGAGCCAAAACCTTGAGCCAGAGTGTCGGATTGTACGTCTCCATCGTAATTTTTACACGCCCAGACAAAGGCACCATCCCATTTCAGCGCAGCTGCGACCATATCGTCGATCAGACGGTGCTCGTAAATAATGCCGGCAGCCTCAAAATCATTCTTGAACTCGGCATTGTAGATCTCCTGAAAGAGATCTTTGAAGCGTCCGTCATAAGCTTTAAGAATAGTATTTTTAGTCGACATGTAGAGAGGCCATTTACGTTGCAGCGCAAAGCTCATGCACGAGCGCGCAAAATCACGAATCGACGAATCGAGGTTATACATAGTCATTGCCACGCCCCCAGCAGGGAAACTGAATACCTCATGTTCGATGACCTCACCGCCGTCCTCGGGCTCGAATTTGATTGTCAGCTTGCCTTTACTCGGAACGACGAAATCGGTGGCGCGGTACTGATCGCCAAAGGCATGACGGCCGATGACAATGGGCTTAGTCCAGCCTGGGACCAAGCGTGGGATATTATCGCACACTATGGGTTCGCGGAAGACGGTGCCGCCGAGAATGTTGCGGATTGTGCCGTTTGGTGAACGCCACATCTTTTTGAGGCCGAATTCTTCGACCCGCGCTTCGTCCGGCGTGATCGTGGCGCATTTGACACCAACTCCGTATTCCTTAATGGCTTCCGCTGCGTCGATCGTGATTTGATCATCTGTCTCATCACGAGACTCCATGCCAAGGTCGTAATATTTCAGCTCAATGTCGAGATAAGGAAGGATCAGTTGATCTTTGATCCAGGCCCAGATGATCCGTGTCATTTCGTCGCCATCAAGCTCAACAACTGGGTTTGCGACCTTGATTNTAGCCATGGATTTATTCTCCGGNATTGAGTGCTCTATGGGTGCGGAGGCGGCACCATAACATCGGCGCCGGTCTGGTCAAGGTCCTCGCAGAAAGACGTTCAAAATCGCCCAATCTACTTGGTGATAACAGGTTCTGTATCGGCCACTAGCAGCGCGAATAGTTCCAAGATATTTTCCGCTACTTGGTAAAGACCATGTGCCGTTGGCAATGCGAATCCTTCGTCGACCATGCCGTCGACAAGGGCGCGGAGCGGACCCCAATAGCCATTTGAATCAAGAATTACTATCGGTTTNTCATGCAGGCCTNTTTGCTTCCANGTAAGAACCTCGAAAAACTCGTCNAGTGTGCCAAAGCCGCCCGGCAGTATNGCGAAGGCATCAGCACGGCGAAACATGATTTCTTTGCGCTCGTGCATGCTATCGACGGTTATTTTCTCGCTGAGTCCGCTATGCTGAACCTCAGCGCGTGCTAGGTGTTTCGGAATAACGCCNACCACATGACCGCCACTGGCGAGAGCTGAATCGGCTACCTCGGTCATCAGGCCGATGCCGCCNGCACCATAGATCAATGAGATGCCGCGTGCTGCTATCTCGTTTCCTAGAGCGCGAGCAAGGACTGCATGCCGCGGATCCTTNCCCTTAGCGGAACCGCAATAGACGCAGAGTGCTTTGAGTTTTTTCATGCGCCGGTCATACAACGCGTTGCTAAAAGACGCCAGCTACTGTTCACGATAATGTTATTGCAAAATGGTGTAATGCTGCTTTACCTCACTCTGGGCTGCGGCTAGCGTGGCTCATCGATAGGAATAGGGGGGATCTTACATGTTCCGTTTACCCTTAGCGGTTTTGGCGCTTCTCGTCGCCGCGGCAATCGGAATCNCGACGTTTCCCGGGCTTGTATCTGCAAACGATGATTCCGCAAAGGTTATCAAGTACCGACAAACGTTAATGAAAGCGACTGCTTCTCAAATCACTAATATTTTTAGCGTATTGAAGGGCGAAACATCCTTCACCATGCATATCGCTGCTAATGCTCGGGCAATTTCGGACAATGCCGTCATGATTCTTGATGTTTTCCCTCGGGGCAGTGAGGAAGGGAATACTCGCGCAATGCCGGCGATTTGGCAGNATTGGACGAAATTTGAGGCGGCGGCAGCGGCACTTAAAGCCGCTGCTGACAAGGTTGCCACGGCGGCCGATTTGGGGGATATGACAGCGGTTGGCGCTGCTGCTGGCGAAATGGGCAAAGCTTGCGGTGGTTGTCACGAACCTTTCCGCAAAGAAAACTGAGTTCCTGCTGCCAGCTAATTGCCTAGAATCGATACCCCTGAACCGAGGCATTATGTAGGTGATGGCAAAATTGATTCTGTCGATAGCGCTAGTGGTNACCATGGTGTTTGCTGCGCTTCCTACCCACGCTGATTCCGAAACAGGGGACGNGGCNCGTGGTGAATATCTTGTCCACGTCGCTGGTTGCATTACCTGCCACACGATGAAGGATAGTAAGGGTCCGATGCTAGCCGGCGGACGGGCGATCCACTCACCTTATGGCGATTTTTATTCGAGCAACATCACACCGGATAAGGAAACCGGTATAGGTGACTGGAGCGATGCTGATTTCGTTCGCGCCCTACGCCATGGTAAATCACCCGAGAAAANGACCTATTATCCGGCCTTTCCCTACGCTGCCTATACGCACATGCGGTATCAGGACATGCTGGACATCAAGGCATATATTTTTAGCACTCCACCAGTGCGCAAGGAGAACCGCGATCACAANATTCGCTTTCCTTTCTCCTGGCGTTTTACAATCCANCCTTGGCGNTGGCTGTTTTTTTCGCCGGGGGAAGAGAAGNCCGTACCTGCAACACAAACCCTGGAAGCGCGTGGTCGCTATATTGTNGAAGTCCTTGGCCATTGCGGTGAATGTCACACGCCGCGCAACATGGTGGGTGGACTTAAAAGGGGCCGACCGCTAGCTGGTACGCGCTACGGCCCGGGNGGTCGTTCCGTGCCGAATATCACNCCGGACAGGGAAACCGGAATAGGTAATTGGTCCAGCGGTGATTTTCTGTTCTTTTTCAAGACCGGTNTGAAACCAGACGGTGATGACATCCAGGGCGATATGCGCGAGGTCGTTGAAGGTGGTTTGCGTCATTTAAACGAAGCAGATATGCGCGCTACGGCTGCCTACTTGAAATCTTTGCCTGCTGTCCGTAATGCCGTTCGGTCGGTGAAGAAAGCTACGGCGGAGCCCGCCTATGACGAATGGTAGTAGTCGTCTATGATCTCTTGTTGCNCCTGACCCGGATGGTATAGTCCGATCCTTCGTGCAACGGATATCGGGGCCCCGTGAAACGCAATAATAAAGCCTTGTTGTTGATCGTTCTGATGATTGTCATCGNCGGTGTTGCGCTTGGCGTCTTCCTCTCCAGTGATNAANATGAAGACGGCGCACCAATTCACACAGCTTCTGTNGNAAGCAATCCCGCNGACGTTTCGGTGGACGAGTCAGAATCAAAAATTTCAACTACTCAACAGACCGCGAACTCTGAACAGGCTCTGGACTCTTCTGCTGCAGCATTGGAAAAAACGAAAGCGAAGCAAGTGGTTGAGACACCNCCTCTGGTATCGTCACCCAGCTTCGACGTTGTCCGGATTTCACCGAACGGCCGGGCGGTTATCGCCGGGCGGGCTGAACCTGGCTCCCAGATAACCGTACTGGAGGACGGAATACCACTTGGCACGGTCGAGGTTGATCGTCGGGGTGAATGGGTCCTCGTACCGAACAGCAACTTAAAAAGTGGCGACCGGCAGCTGTCGCTGATTCAGGAAATGCCANATGGTAGCCGGATAGCCTCTGATCAAGTCGTCGTCTTATCTGTACCTAAACCTCAGAAAAAACAGACCCAAGTNGAAATNACGGCTTCTTCGAAGGGTGATNCAGGGGAGGGTGTCATTGCAGTGCTGGTCGAGCGCGAAGGCGGTGGTCCGAGTAAAGTTCTCCAAAGCCCCGATGTTGGTGGCGAAGGAATAGGCGACAAAGCAGAGGTAACAATTCGCAGTGTTGATTACAATGAAGAAGGCGATGTAACTCTGGCCGGGCAGACGGAGCCCGANGCATTGATCAATGTGTATGTTGATGAAGTATATGTTGGNAGCGCGAAGGCCAGCGAAGAGGGCGATTGGGAGCTNAGCCCTGAGCAAGAGATCTCGCCTGGTCAGCACAGAGTACGTATCGATAAAGTTGATGATTCGGGAAACGTATTAGCGCGCATTGAGATACCGATCAGCCGGGCGCGGCCAGAGGAGTTGTTGATGGGCGATGCGCTGGTAGTGGTGCAGCCGGGTAATAGCCTTTGGCGTATCGCGCGGCGAGCTTATGGCGGTGGGATCTATTATTCTGAGATATATGGTGCCAATCGAGCGCACATTCTGGATCCCAATATGATCTTCCCGGGACAAATATTCACATTGCCAGTGCTCAACTAGAGCACGTCAGACTCTCGGGTGCTCTTCGCCTAATCCAGGCGGGCGATCATATAGTTCAGCAGGGAATTAATTTTTGACTTGTCTTGCTCTGAAAGGCCATGGGTAGCAAGTGCATTAACCTCTTGAGCATAGGGTACCAATTCGTCACGCAATTGGCGGCCTCGCTCTGTCAGATAGACATTAATGCGTCGACGGTCTGTTGCGTCGCGCACCCGGTGCACCAGCCCGTCGCGCTCCATTCGGTCGAGAGTCCGGGTAGTGGTTGGCTCCTCGATCTGAACCCTCCGGGCTAGTTGTTTTTGACTGAGCCCTTCCTTTTCCCAGAGATAGAGCAGCAGCGGCCATTGTCCGGCGCTTACGCCATGTTCGGCGAAACGGGTTTGCAGAGCGCGAGCAAAAAGCCGTGCTACAACGCTCACTAGGTGGGATGTACTGTCTTCGATAACGAATGCCGAGACGCCGGGCGAGTCTTTGGCAGGTGCGGGATGTCTGCGCAATATCTGATAAGCCATGTGCGTCTTGGTATCAAGCTTGTGTGATCGAATCCAATAAAGCTACTCCCGTGCGGGCGACAAAACAATGTGAGGCGTTTTGGGCGCCGGGCTTTGGACTGCAGTTAGCGCGTGCTAATCTACACATCTCTTTATGATTTTTATGTATGCGGAGAATTATTTCCATGGCAATGATCAACACTTGCAAGAAAAAACTACTCAAAGGCGACCCAACGATCGGTGCCTGGTTGTCGATAGGCAGCCCAATCGCTGCTGAAATCGTAGCCGGTGCCGGCTATGATGCAGTGGTCATGGATCACGAACATGGACCAGGCGATTTTCTCAATGCGATATCACTTATGCAGGCTTTGGGAGAGGCCGGTCCGACCCCAATGATGCGCGTACCATGGAATGATACAGTCTATATAAAGCGGGCTCTCGATATTGGAGTGATGGGTGTAATTGTGCCCTATGTGCAAAACGCTGAGGAAGCCCGTAACGCAGTTGATGCTTGCCGCTACCCACTGAAGGGTATTCGTGGCGTTGCGCCCCACGCCGCGCGTTGTTCACGTTGGGGTGCGCGGCTCGGCGAATATCTTGATGCTTGGCCCAAGCAGTGCCTCATTATCTGTCAAATCGAAACTGAGGAGGCGATAGAAAATATAGAGGATATAGCCGCCGTGGACGGTGTTGATATGCTATTCTTGGGGCCAAGCGATGTCTCTGCAAGCGTTGGTCACATGCTCGACCTTGAGCATTCTGCCGTAACCAACATGATCGAGCGTGCGGAACGCAAAATGCGCAAGACAAACAAGCTGCTCGGCACAGTCATCCGCCCTGGCAAATCTCTTAACTGGACGTATGAGCGCGGCTATGATTTTGTCATCGCAGCAAGTGATGCCAAGCTCATCAGTGCCGGTGCACAAGCCCAGGTTAGTACCTTCCGTGATAACCCGCCAAAGCGTCCAAAACGGGCGAGTGCACCGCATCGTAACCGCGGCTGAAGGAGCCGGTTTAACGAAACTCAAAGGCAAGAACCGCGTATTAATGGAACAGTAGGACCAGCGATTTGGTTTTGAGGGGGCAGGCCCGCGATACTCTAGGGGATGTCAGAATATTTCCGTATTGCCGTTCCGCGCATCCCAGAGGCAAGGGAGTTTCTGCCCTATTTGAGACGAATAGAGGCAGTTGGCTACTAGAATAGCGCTTGGCTCTTGATCTGCATGTTCTAAGCACGCGACACACCAAGGATGAGAGTTGTTCCTGATATTGAACACAAATATTGGGGGCGGGAGCTTTCACAGACAGGTTGATTGCACGGTAATTTCAAGGCGACCGACTATTTTGTCAACTATGCCTTCTGGCGAAATATTCATGGATTTAACTTATGCCGAAATGGAATAGCAGGCCAATAGG
>PBDG01000048.1 GCA_002717225.1 Rhodospirillaceae bacterium | reverse complement strand
GCGCGGCGCGAGGGTGATGGCCTGTTACAGCAGTTGACGGACGCGCATCAAACGGACAACTTGCGATCGCGCCGTTGGACCAAATCGCTGGTTGGCTTTGTGCTTGAATCTGACGGCAACAAGGATGTCCTCGGTGAATGGGTGGCTAAATGGGCACCGCTCGGCGACGCTGCTATTGATGCTTATTGCGCAGCGCTACCGAATGCTGACAACGCTGCGTCCGAATCGAAAGATGAAGTGGAAGCATTCCGCGCTGATCTAGGCCTTGGCCGTTAGCGGCGGTCAAGTTTTTTAGCAAGGAAACGAGGATGTATGGCGCGTAAAAAGGCGTTGGTAATCGGCGGTCTCGGTGTTATTGGGCGTAATCTCATCAATCATATGGCGGAGCTTGATGATTGGGAGATCGTGGCGGTTAGCCGCCGCGAGCCAGATCCAGAAATGGCAACAAAGGCGGACTTCATCTCATGCGATCTTCTGGATATGGTCGCTGCGGAAAGTAAGCTTGCCCACCTGACCGATGTTACTCACATATTCTGCTGTGCCCTTTATGGCGGCATTGATGCAACTACGCCGGAGCAGAATCGTGCTCTAGTAGCTAACCCCGTCACTATCATGTCATCGGTTTCTGAAAGCTTAGAGCGTGTCGTCTTGCAGGAAGGTAGTAAGGCCTATGGCCGCCAGTTGGGGCCGTTTAGGACGCCAGCCAAAGAATCCGATTCACGCCATATGCCGCCTAATTTCTACTACGACCAAGAGGATTTCCTGATCGAGTTTCAAAAGGGCAAGGATTGGACTTGGGCGGTTCTCCGCCCGGAAGCTGTGTGTGGCTTTGCTGTTGGCAACCCAATGAATTTGATTATGTGCTTCGGTACTTATGCAGCAATCTCGAAAGAGCTCGGTATGCCGCTCAAATACCCTGGTGATATCCGCGGTTTCGAAGCGCTCAACCAGGTGACCGATTCTGGTCTTCTAGCACGTATGACCGTTTGGAGTGCTACTTCTCCTAACGCTGCTAATGAGATTTTCAACATCACTAATGGCGACGGATTCCGTTATGTTAATGTCTGGTCTGATTGGGCTGCCGCTTTCGGTATGGAGGTTGGCCAACCGCAACGTGTCATCTCAGCCAAAGTGATGCTCGATAAGGGCCGTGTGTGGGATCGTGTCGTTGAAAAACATGGTTTGGTAAAGCTGCCTTATGAGAAGACCGCCGGTTGGCCCTATTTCGATTTCAATATGGACACCGCCTGGGATGTGCTCATGTCAGATGCTAAGCGTATCGACAAAGGATTTACCGAAATGGTTGATACGGAAAAAATGTTTCTCGACCTGTTTGCGGAGTTTCGTGGCCGGAAGGTTTTGCCCTGATTTGGAGCGAGTCTATGGAAACCGTTATCCCAGATACACCTTTCCAGCTTCGAAGAGGTTTGCATAATCGCGAGATAATTCGGCTTGAACCGAGCGATGTACCGGTCATCGATTTCGGCCGCATCTATTGTGCTAACGAGGCTGAGCATAAGGAGTTAGCGGGTGAACTGAGGGACGCTTGTACGGGGCCGGGCTATTTCTATATTACCAACCACCAATTTCCCCAATCAGTTATTGACCGTGCACATTCGGCGATGAAACGGTTTTTCGCGTTGCCGCTGGAAGAGAAAATGAAAACGCATTATCTCGAATGGCCCAATCATCGCGGCTATGTGCCGCTCCATGGCATTCAGGCGGATCACAGTCTGAAGGGCAATGACATCTCCGAAGCGATCGAGATGGCGGACGATTTGCCGGAGGATGATTCGGATTATCTCCGCGGTCTGCGTTTTTACGGCCCCAACAATTGGCCGACCAATCCGCCAGAATTCCGCTGGGCGCTTGGAACATATTACGACTGCCAGATTGAGCTAGGCCGTAGCATCTACCGTGCGTTCGAATTGGCGCTCGATCTAGAGCCAGGTTATTTCACATCGAAATATAACAAGCCTCTCTCACGAACCCGGGTTTGTTACTATCCTCCGCAAGGTGAAGATTTTGATATTGCTCATATTGGCCTCGGTGCGCACACTGATTATGAATGCTTCACCACAGTCTGGCAAAATGACGTGCCAGGCCTACAAATGCTTACTCTTGAAGGCGATTGGTATGAGTTACCTGCTATCCCGGGCACTTTCGCAGTCAATCTTGGTGATCTCATGCAGAAATGGACAAACGATTATTTCGTTTCCACTGCGCATCGAGTGATCAACACTCAGCCGGTCGAGCGCTACTCTCTGGTCCAGTTCTTTGGCGTCGATTACGATGTACTGGTCGAAGCACTACCGGGCCGTGTCAGCACGGAAAATCCATGGAAATACGAAGCAATCAAGGCAGGCGAGCATTCCGAACGTATGGTTGCTCGGACTTACGGTTATGACGGGGGTGATTAGAGTCAACATTGCCGCGAGGCGGTGACCTAGTCTTATCGTTTTACGGATGCTCTCAACTGGCGTGTGAGGGGCGTTGAATATATCAACTAACACTGGGCGCTTGAGGTCCTTCTTGCTGACCAAGAGAGGAAAGCGACGCCGCACAGCATGAGCGCCGCGGAGAGCCAGACATTGAGGCCATAGCTTTCACTCTTGAGCAGAATGCCCCAGAGAAGCCCAGCGACAACTATGACATAGTTGAACTGGGAAAAGAATACTGGCCCGGCCGCTTTAACTATAACGAGGAAGGTAATATACATCAGGCAAGTGATGGCTGCGGCACCAAGGATTGCGATATCCGCCCAGGTGTTTTGCCCGGGAAACACATATTCATGACCGAATAGAAACATTGCTGGCACCAGCATGATGGCGGCAGCGGACACTAGCCCGCCAGAGAGACTTACCGGCGGCGAGTCTGGCGGGCGGATTAGCGCCGCCAGATTGTTGGTTAGTGCGAAGGAGGCGGGCGCGAGGAGAGCAAGGAGTAACCACCAGAACATGCCTGATTCTGGCAGATTTAGTTCTGGAATAATTAGCAGCAGAATGCCCGCCAGACCGCAGGCGATTCCTACTAGGCTGAGTGGCTTCACCTTCTCCAGGCCGAAGGCAAGCGCCAGCGCATATGTGATCGGCGGCGATAGCACGACAATGATCGACATCACGCCGACCGGTAACTTGGTCGAGAGCCAGGTGATAAGTGCGACGGGCGCGGCGATCCCCGTCGCGCCCATAATGATATAGGCCTTAAGATGCGGCCATTCGAGGCGAGGTAATTCGCGCCGCGTGGCGCCGATAAAGAGTAAAATAACGGCCGCACCAAAGGTTTGCCAAAAAGTGAAGGCGATAGCCGGCGTACCCGAACCGACGGCGTAATTGTTGAGGGTGAATAGCAGAGGGTAAATCGCGCCAATCGAGATCATCAAGAAGAAATGAATCGGTCCGGCGCCTTGCAGGACGGGGCGAGGAGTGTCGCTGTTCATAGAAAAAAAATACAGGTTTTTCACCGTTAGCGAAACAATTGCTAAAACTTAGTGTTTCTCCCTGTTATTGACCTGCGCGCCGAGGGTAAGCAACAGCACACTCAGAGCCATCAGTAATGTGCCGCCCCATACATAAAGGCTGTAGCGCTCAGCAAACACCACCATACCCCAACCAAAACCGGTAGCCACAGCAACATAATTGATTTGTGAAAAAAATACCGGGCCTGAGATGCGAATCAGCTCGAGGAAAAGTGTGTAGAAGACAGCGTTTAGCAAGGTGGCATAAAGGAAATGCCAATTAGTTCCCGACGCTGAGTCGTTGAATAGATAGAATTGTCCGCTTAAAGCCATTGCCGGTAGTAATAATGCAGCCCCGGATAGCATCATCCCCGCCGCGAGTACTGCGGGCGGCATGGCGGGCGGGCGCGTAACCGCAGTCAGCACATTTCCGAGGCCTAGTGAAATCGGTGCGAGGAGTGCAAGGAGCAGCCACCAAACCATACCTTGTTCTGGGAGGCTGACATCCGGCAGCATAATTACCAGGATTCCGGCAACTCCGAGAACAAGACCGACAATTGACAGCCAGCGCAAACGATCGATGCCAAATGAAATCGCGGAGAGATAAGTCACGGTTGGTGCGAGGATGACGACCATGCTGATTAAGCCCTGAGGCAAACGGTCCGCGAGAAAGGTCAGTACACCCATGGGTATACCGAGTACGAAGATACCGGTCAGTAAATAGGCACGGAGATGGGTGCGCTCGATGCTCATACGCTCACCGCGCGCTAACGCGATAAGGAGCAACAGAACCCCTGCGAACAGCATGGGCCAAAAGGCAAAGGCAAACGGTGGCACGCCACCCTCAACCGCGAATTTGTTAATGACGAAGCGGAGCGGAGCGATTGAGCCGCCAACCAACATGAGAATAAGCGCGAGTAAACCGATGCCGGGTTTCAGGTGGGGAGAGTGATCGTGATTAGCCTTCAATTTTGTATTTCTCCCACTACTGCCTACCCAATTTTCGGTGGCGCGACAGCCTATCGACCGTTCCTGTTCACAGCAACGTAGGCTCGACGCGTTGTGGCTTGTTAAGCTATCTTCTCAACCTCAAAAGAATAAATAGGTGAGGCTGAGCCATGGATGTGGACGGCGATTGGCCGGTGTTCTTTACTGGCGGTGAGGAAGATGTCATGGCGTGGCTGCGTGGCAGCGGAGTAGAGCGTATTCGAGTCGAATATACCGATTATGCTGGGATCGCGCGTGGCAAAGCTGTAGCCCTCACGCAGTTTGAGCATGTACTAAACCATGGCGTCGCTTTCTGCGCGACAGTCTTCGCATTTTCCGTCACCGCAGATGTGGTGATGGGAACAGATTATGCCGAATCCATTGGCTATGGCGATTTGATCGTTAAACCGGACCTGTCAACTCTCCGTCTGTTGCGGCACGAAGGTGGTGCTGCGCAGGTTATGGGAAAGGTTGTTTGGCCCAATGGTACGAGCCTCGAGGGCTGCCCGCGAAATGTATTGGAGCGGGTGACCCAGCGCGCTGCTGATATGGGTTTCAGTGCTTATGCGGCGCCGGAGTTCGAATTCTACCTGTTGAATGAAAATCATGAGCTCATAGATGAGGGACTGCAATGTTACTCGATGCAGAAACGCACGGAGTTCCTTGCCGAGGAATTGATGCTTCTCGAAGCCGCCTCGTCGCACGGCCAACTGGAGAACAGTCATTACGAGTACGGTCCTGGCCAATACGAAGTGACTATGCGCTACCGGGAAATCCGCCGCATGGCGGATGATGGGCATCTCTTTCGTGCCACCTTGAAAGAGGCCGCTATGAATATGGGACGGCGCATTACTTTCATGGCAAAGCCGTTCGACGGTGTGACCGGAAATTCTTGCCATATCCACATGTCGCTTACCGATAAGGATGGAAAGAACATTTTTGCTGCACCCGAACAGCCCGACCATATCAGTGATCCCTGCCGCTATTTTATTGGTGGCGTGATCAAGCACATGCCGGAGTTGACAGCCATATTTTTTCCCAATGCCAATTCATACCGTCGCCTGGTTCCAGCCAATTTTGCGCCGATTTCTCTCGTTTGGGGCATCGATAATCGTACTACGGCCATCCGCGTCTTGAACGAAACGCCTGAGGCAACGCGCGCCGAACTGCGCGTTTGCGGCGGCGATATCCATGTCCATCTGGCTTTTGCTGCATACCTTGCTGCCGGGCTCGATGGGATCGCCAAAAATATAGATCCCGGCGCTGCGTCGAGCGGTGACCTTGATGAGCAAAACGTCAAGCGCCTGCCAGACGATTGGGGCAAGGCACTCGATGCGTTTGATGGGTCGGACTGGGTTAAAGAGGCGCTAGGCGAGGAGTTTTGCCGTAATTATAGTGTGGTGAAACGACACGAATATGACGCCTTCCGCCGCACTGTGCATGACGGCGAGCGCAAGACTTATGTGGAATTTCTCTAGGTTGAAATGCTCATGCCGCGCTGCTCGCGTGTTTTTGAATAGGTATTCGCGGCCAGGCCAACCAGTAGAAGCGCTGCCGCGGCCCAAATAAAGGAGCTTAAGACGCCGGCGAAAAACAGCGCCTCCCAGGCAAAGCCGGCGAGGACGATAATATAGGCGGTCTGCGAGACGAAAATTGCACCGGACATGTGGATAATGATGAACATCAGCCACCATCTGAGTGCGTTGATCAGGATGGCGCAAAGCACGGCGAAATCACCCTCGCTGCTATACCCAGGAAATAGGTAAAAATCACCCGCGATGGCGGTTATAGGTAGCATGATTAGGCTGGCCCCAAGCAGCGTACCGGTTCCTAGTTGCAGTCCGCTTTCCTTCGGAGGTGCGTAGAGGTCGATGAAAATGTTGAAGAACGCAAAGGAGACCGGCGTAAGCAGGGTAAGGAGCACCCATCCCACCATGTCGGGTCCGGGAAGGCTTGCTTCGGGGAGTAGAATCAGCAGCACGCCACTCAACGCCGAGAGCAGTCCAGCGATGCTAAGCCAACGGAAGCGTTCGAGCTTCACCGGTAGTGCAAACAGGTAGCTGAGCAGCGGTGAGAGGACAACGATCATTGTGATTACGCTCGAAGGTAGGTGGGGTGCTGCGAGCGCTAAAAGAGTCATGGGTGCGGCGATGCTGAGTGCACCACCGACGAAATAGGTCACCAGATAGCGGCGCTCAATGCGCGGCAAGTTGCCGCAGAGGGCGCAGGCTAGAAGCATTAGCGCTCCGCCGCCGAGTGATATCCACAGTACATATCCGAGTGCTGGTACGCCATTCTCGGAAGCGATCCGGTTAGCCGGGAATAAGAGGCTGTAGACCAGTCCGGCGGTGAACAGAAGAATGATTGCGAGCGGCCCGACCTTGCGCTGCATCGCTGCAGATTTCGTATTGCTCATACTTCATCGACTAGGACGAGGCTCACAGCGTTGTCGTGAAAAGCGGCACCGCCTATCGGCTTCACCGGGTCAGCGCCAGTCAGAGCGTTGATGCCGATTCCGCCCTCGAAGGCATCATTCGGCCAAATGCTCTCGACTACCAACACACCGGGTTGCAAGCCGTCAAACAACTCGGCATGGAGCACCACCGAGCCGCGTTCATTGGCGAGGCAAACGCGGTCGCCACTTGCGATACCTTGTTTCGCTGCATCCTTGGGGTGAAGCAGCACGCTGGGGCGGCGTTCCTGTCGGCGAGAAGTTGGCGTCTCGGTAAAGGAGGAGTTGAGGAAATTCCGCGCTGGTGCGGTTATCAGTCGGAAGGGTAATGCTGTGCTCGCCGCTTCTGTCACCGCCCAGTGATCAGGAAATTCTGGCATTCCCGCAGCGTCGGTCACACCGTGTGAGCACCCCGCTGTCGTCCAGGCATTGGGAGCAAACTCGGCCCAATTAGGGCGAAAATGGAACCTGCCGTCATCATGGGCGAAACCGTTCAGATAATGCGCTTCTTCGAAGCTTGGTTGGCAATCAAACCAGCGCATCCCGGCGAGTTTATTCGAATCAGGCATGCCGGAGGCATTAAGGGTGGCAGCAATTATTTCATCAGCTGTCATTTCAAATCCTGGATGCTTGGCGCCAACCCGTTTGGCGATCTCACAAATAACGAAGTGATTGTCACGTGCTTTGCCAGGTGGCTCTATGATCTTCTTCCCCAACTGCACATGTTGGTGGCCGCCGGCCTGATAGATATCGCTATGCTCTAGGAAGGCGGTTGCCGGCAGGACGATATCAGCCATCTTGGCGGTGTCAGTCAGCAGTTGTTCATGTACGCAGGTGAACAAATCCTCCCGGGCAAACCCTGCATGAACCTTATTAAGGTCAGGCGCAACCACCATCGGGTTGGTATTCTGAATGAGGAGTGCTTTGACTGGTGGACCGCCGCCAAGATCCTTCTTTTCACCGGTCAGAATTGCGCCGATTCGTGACTGGTCGAGGAGGCGCACAGACGGATCGTAATGCTCTTTCCCCTCTATCAGAGATTTATTCCAAGAATAGATGCCTTCATTATTCTTAAAGGCACCGCCGCCCTCATATTGCCAGGCACCGCTGACAGTCGCTATTGACGCAGCAGCATGCATATTGACCGGGCCGTTGCGGCTTCTGGTAAAACCAAAACCCAGACGAAAATATGTGCGCTTTGTTATCCCTACCATCTTTGCGAATGCCTCGATCTCTTCGACCGAGAGGCCGGTGATTGGACTTGCCCAATCTGGCCCGCGACTCTTGAGGTGTGCCTCCAATTCGTGCGGTGAGTCGGCATAGCGTTCCATATATTCCCAATCCGCCATGCCGTCTCGGAAGAGCACATGCATCACTGCACAAGCAAGTGCACCATCAGTGCCCGGCCGGACGCAGAGATGCATATCTGCCTGGCGTGCTGTAGCATTACGATAAGGATCGATAACGACGATGGTTGCGCCGCGCCGTTTTCGCGCTTGCACTGCATGGTGCATGACGTTTACCTGAGTTGCTGCAGCGTTGGTGCCCCAGATTACGACTAGATCTGATTTCGCCATTTCTCGTGGGTCGACACCTTGGAGCTTTCCAGTTCCGGCTTCGAAGCCGAGCCAGGCCATATTGACGCAAATGGTGGTGTGAAAGAGGGAATAGCCCTTGGCGTTGCGCAAACGATTAATTCCGTCGCGCTGTAAGAGTCCCATTGTGCCAGCAAAATAATATGGCCAGACGCTTTCTGCGCCATAGCGTCGCTCTGCCATGAGAAACGCTTCGCAAATCTCGTCAAGTGCTGAATCCCAGGAGATAGGGCGGAACAGGCCGTCTCCCTTGGTACCTTTCCGTTGCAAGGGCGTCAGCAGGCGACCGGGATGATGCAGGCGCTCTGCATAGCGAGCAACCTTGGCGCAAATAGTGCCGGCGGTGTAGCTGTTATCGCGCGCACCGCGTATGCGACCGATGGTGAAATCGTCCAGTTTTTCCACCTCTAACGCACAGGTGGAAGGGCAATCATGCGGACACGCACTGTTATGGATTTCGGGTGACATGGTCAGTGCCGAGTGTTCCGGGTGGGTAGACGGCTGTCAACTTCCGTGTCCCTAGCCTTGTAACTATTTGAAATGCCCAGCCCGGATTAGTTATGGCGGTATTCGGTTCAGAGGCTAGAAGGAAATTTCGTGTGCGGATTGTTTTTCAGGCGGCTTGGCGACCAGCGTGCTTGATGGATTCCGCATTCGCTTTTCGTGCTACCAAGCCAGCGCCCGGCTCGGGCTTCCGTATCTGGCGAGCTTGGCGCGGTGCAGGGCGCGCAGCCGATCGAATTATAGCCATCATTAAACAAGGGATGTCGCGGCAGATTGAGGAATTGAAAGGCATTCTCGACATCCTCCTCACTCCAGTGCGCCAGCGGATTAAAGCAGATGCGGCCGTCGACCGCCTCGATATTTCTCAGTTCGGTGCGCTCACCACCTTGCGCGCGTTTACGTCCAGTAATCCATGCGTCGAAACCCGAAAGCGCACGCTCGAGGGGCAGCACCTTGCGTAAATAGCAGCACAGGTTGGGATTGCGCTGCCATATCTTGCCATCTGGATCATGGCTGGTGATATCGAAAGAGGTCGGTTTTAGTGTGCGCACATCCATGAGGCCAAGCTGACGCACTACGACATCGCGATAGGTCAGGGTCTCGTGAAAAAGTTTGCCTGTATCGATGAAGAGAATTGGCGTGGCTGGATCGATCCGTGCCACCATATCCAGTAGTATCACCGCCTCGGCACCAAAGGACGAAACCAGGGCGATACGCCCTTTGTATTCCATCTCCAGCATTACGCGGAGTAGCGACTCGCTCTCGAGTTGGCTATAGCGCTCCCGGAGCGCTTTTGCACGTTCCGCCGCCCCTGTGAGCGCTGAATGGTCGGGCCGGGTCGGTTCGACGAATCCGTTCATGATTGTTTTCCTATTCCAGTGCGTGAAGTTTATGGCGAAGGGTCGTCAGCGCACTACGCGGATCATTCGTCGGTTGATACCATATTGAAATCTCAGAAACCGCGCGCAACCAATCTTCAATCACGTTGCCCGCTGAGACCGCAAAGGCATCGAAACCGCAGCGATACATAAATAGGAATTGGTCGCGAGAAACATCGCCGGTGGCACGCAGTTCCCCAGTATAGCCGTACCGCTCGCGCAACAGTCTCGCCATGCTATAGGGTCGTCCGTCCTGGAAGGTCGGAAAGACGAACGCAATAAGATCGTACGCCGTGATATTCGGCACAATGTTATCAAGTGAATCATTGCCCGTAAGCAGCAGGCCGAGGGGCGTGCTGCGTGCTAAAAGTACTGCTTTCTCACGCTGCCATTGAGTGAGGGAAACCGCAACAGAACCTGTTTCCGGCATGGGTCCGTCCTCGGCCGGAAACTGCCATGGGTCGTCAGTGATTGCGCCGTTTTTAATGAGTGGCATAGAGACGCTCTTTGAAGGGACCGCGGCCCAGCCGGGCATATGCATCAACAAATCGTTCGCCAGGTTGTCGCAGATCAAGATAGGTGTCGATCACAGTCTCCACTGCATCGGCGATCTTCTCGGCAGAGAATGCTGGCCCGATAATCTCGCCAATTGCTGCACTCCTATCGGAGCGTCCGCCTAGAGTGATCTGATAGTTCTCAGCTCCGTTCTTTTCCAATCCGAGAATGCCGATATGACCGACGTGATGATGGCCACATGCATTGATGCAGCCCGATATATTGAGTCTGAGATCACCGATGTTCTTCTGTCGCGTTAGGTCATTAAAGCGTTGGCTGATTGACTGGGCCACTGGAATCGAGCGCGCTGTGGCGAGGCTGCAATAATCCATACCAGGGCAGGCGATAATATCGCTGATAAGACCATGATTCGCTGTGGAAAGTCCGTGAGCAGCCAACAGACGCCAAACCACATGGAGATCACGCTTCCTTACATGCGGTAAAACCAGATTCTGCTGATAGGTCGCGCGCAACTCGTCGTGGCTGAAGCGCTGCGCTAGATCTGCTACCACTTCCATCTGATCGGCGTCGATATCCCCCGGTACGCCGCCTTCGGGCTTGAGGGATATTGTGACGATGGCATAGCCAGGCTGCTTGTGAGCATTAACATTGTGTTCCAGCCAGGACTCGAATTGACCGTTGGCTCGGCGTGCTCTGTCGAGGCCGTTATCGGTTTCGGCAGCGTCCTCAAGGTCGGGTGGGGCAAAGTAGCATGCGATGCGCGCCAATTCCGAATCAGGTAAATTGACATAGCCCTCGCGCAACTGCTGCCATTCACGCTCTACCATATTGGCCAGGGTCTCAGCTCCGAGATCATGAACGAGAATTTTGATGCGTGCTTTGTATTTGTTGTCGCGCCGGCCCAGGAGATTATAGACGCGGAGTATGGATTCCAGATAAGAAAGCAATTCCTCCTTAGGAAGAAAACTGCGGATCGATTTTGCGATCATCGGAGTCCGCCCTTGACCGCCACCGACCATCACTTCGAAGCCGATCTCTCCGGTGTCATTTTGCTTCAACTGTAGACCGATATCGTGAACCCGTAGCGCTGCTCTGTCCTCTATTGCGCCATTCACTGAGATCTTGAATTTGCGCGGAAGGAAGGAAAATTCAGGATGAAGAGTCGACCATTGGCGAATGATTTCGCACCAGATCCGAGCATCTTCAATCTCGTCTGCCGCTGCTCCGGCAAATGGATCTGCGGTGACATTGCGGATGCAGTTGCCACTGGTCTGAATTGCGTGCATCTCGACCTCGGCAAGTGCGGCGAGGATGTCGGGCACTTCGTCGAGCTTGACCCAATTGAATTGAATGTTCTGGCGCGTGGTGAAATGGCCATAACCCCGGTCATAGTGCCGTGAGATATCTGCAAGCTGGCGCATCTGACGAGAGCAAAAGGTACCGTACGGGATGGCCACGCGCAGCATATAGGCATGTAGTTGAAGATAAAGTCCGTTCATCAAGCGGAGTGGCTTGAATTCCTCCTCACTCAGATCGCCCGATAATCTGCGTGCTACTTGGTCTCGGAATTGCGCAACACGCTGGCGCACAAAGGTCTGGTCGAATTCGTCATAGCGATACATGATTAGGACCGGGCTTACACCGATTGATCGAGTGTTTGGTTTACTTTGGGACCAAACTGGCGGATACGTTCGCGCAACCGCATTGCCGTGAAGGCCCCGGTTTCGTCAGAAATAGTGAGGAGATAGGGGTCGATGACGAGACACTTCGCAACACTCGCCTCCGCTTCGGTAAGGAGTGCAGCGCTCTCTTTATCGTTTCTGGCGGTGCGTCCGTCGACAATTTTTTCAGACCAACGACCTCCGTGCGAGAGATAAACCACGCGACCGTCCGTAAGCCGGTTGGCACTAACGATTTCTAATTTCAAAGTAGCGCCTCTTTCAGCTTGCAGCGCGCTGGGTTTGTGTGTGAGTGGTGAGATGCACCACCCGTTGATTGATGAGGTTGATGCCGTCCAGAGATTCAACGAAGAGCGCATCGCGACGGGCATGATCGAGAACACTAGGGCCAATGGTTAAGTCACGTACTATCACATCGGCGCGGGCTATGCGGCGTATATCGCGAAGCGTGAGTAGGTCCGGCGCCGTAAGGTCGACTATGATTTCATAGATGTCCCCTGTGGGCGGAAGCTGCGCTCCGTTTACAAGTGAAAGCATTTTCGCGCGTGCATCGCTCGGCTGCCCATCGATAATTGCCTCTGCGAGTGGCCCATCAAAAAATCCTTCCCAGAAACGCAGGCGTGTTTCTAAATCGTCAAAGGTCGCTCGCACGGCAGAGCGGAAGGATTTGGCGAAATCGGCGAGCTGACTGAGGCCGTGTGGAAGTAACGCTTCGATCTCTGCTCGCACGCGGCGGGCCAGAAATGGGGACGCACCGCCAGAAGAGATGCCAACCACGATCGTTCCTCGATCTACGATCGCTGGCATGACGAAGCTTGAAAGCTCTGAGCAGTCGACCACATTTACGAGAATATTGTTTGTTTGAGCGGCACGTGCGACTGCTTCGTCTAAGTTCGCGATGCCACTGGTGGCATGGATTAATACGTAACCTGCAGCATCCCGTTCAATAAATTTACGGGGATGCAGTGTTACTTCGTTCCTCGAACCGAGGGCACGTAGTCCTGCACAAAAAGTTGGCGCTATGACCGTGACCTTGGCGCCGGCACGGCGCAGCAGGCGAGCCTTTGCTAAAGCGGAACCGCCACCGCCTACTACTAAGCAGGGCCGGTTTTTGATATCGAGAAACGCTGGATAATGGCGCATTTCTTACCACTTAATTAACATATAATATAAGTAATATTTTTATTATAACTAATATATACACAATTATAATATATACACAATAATATCCAGTATTAATAAAATTAACGTTTATATCATGGTAAATAAGGCTGAGTGAGTGCAGGTTAGTAAACTAAACCAAGTGGTTATGGCTTAGTGAGGTGTAATCGCATCTGAAAATTTTGGCGGCTGCCTGTATGACTTGCCGCCTGTCACGAATTTGTGGAAAAACATTTCCAGTAGTTGTGCTGGCCTGCATCAATTTTTGTGTCAGGAGATTTGAAATTGCCCCGCGAACAAAGATTCAGCATTTACTGATTGGTCGGGCATGTTTGCCTGCAACTGCTGGACGAAGTGCCTGCCAGGCGTTGTAAATCGCTTCATGAGCCTGCCAAGTTTCCTCCGAGAGAATTCGCAGTATCACTAAATTCTCGATGCGGCTTACCCCAGTTTCTGTCTCTGGGACTTCTGAACAATTTGCCAGAACCTCATCTTCCATTCCATTCGGTAGGTCTGGCGCATAGGCAAAGACGGTAGCCATGTGAAATGCACCGTGCCAAAGACGTGGCAGAGCAGAGATAGCTTCCGGCGTGGTCGCGCGCAGCCGGTCAAGGGCAATGGTGCGCTCGCCCAGGCGGATTTCGAATTCAGAGATCAAACCGTCGAAATCAAAGACCTCGCCATCCCCGTAATGAATGCGCCCCGCAGAGATCATATCCGTTGCGAACATCCGAGAGCTTTGATCTATCGTAATTCGATTGATGCGCTGTACTCGGCTGTGTTCAAAGGGTATAGCCTCATCTGGCAAATATTCCAGCAGTGCACCCGGACCGACTAGGATATCGACGATTTCGCGTGAGGTTTTGTGGTTCAGGCATTTATAAAATTTAGCCGAGGCGGTGGTAGTGAAGAGTGCACGGGTATTAGCGTCGAGCGTTGCATGAAACTCTGATACGTCACCCTCTACAAAGCCACCGGCGGAGTTAAGCAGTAGCATGAACGGCTCGTCGTCATGATCTTGATAGTGATAGCCTTGCCACTGAAAGGGAATCCGCCAGCTATGGGGGTCAATCTCTGTTCGACCGTTACGCTGACGAGCATGTACGTTCATCAACGCGTGAGTGCCGACGATCCAGGAAGGGTCAGGCTGAACTGGTTGATACATCTGAATTGCCACCTTCGAGAAGTAGTACGTCACGCTCAATCCAAGTTATTACTTTGTTGAGACCAACGCCGTCCCGCATATTGGTAAAATAATAGGGCTTCGCACCACGCATTTTCTTAGAATCCCTGTCCATCACATCTAGGTCTGCGCCAACATGGGGCGCGAGATCAATTTTGTTGATGACCAAGAGTGGTGATTTTGTGATGCCGGGGCCGCCTTTTCGCGGAATTTTGTCGCCTTCTGCTACGTCGATGACATAGATGTGGCTGTCCACCAGTTCCGGGCTAAAGGTAGCTGCAAGATTGTCACCTCCGCTTTCAACGAAGATGATGTCAAGATTAGCATGCGTGGCCGTCATCTCCTCGATGGCATGAACATTCATCGATACGTCCTCACGAATCGCGGTATGCGGGCAGCCACCGGTCTCAACTCCGGCGACACGCTCGGGTGCAATGGCGCCGCTTTTTACAACAAATTCGGCATCTTCTTTGGTGTAAATATCATTGGTGATGGCGGCAAGGGAATGGTGGTCGCCCATCTCACGGCAAAGTGCCACGAGAAGCGCCGTTTTGCCTGAGCCGACGGGACCACCGATACCGATTCTAACTGGTTTGCGCATTTCTTCTTTCTTTCTCTGTTAACTGGTACGGGGTTTCATGACATGCAGAGACGGGTGTGCAAGCGCTCGTGTCTCATGCTGGCGATGTCGAGCGACGTCATGGCATTACCCATCTCATCCAGTTGAGTATTCTGTGCTTGTTGAGTGGCTTCGAGTAGCAGCGGCCAGGCATTAAGCACAACGCGTTGGGTCTCGACTTGGCCAAGCGGAATAATGCGTGAGGCGACGCCCGCTAGATTGGAAACCGCAGCTTGGAGAAAGGCTAGGACCGTGTCTTTTTCTGGCAGATCCATATCGCCCGCTGCCGCGCCAAAAACAACTGCCTGATGACCGCTACAACGTCCCGCCTTGATCGCTTCTTCAAATTGCGCAAGACGCTTTGGCTCGAAAATGTCTCGCACGGCTGCTAGCGTGGCATGGCCTGTTTTATCCGAAGCTTCACGGGCCTCGCGGCTCAATTTAAGTGCACCAACCAAGTCGTCGAGCGCCACGAGTGCGTTAACATCATTGGCTTTCATGGCACGGTGTGCGTGTGCTACCGCGGCTCCATCAGCGCTTGCGATGCCATAAATGAGCCAATCTCTGCAAGCAATCTCAAAAGAAGCTGCGTCGGAGATCAATTCGCTATCTATCCAAGTTTCGAAACCATAGGAATGGTTGAACGCGCCGGTTGGAAAGGAAGCGTTAGACACTTGAAGGAAGTAAAGCAGTTGCTCAGTTGGTTTAAAGCTCATGGTGGTGCCCCCCAGTATGGGAGCCATAACGCTTGCCGACGAAAGGCATAGTCTTCTGCTCATATATGATGCCGAGGCGGGTAAGTAAATCAGCTACCATGGCGTCCGCCGGGGTCAGCATCGCGTCGTCGGTAAAGCGCACTGGACGGTGTAAATTGCCTAGTTGATAGCCGACTACGCCCCAATAATAGGCGCTATCAGGGCTTATCGCGAAGAGCTCTTCCGGTGCGGCTTCAACAACGATGGCGGTGCCGTCTTCAAGCGCCAGCACGTCCCCGTCATTGAGCTCTGTCCCACGCGGCATGGAAATACGCAAATCACGGCCACGTTTTGTATAGCCCACCATATGTGAGCTTGCTCGTTCATCTGAGGTTAGTAAGAGCGGATCATGGTCGCGAATTTGCGTGCCAAAATCTCCCAGGGTGCCAAGCACCTTAGTAATAACGGACATGTCCTACTCTGCAAGCTGGGTTGCCTTCAACGGAAGTAAAACAGCTGTGTAAGGGGCAGGGTTTTAGCCGGTTGCACAGTAATGCGTTCACCATCCACATAAACATTATAAGTTTCTGGATCGATCTCAATGTTGGGCATGTAGTCGTTATGAACCATGTCTCGCTTAGAAATCGTCCGTGTGCGCTTCACTGGCACCAGGGTTTGATGGGTGCGCAGCTTGTCTTCTAGCCCATTTTCAATCGCTGCTTTGGTGACGAAGGAGAGGCTAGTACGAGCAGGATTGGCCCCATAGGAACCGTACTGCGGACGGTATTTGAGCGGTTGACCAGTCATCAGCGAGCCCGACGGATCACCCATCACTGAATGCGAAATAAAACCGCCCTTTAGCGTTACCTCTGGTTTGGCAATAAAGAACTCGGGTCGCCAGAACACCAAATCGGCAATTTTCCCTGGTGTTATAGATCCGACATAACTGTCAACGCCGAAACAAACCGCCGGGTTAATTGTGACTTTGGCGAGGTATCGCTTGATGCGAAAATTATCGTTGCCGGGCGAATCCTCCGGCAGCGCACCAAACCGCACTTTGTTTACTGCCGCGAGTTGGAAAGAGCGCTGGGCGCTCTCCGCCGCGCGGCCAACGCCCTGGCTGTCAGAGCCAATCATGCTGATCGCTCCGCGATCATGCAAAACATCCTCCGCGCGCATGGTTTCAGCGCGGGCCCTACCCTGAATGAAGGCTATATCTGTCGGTACATTCTTGTTGAGATTATGACATGTAATCAGCATGTCGATCTCTTCGTCATAGGTATTAATCGAAAACGGGTTAGTTGGATTGGTTGAACTTGGCATTAGATTGGGCTCACCGGTAATGCGCATCATGTCCGGCGCGTTGCCGCCGCCTGCACCCTCACAATGATAGATATGCATAACCCGGCCATTGATTGCGGCCACTGTATCTTCGTAATAGCCGGTCTCGTTTAGGGTGTCGGCGTGGATCTGAACTTGAAAATCATATTCGTCTGCTAGTTCCATACAGGTCTCAATCGCTGCCGGGGAGGAGGACCAATCCTCGTGAATCTTAAGACCTGTCGCGCCGGCGAGGATTTGCTCCTCTAGAGATCCGCGGGTAGCCGCATTCCCCTTGCCAAAATTGCCATAATTTAGTGGGAAATCGGCCATGGCCTCAAGCATGCGCTGAAGATTGAACACACCAGGACATTCGATGCCCACCGTCTTCGGTCCAGAGCCACCACCGATAACCGTAGTAAAGCCAGCATTCTGATATTCATAGAGCTGCTGCACGGAATCAAAGTGCGGATGTATATCAAGGAAACCAGGCGTACAGATCATGCCCTCGACCGATAGGATGTCAGTGTTGGGTGAGATGATTAGTCCCGGGGTTATATTCATGGTGTCCGGATTGCCTGCCTTGCCAACACCTACGATTTTACCGTCGAGTACGCCGATATCTCCTTTGATGATGCCAAGTATCGGGTCAATGATCACTGCATTTGTGATCACCATGTCGAGGCCGCCGTCGCTTTGCTTCCATTTTGACGCCTGGCCCATGCCATCGCGGATGGTTTTGCCACCACCGAACACCAGTTCATCACCATAGGTGGTGTAGTCGTGTTCAATCTCAGCAACCAGCCCGGTATCGGCAAGATAGATCTTGTCGCCAGTAGTCGGACCATATTGTGCCGCGTAATCAGGCCGTTTGATGTTCATACTCATCACTTGCACTCCCTCCCGGCGCCAAGCCAGGTTGCCGCGTTATTTCTTCGATTTGGCTTTCGACTTCTTGGCGTATTTTGCGTCTGGTGATTTCTGCACCGGAAAGCGCTCGCCCTCGAAGCAGTAGCCCTCGGCGCGCAACCGCCTCATGGTTTGGTCTTTTATAATATCAGAGCGCATTGAGCCGTTGGTCATGTTGTTCATGCCATAGGCCACCTGGCGCCCAACATAGCCGGTAATTTGGACTTTGCGGCTTTGGCCCGGTTCAAAGCGAACGGCGGAGCCGCTAGGAACGTCGAGCCGCATTCCGAACGCTGCCTCGCGGTCGAACGCCATGGCTTTGTTGCACTCTGCAAGGTGATAATGTGCTCCGATTTGGATTGGCCGGTCACCGGTGTTGACCATAATGATCTTTCTGCTTGGCCGACCGGCATTGATTTCGATATCACCTTTGGCGAATTCGATATGTCCGCACTTCTCTGGCATGCCGACATCAAAGGCCTCCTTTGGCACGACGGATTTGGGAATAGGTGGAGGCGACCAACTTCGTTTAGCAGCCATAATTTTCGCTCTTCCTTGTCTAGTCGCGAACAGGGTTCATGACGGTGACGAGCTTTGTGCCGTCGGGAAATACAGCTTCGACCTGGACGATCTTCAGCATGTCTGCCACGCCATCCATAACGTCAGCTTTCTTAACTATCGTTGCGCCATATTCCATCATGTCTGTCAGCATGGGAATGCTGCCTTCGCGTGCGCGTTCTAAGATTTCGTCACAGATCAGTGCAACAGTCTCGGGGTAATTGAGCTTGACCCCGCGCTCAAGGCGCCGGCGGGCCATTTCAGCCGCCGCCCATAACTGAATTCGCTCTTCTTCTCGAACCGTCAGATGCATGAAGCGCTCCCTATATTGTACTGCCGAGACAGCTGCCCAGCCTTCGGCGTACTGTAAACTAATTAGCAGGACAGTCCGTGGGCGGGCAATTGGGCGGTATATTGAAGAGTTGTGCCAGTATTCACAAGGACCTACAACACGAATACGCGTTATAATTGTATGGTTATTGGCCGTAACCTGGAGTGACATCGATGATCAAGAGGTCCAGGAGAGTAAGATTAAGATGCTAGATCTAGCAGCGGTCAAGAAAACCCAGATTTTTGAAGCGTTTGACTACTAATTGCCACCCGATGGAGATAGCATCATAGTCGCGAAGAAAATTCTCGGTAGTTTGCTTGCAACCTAGTAGGCGCTTGCACATGAGAATTTCGAGAATGAGGTTATCATTCTTGGCAGAAATTTTACTGATATCCTAATAGTTACTAAACAGGGAGAATTGGCGTGCAACTTTATGAAGTTATGAGATCCACATTTGCTGCACGAGATTTTACTGACGATCCGTTACCTGACGACGTTATTTTTGAGATACTTGACAATGCTCGTTTTGCCCCGAGTGGCGGAAATCGCCAGGGTAATAAGGTAATTATTGTTCGAGATCGCGAAGCTCGCGCACAACTAGCCAAGATTGTGGAGCCAGCCGCAAAAAAGTATGTCGCTCAAATGCAAATAGGTGAAAGTCCATGGAATACCGTTATTCCTACCAAAGTGACCCCCAGTCAAATAGAACAGGCCGTCGTCCCGGAGATGCTATTTGACCAGTATAAAAGTGCCCAGGTGGTGCTTTTATTTCTCGTAAACCTGGAGCTCGTGGCTTCGATGGATAGTGAGCTTGATCGGGTGGGAGTGATTAGTGGAGCCTCAATCTATCCATTTGTTTGGAATGTTCTAATGGCGGCGCGGCAGCTAGGGTTTGGTGGCTCAATTACAACATTGCCCATTGCTCAAGAGCCCTTCATAAAGGATATGTTTCATATCCCAAGCAATTTTGCTGTTTGCGCTCTCGTGCCAATGGGTCGACCAAAAAAGCAACTCACAAAACTAAGCCGCAGACCAGTTGAAGAGATTACGGCTTTGGAAACGTTTAATGGGGCCCCTTTAACTAAATAAGTTCAATTGGCAATAAATTAGAGATGTGAAATACTTGGACTAATACGCAAAGCCTTAGCGTGCATGAATTGAGGTTTCATCGTTTTGTTAATGCCATATGTTGGCCTAATGAATACATCTCAAACGCTTTTTATGGCACATACAAGCGGAGTTTATCGAACTCTTATAAGAAGGTGTTTTTTCATTATATTATATGCTTATTTTCTAGGTAATACCTGCTTCAAGATAACACCAATTGCTAAACAAATAAGAGTTATTTTTCAATATTCGCCGCGAGTTGCGCTGCTTCATTAATGATATTTTCCTGATGTGGATAAAGCTGGTGCCCACCCATTCCTTCGAGGAAATCAACAAATGGATCCTCGGCGATGGGTTTAAGCCCGCAAAGCTCCTCAATCACTGCGTTGGCACAAAATGGGACATGAACCGGAGCATAGCCACCTTCGTGAGTAAACAATAGTCGCCCTCCGCAAAGTTCGACCGCGAGATTTTTCATCTCGGCCGTAATATCACGGTAGCTTTGGCTGGATAACATCATTCGTCCGAGCGGATCGAACCCGCCGGCGTCAAAGCCGGACGGCACAACAATCAAATCTGGTGTAAATGCTCGAACAGCAGGGCGCACGACACGCTCAAAAACAGCACGGTAAGCCTCGCGTCCCGAACCAGGCGGAAGGGGCACGTTGATATTATAACCTTCACCACGATCGCGGCCGACATCTTGTATCGCACCGGAATCAGGGGGAAAACAATTATCTTGATGTATTGAAATTGTCAGAACTTCGCTGTTTTCGTAAAAAGCCTGCTCGGTTCCATTGCCATGATGTACATCGTAATCAACTACTGCGACGCGCCCTACGCCCCGAGTAATTTGCACGTGCTTAATGGCAAGAACAGCATTTGCTAGTAGACAGAACCCTTTACCGATATCAGCCTCGGCATGATGGCCGGGTGGGCGAACAAGTGCATATGCATTATCGACTTTGCCGTCCACTATTGCTTCTGCGGCAGCCAATACACCACCAGCTGAGAGCAAAGCGATATCAAACCCACCAGCAGCGAAGGGTGTACTCATCCCAGCATCACCTCCCCGCTCGGTGCTCATCGCTTCTAGACGTGTGATGTAATCGGCGGTGTGATACCGCAAAATTTCCTCATGCGTTGCCTTACGCGGTTTGATCAGGACTAGATTGTCAATTAATGTTGTCACCTCCATTAAGTTACGAATTCGTCGTTTACTTTCGGGACTTTCAACATGTTCAAATGGTTGGATGTGTCCGACAGCCGGTAGGAACATTCCGGCGCTTCCGGTATCGTGCCACATGTATTTCTCGTGGCAGACAAATCCTGTACTCATGGCTGTAGCCCCTTTCAATAGTATAACTATGACGCCTCAACAAAATGCGATCGCGTCCTTAAATCGCTGCTGGAGTATAACTGTGTCCGTAAGCGGTACGCCAACTTCTGTGCTTTGGAATTTTTGGAGATGGGAAATGCTACCTAGACCATATTCCCTGCCGAAGCACAGATTGATTCGTTAAAATTAATATTTGAACCTTCACATAATACTGCTAACCACATTTACTTGCCCATCGGAGCGAGCGCTGTAACTTCCCGGCGGAATGGAAGTACTCCTTCCCTTTGTCCAACATCTATCTCTCGGGCAAAACGGTGGCCTGCATAGGTTGCCCACGCTATCGGAGCGGGCGAAACCGCGTCACCAATTCGTTCTGCGTGGCGAATACCGGCCGCGTGCCATTCTGATTGTCGTGTTTTCAGCTTGCGCCAAACGTCGTCATTAGGAAGGCGGGACGTAACAAGTACCACGGCGTCACAGGCCACAAGCCGCTTGCGCCCAGTAAACGTACAATCCATTGTTATACTTCCAGCATTCACGCTACAGACACCCTGTGCTGTTATGATTTCAACACCAATATTCAGCAAATTTTCTTGGATACGCGGCTGTTCCAGCGTATTCAGAGACCATTCTGAGACTAGGTTAGCAGGTGTCACCAGTATTACGTTCATTCCATTCTGCACCAGTAATTCAGCAAGCACTCCGCCCATATAGTAGTGATCATCATCATAAAGTACGACACGAACGCCGTTCGGCATGCGCCCGAGCATCAAATCATCGGGCGTAAATACGGGCATGTTATGATCGATTGAGATTGGTTTGAGATTGTGGCGCGCCACGCCGTCGCGACGCCATTTCGAACCGGTTGCGACGGCAACATTCTCGAAGCCAAAATCCAATATATCTTGGACATCAAGACTAGAGTCCATGTGGATGTTCACATTTGCCATTTGTCTAAGTTGGTGAACTCTGTAGTCGCTTACACGACCCCATGTTGAAAGTCCGGGAAGTTGTGATTCCAATCGCACGCGCCCCCCAAGTTCCTTTTTGGCCTCAGCTAAAACAACATTATATCCGCGCTTAGCCGCCGCAAGAGCGGCCTCTAACCCTGCAGGTCCAGATCCAATCACTAAGACAGAATCGCTTTCTCCCTTCTCATTCATCTGTTCCGGGTGCCACCCTTTGCGCCACTCTTCCATGAAGGTCGGGTTCTGTGTACAGCGACTAATCGACATAGTCATATCGCCAGCTACACAGATGTTGCATCCAATGCATTCGCGGATATCCTCAATTCGACCTTCCCAGATTTTTCGGGGAATAAATGGGTCGGCGATCGAGGGGCGTGCGGCACCAATAAAATCGAGCACGCCGCGTTTAATTTGGCTAAGCATGGCATCAGGTGACGTAAACCGCCCAACACCAACAATTGGTCTGTTTGTTAATTCCCGAATACCACTCACTAAAGACTCTTGAGCACCTTCCTCCACAAATCGTGACGGACCCGAGCAATCTGCCCAGGTTCCATGCGCGAGATCCCAAAGGTCGGGGAGTTCAGAATGCGTTGCGATCAGTTCCCGTACTTCTTCATTTTCCATCCCGTCAACTTCGTTCAGCGACAGACGTACAGCGATGGCAACTTTGTCTCCAACTGCGTCCTTACATTCGCTGATGAGTTCTCTGAAAAGCCTCGATCTGTTTTTAAGGCTTCCTCCATATTCATCGGTTCTCTGATTTGTAAGTGATGAGAGGAAATGCTGAATCACGCCGAAGCCGTGCGCGCCGTAACGCTCAATAATGTCATACCCAGCCCTCTTAGCACGAAGACAGGCATCACGATGCCATTTACGTAAGTTTGAAATATCTTCACGGTCCATGGCACGAGCCGTAACCGGATCTTTATAAAAGGTTAAAATTGGTGATGTTGTCGGCGCCATGGGAATTTCTTTTGTGTAGAAATTTCCACCGTTAACACCACTATATGCCAACTCAATCCCTGCGAGCGCACCCTTAGACTTAATGGCATTAGCCATGCGGGCCAGTGCAGGTATATCTTGATCTTCCCAAAGCCTTAGTTCGATATACGGCGTAATTTCTGAAGTGTGGTGTAATTCAACCTGTTCAGTAAAAATCACACCCCATCCCCCTTCCGCTTTTGTTCCACGCATCTGAGCCACTGCAGATGGGTCACGGTATCCACCGCCGTTGCAATGCGGCACCTGGTAGAAACGGTTTAGAGCCGTAACAGGTCCGATCTTCACATTTTCGAACAGAACGTCGTATCGAGTATCGNGAGGCATGGTANTATTCCGGATAATTCATCNATAACTTGCGGTTATGANCATATCTAGGGTCTGGATAAATTACTAAATTTTCATATNTTGGACCGGTTTAGACGCAGATTGTTCATATTTATGGAGATNGATCANTGNGGTAAAAACAAGAAATCACTGANGGTTTGGAAAGACGTATGAACTGCTGTGCTACAGACCAGGAAATAGTATGCTTAAGAGTGTTGAAATACTGGAAAGGCTCGTAGCGTTTCCAACAATCAGTCGTTCGCCCAATATTGAACTGATGAGATACATACAAGGTCTTTTGGCGGATGTCGGTATCCACAGTGATCTGATGTTGAGTGACACGGGTCAGAATGCAAACCTTTATGCGACGGTTGGGCCAAGTGATCGACTGGGCATCATGTTGTCCGGTCATACCGATGTGGTCCCGGTCGAAGGGCAGTGCTGGACCGTCAATCCATTTAAATTGTGTGAAAGTGGGGGCAGATTATTCGGTCGTGGTACAACCGATATGAAAGGATTTGTTGCATGCGCAATTCGGGCTGCAATTCTGGCCTCAGAGCGAGATTTGCAAGCACCGCTTCATCTCGCATTATCATATGACGAGGAGGTAGGTTGCGTGGGCGTCCACACGATGATCGACGTGCTTAAAACAGCCCCCCTCAAGCCCGGACTTTGTATCGTTGGCGAACCAACCAGTCTAAAAATAGCCAACGGGCATAAGGGCAAGATTGCGGCACGAGCTACTTGCCGAGGTCTCGCCGTTCATTCCGCTCTCGCCCCTAACGGCATAAATGCAATTCACCTCGCAGGGGAGTTCGTTGCACTTCTAAGGAAAATTCAATCCGATCTAGCTTATGCAGATACCTCGGATCCAGCTTATAATATCCCCTACACCACTATTCATGTAGGCACGATATCTGGAGGTACAGCTTTGAATATAGTGCCTGAACATTGCATTATGGATTTTGAGGTGAGAAATATTTACCAAGACGATCCGAATGAAATTCTCGAACTGATTGAAGATAATGCTGCAGCGATAGCCGAAAATTACGGTGACGGTGCGGCAATCGACATAGAGACTGTGTATAGCTACCCTGGTCTCGAAACGCCCTTGGGTGCGTCAGTAATAGAGTTTATGAAATCACTTACAGGACTGAACAGTACAACGAAGGTTGCTTTTGGTACTGAAGGTGGCTTGTTTAACGAGCGTTTAGGAATTCCAACAGTAATATTTGGCCCAGGATCCATGGTTCAGGGGCACAAGCCTGACGAATACATCGATCGCAAGCAACTAGATATGTGTGATGAATTTCTGGAATCATTACTGAATAGGATGAGCGTAGGATCAAAATTTGAATTATAAAAATGAATGTTATTTAAATTTAGTGATTGTACTAGAAATATAGTTACGAATTTTTGCTATTTTTATTTATTCCTGAATCATAATATTGATAACCATGTTGTATAACGATTTGGTCGGCTATAAATTTTGCGTCATGCCAAACACCCCAGATAAAAGATGATCCCCGACGGGATAGCCAAGGTAGTCCTAGAAAAAAAATTCCAGGTTCCGCTGAAATGCCACGTTTGTGAAATGGTTGTCCGTACTCATCAAATATATCAAGTGTCATCCAATTGTAGTTTACAGAGAACCCAGTCGCCCAAATGATTGACGTAATGCGGGCTTCCGAAAGTTTAAGAGATAAGATAGGATTGATCATGCAATCGGGTTCCACCGGAATGGCCCGCGCTTCTGGTTCCGTAGGTAATTTTAAGCCATTACGCTCGATATATTTGTCAGCCTCATCAAGAATTGAAATATAGCTTGCATCGCCTTGGCTAACATTTTTGCATAGGTCGGGGGAAAATTTAATAATTCCGTTGTCGTAGGACTTGGTCCATCCAACCAGAGCCATTCCTCTTTTCGCAAGGCGTCGAAAATCAATCGTTTCCCCTCCGTTAACTCCGCTAACAGCAATGGTGACATGTTCTCTTCCCTTGGTCGGCGTTTGTTTATCCCAATGCCCAAGAACGCCTAACCACCAAACATAATCGCGGTCTCGATAACGCCGGGGAAGGCGGTCATGTGGCCCAACAGATAGGTATACTTTCTTTCCTGACTGTAAAAGTTCTTCAGCAATCTGTACACCTGAGGAACCTGAACCGACGACCAGGACATTCCCTTCTGGGAGATTTTCTGGGTTGCGATAACTGCTAGAGTGCATTTGAACGAAGTTCTGATTTGATGGAACAATGTGGGGTATGTTCGGGCACTGAAAAGGGCCAGTCGCGGTTACCAAATTGTTCGTTTCGATAACGCCAGTGGACGTTTCAACACGGAAACCCCGGCTTCCGTTAATTTTTTCCAGATGCGTAACCTCTACACCAGTTCTAATTGGAGCATTAATTTTAGTGGCGTAGCTCTCAAAGTAGTCTGCAACGCTTTCTTTTGGAACGAACTCGTCAGGCCCATGATTGGAAAACTCTAATCCTGGAAACCTATCGTGCCATGCTGGTCCATTTGTAACTAGCGAATCCCATCGCTCCGACCGCCAACGTTCAGCTATTCGATTACGCTCTAAAACTAGATGGGGAATGTTGTTGCTGCTTAAGTGTTCGCTCATTGCAATTCCAGCTTGGCCCGCGCCAACGACGAGGGTATCGATTTTTTCAACTGACATGCCCTAATCCTTCACAGGTTCCTGGCTATAAGCACATGAATAGATTGAAGTTGTGCAAGTTAATAAAACTGGAAAAACTGTTTTCGATGACCTCAGGTCTGAAGAAGCCGACTTACCCTTTGGTAGTTTGTTGTTTCGCACCTGATGTCAGTTGTGGGACGGTGCGTGATGCAATTAACTTTTCGATGAGGACAATAATGGATCACAGACGAATTCGAAAATTTAACACTAAAGAAACGTACCCTGAACAAAATCTTGATAATGATTTTTGCCAGGCTGTTGTCACCACAGGAGGCAAGGTCGTATGGCTCCGTGGCCAATGCCCTCAAAACCTTGAAGATGCAATAAACATAGATAGCCATGATCCAGTCGCACAGACCCACAAAATAATGCAGAACATCAAGCAACTGATTGAAGAGGCTGGAGGGTCAATGGAGCACTTGGTAAAGGTAGTTGTGTATATTACAGATGTACGGCATCGCGAAGCTGTCTATTGCACCATGGGGGAATACATTAAAGGTGTATTTCCGGTTTCAACAGGACTTGTAGTCCAGGGCTTGGCTCGCCCTGAATGGCTAGTCGAAATTGATGGAACTGCTGTAATCCCAGAGTAATTAACTGAAGGTCGCTGTGCCAACGAGCTAGCAGTTCGAAGCACACCTTATGGATAACAGTTACATGCGACGGTTCGCCCGCAAATCAAACCCTGCCCACTTATACCTGTAAAGATAAGATGCTGAGATGAGTGTACTTACAAAGACATTGTCTCCCACCTAACAATAGATCAGGAATTACGCCAATGACTTTTTCTCTGGTTGCTCGGTGTTCAACTTCTGGCATGTTGGGTGTTGCGATTGCGTCCTCATCACCTGCTGTCGCCGCTCGCTGCTCATATGCACGAGCTGGGGTTGGTGCCGTAGCATCCCAAAATGTCACCGATCCGACATTGGGGCCGCTAATGCTTGATCTCCTTGCACAAGGAAAAACCTCTGTTGAGGCTATAGCTGAATTACGCAGGGTGGCAAAGTTCATCGATTACCGTCAGGTGTTATCAGTCGACAAGCTCGGTCAAACGGCTATTCACTCAGGCAGCAATTCACTCGGTATCTGGACAGAAGCGTCGGCAGATAATGTTGCGTCTGGTGGTAATTTGCTAGCTAACGAAAATGTACCACAGGCAACCCTTGACAGCTTTCTTGAATCAAACGGTCACATAGGGAATCGATTGATCTCTGCATTGCGCGCCGGTCTAGAGGCCGGTGGTGAGGCTGGGCCAATTCACTCAGCCGGTCTGAAAATCGTTGATAAGGTAAGTTGGCCGGTTGCAGATATTCGTTGTGACTGGACTGAAAATTGCCCGATAGACGAAATTGCAATCGCATGGGGTGTCTACAAGCCGCAACTGGAGGCCTATATCAAGCGTGCGCTTGACCCCCGTAAGGCCCCCTCATATGGGGTCCCAGGCGATGAATAATTGAGGCGCTGGACTGCTTCCTGTCGCCTTTATGAAATCGCTCTGCGATTGCCGCTCACTGAGTATGGCTATACGCCGTGCTGCAACGCCCTTGGGGCAATAATCAGGCGTAACAGAGAGTATAATAACGACGCTAATTTAAATTATTAGATATCCTCATCTGATGGATAAAACATCAATCCGTTTAGTAAATTAATTACCTGACATTTTACTTATAACGTTAAAAAAAGAGTCTTGCCCTAGGGCAGAGGTTATAGTCTCTTTGAGGAGAGCAGACTCACACCCCGTAACCTCGTAATTGTAAATGTTCGGATCTGGGGAAATTGTCTCTCCTTTAAAGCCTAAGGGGGTGCTTCTTGCTCCTCTATTTATCCCTTTTTCAAACCATTTTGTTTTTGAAATGTTTAAAATGGCTTCATTTCTCTTCGACAAATGTTCAGAAGGCCAATTCCCAACAATGAACCCATAAATATATGACCACCATTGGACGTGTTCAGTAAGCGGGCGTGCCAATTTTTCCCATTTTACAAGAGCTTCTGGAATATTCTCTTCTTCAGTCGCTATAGTCGCCAAGGCCATGGCGTTTGTAAATGCCATGTTGGCAGCTTGGCCTAAATTCGGAGGCATTCCGTTTGCAGCGTCTCCTAATATTGCTACTTTACCGTCAGACCAGCTTCGGCAACGAACATATCCAATTCGATCCCATCGCCCATCTTCTTGAAATCGATTAACCAAACCCTCTTGTAGCGGAAATGTTTTTCTCCAGAAATCACGATCTATAGGTATTTTTCTGCCGCGCTCATCATCGATTGGTGCGCTCAAAAAGATATAATTTTGCCCATCCGTACATGGGTTGTATAGCAGTCTCCACGGGCCATTCCAGTATTCAGTAATTATGTCTTCAGGATCGCCGGACTGATGCTGAATCAGCATGCGTATTCCTGCTTCAATTCCGTAGTCTAAAACACGTGTTGCATAAATGCTTTCTCGCAAACGGGAGTAAAGCCCATCTGCAGCAACTATAAGGTCAGCCTTTCTCTCCTCTCCGTTATCCAGAACCAAAATGCCTTCAGAACGAGCAGATATTGCTGTTGAGGATGTCCGGATTTCAACACCCTCAGCAACGGCTCGATTGATAAGAGATTGATAAAGATCCGCACGGGGAGGAAGCAAAAGTTGATCACCTGGCGCCATAGGTCGGGTCATCAAAATATTGCCTTCCTGATCAGCAATCCGCCACTCTTTGATAATTTTTGCTCGCCGTACTGCCTCCTCGTACGCACCAATCATTTCTAGAGATTTTAGGCCATTTCCCCATAGCCAAATACCAGCACCAAACATTCGTAGGTCATCATTTTTTTCATGCAATGTAACTCGCCAACCAAGTTGTGCCATTCTTACCGCAAGAGCCAAACCGGACAATCCAGCGCCAGCAATCTCAACACTTCTATTCTGATTTGTCATGATAGTTTAATTTTCCGCACGATATTTTAGTGAAAAACATAAGTTTAATGGCACTAATTAATTTATTTTTTCCCATGTATTTTATAAAACTTGGCGAGTCTTAGAGTTTTCAACTCATTAGTCACTAATTGTTCTTAACACCTGCACAACAAAACCAAGGTACGGGCTAAAATAATGAAAAATTGGTGGGCGCTACTGGATTTGAACCAGTGACCCCCGCCGTGTGAAGACGGTGCTCTCCCACTGAGCTAAGCGCCCTGCCGGGGCGGATATAAGGCTCGGCAGGGCGGCGCTGTCAAGCATCAGCGAAAAACTTTTAGTAGTGCTGGTAATTGGCTGAAATCGTCGAGCACGGCGTCGGCGCCGAGGTCATGTGCGGGCCGGACGCTGTAGCCGTAAGACACCACTACCACCTTGATGCCGGCGTTCCGCGCTGCTGCCACGTCGGTTGCGGTATCCCCAATCATCACCGTGCGTTCCGGCGCCGTGCTGAGGCTCTTGATAGCCTCCTGGAGATGAGCAGCATCGGGCTTTTTTGCACTAACATTATCGGCGCATACCACTGCACTGAACAATTTTGTGAGGCCAAAATGGCTAAGCAGATATTTGGTCGTTTTGCTGGTACGGTTGGTGCAGACGGCAAGTGCCATGCCGGAGTTATAGATCTCCTCTAGCACTTCGGGCACGCCTTGATAGAGGCGCGTTTTCTCCGTCATCAGCCCATAATAATGGTCGAGCAGGCGATCGACCAGCACGGGCAGCTCTGCTTCCTTAAAGCACGTTCCTTGATCGATTAACGTTTCTGTTAGAAGCTTTCGTGCGCCGTCACCTGCGCGGGTGCGATAAGTATCGTAATGCACTGCGTCATGCCCGATTTCATCGAGAAGGCGGTTGAGCGCGGCGATGATGTCCGGTGCAGAATCCACTAAGGTGCCGTCGAAATCAAACAGTACTGCGTCCCAATTTTTTCTCATTTTTGCCGCAATTTCTCCCAAGAAACAGATAATTCAGCAATGCGGGCTGGCAAACCGGCGCGAATCGGCGGATCATGGCGTGAACCATTTTATGATAGCATATGATAGACACTCATACATGACCGAGACCGCTACTGGGACTGCCATCGTCATCCTTGCCGCTGGGAAGGGCACGCGCATGAAGTCGCGTGTGCCTAAGGTTATGCATCCCATGGCTGGTGAGCCGCTGTTAAATCATGTGGTTGCGACTGCTCGCGTGCTCGCGCCCGAGCGGCTGGTACTCGTGCTCGGGCCAGATATGAAAGATTTTGCACACAGCATGCCGGAAGCTGAGGTCGTCATCCAGCAGGAACGCCTCGGCAGCGGCCACGCGTTGCTTACGGCGCGTCAGGCTCTGGACGGATTTACCGGCGACGTATTGGTGCTTTATGGCGATGTACCGCTAATCACGCCGGAGACGCTGTGTGCTCTGTTGGAGGCACGTCGAAGGGGTGCCGCTGTTGCCGTGCTTGCCTTCGAGCCGTTGGATACTGCTGCCTATGGTCGTCTTGAGCTTGGCCCCGACGGCGGATTGGAGCGCATCGTTGAGCGTCTTGACTCTAACCATAGCCAGGCCGCACTCACCCTGTGTAATTCTGGCATTGTCGCGGTCGATGGCCAATGGCTCTTCACTCTCTTGGACAAGATCGAAAATAATAACGCCAAGGGCGAGTACTACTTGACTGACATTGTCGCGTGTGCGCGGGCGCTCGGACTTGATTGTGTCTACACCATGGCAAACGAGCAAGAAGTGTTAGGCGTTAATGATCGTGTCCAGCTCGCCGAGGCAGAGGCGGAGTTACAGAACCGACTGCGCCATGTGGCGATGAAGAACGGCGCGACGCTGATAGACCCGGCGAGTGTCTGGTTTAGCCGCGACACTCAGCTCGGTAGTGACGTCACTATTGGCCCACACACCTGGTTTGGCCCAGGCGTTTCGGTAGCGGACGGTGTTGAGATACGTGCCTTTTGCCATCTTGAAGGTGCGATGGTGGGTGAGGGGGCGACAATCGGCCCCTATGCGCGCCTTCGCCCTGGGGCAGAGATTGGTCCCGGCGCTCATATTGGAAATTTTGTCGAGATTAAAAAGGCGCGCATTGAAAAGGGTGTGAAAATTAATCATTTGAGCTATATCGGAGATGCGCGGGTGGGCGCCGCAGCCAATATTGGCGCAGGTACTATCACCTGCAATTATGACGGCTTTACAAAGTCGTTGAGCGATATTGGTGAAGGCGCCTTCATCGGCTCCAATTCAGCGCTGGTGGCTCCGGTGGTGATTGGTGAGGGCGCGGTAGTGGCGGCGGGTAGTGTAATTGTCAGCGATGTGACGGCAGATGCCATCGCAGTGGCGCGCGGCGAGCAGAGCGAGCGCAAAGGCGCGGCGGCACGGCGGCGCGCTAGGAAGAATAGCGGGCAAGGTAAGGAATAGCTTAAGCTGTGTGTGGAATTGTTGGCATTATTGGCGAGGTGGAGGCCGCACCACGCATCATCACGGGGCTAAGGCGCCTCGAATATCGTGGCTATGATTCAGCCGGCCTTGCCACCTTGGTTAACGGCGGTTTCGGTGTGCGTCGGGCTGAGGGTAAGCTTACCCATCTCGAACAACTTCTAGTTGAGCGGCCAGTAACTGGTGCACTCGGCATTGGCCATACCCGCTGGGCGACTCATGGCGTGCCCAGCGAGAGCAACGCCCATCCCCACGCCACCGAGCGCGTTGCTGTAGTCCATAACGGCATCATTGAGAATTTTCAGACCCTGCGCGACGAGCTCGCTACCGAGGGTCACGAATTCGCCACCGATACTGACACTGAGGTGGTGCCCCAGCTCATCCATTACTACCTTAAACAGGGCCTTGCGCCTTCTGAAGCTACCGCGCAGGCTCTCAAGCGTCTCGAGGGCGCCTTTGCGCTTGGTATCATCTTCGCAGGCGAGCATGACGTGCTAATAGGTGCACGGCGCGGCGCACCGCTAGCGGTCGGTCATGGTAGGGGTGAAATGTTTCTCGCCTCTGACGCCATGGCGCTTGCGCCTTTTACCCGTCAGGTGAGCTATCTCGAAGAGGGTGACTGGGTTGTGCTAGATCATAGTGGTGCTGTCGTGCGTGACGCTGAGGATCGAATCGTCGAACGTGAGATTTTAGTGACTGAGCATGACGGCGGGTCTGTTGGCAAAGATAATTATCGCCATTTCATGCATAAAGAGATCTATGAGCAGCCGGCGGTGATCGGCGATACCCTTAATAGCTACGTGCATCCAACGACGGGTGCCGTAAGTCTGCCCGATTTGCCCTTCATCCTTGACGACATTTCACGCGTCTCAATTGCTGCTTGCGGCACCTCTTATTATGCAGGCCTTGTCGCACGCTATTGGATCGAAGACCTGGCAGGCGTGCCGGTCGATATCGATATTTCGTCGGAATTTCGCTACCGTGCGCCACCGCTCGCGGATGGTGGTGTAGCGCTGTTCATCTCGCAATCTGGGGAGACCGCCGATACTTTGGCGGCGCTCCGCTACGCCAAGGAGGGTGGGCAGAAGATTGCTGCCGTGGTTAATGTGCCTGAAAGTACGATGGCGCGTGAGGCGGATATCGTTCTGCCGACCCGTGCGGGGCCGGAGATTGGCGTCGCTTCGACCAAGGCTTTCACTACACAATTGGCAACGCTCGCCTGTTTTGCCCTCGCGCTGGCGCGCGCTAAAGGCGCGGTAAGTGCAGAGCGCGAGACAGAGCTGAGTCATGCTCTTGCCCAGGTGCCAGCGTGCGCCGCGGATGTACTCGCCCATGACATGCGCATTCGCGACCTCGCCGAATCGCTTGCCCAAGCTAATACGGTACTCTATATCGGCCGTGGGTCAGGTTATCCTGTGGCGATGGAAGGAGCACTAAAGCTAAAGGAAATTTCATATATCCATGCTGAGGGTTTCGCTGCTGGTGAGCTCAAGCACGGCCCCATCGCACTGATCGACACGGACGTTCCGGTAGTGGTTGTCGCTCCGCCCGACAACCTCTTTGAGAAAACAGCTTCCAACCTGCAGGAAGTCGTTGCGCGCGGTGCACAGGTGGTTTTCCTGAGTGATAAACGTGGGATTGCCAAGCTAGGTGACATGGCGCGAGCTTCGATCGAAATTCCTGAGGTTGACGATTTTGTTGCTCCCATCCTCTACACTATCCCCGTGCAGCTCCTTGCCTATCATGTAGCCGTCAACCGCGGTACGGACGTTGATCAGCCACGCAACCTCGCCAAATCGGTAACCGTGGAGTAGTTTCCAACGGATGGGTTCTGAGGTCGATTATTACCTCTGCTTTACCGTAACTCTTACGTTCTCTCGACTCACTAACCCTCCTCTATCTAGGTTTTTTATAGAAATTAAAAGATTATGATTAAAGATAAAATAGAAGAATTACTTGAACGAGGCATGTTCGCCAGTCGCTGGTTCATGGCACCAGTGTATATTGTTTTATCCATATCACTTTTTTTCATTACAATTAAAGTAATACAAGAATTCATTCACTATATCCCATTAATTCTAAGCATGGATATAAAACAACTATTATTATTCGTACTGCACATTGTAGATCTCGCGTTAATAGGAAACCTAGTCTTAATGATAATTTTTGCAGGTTATGAAAACTTTGTATCTAAAATTGGAGTAGCAGATGACAGTGAAGATAAACCAAGTTGGATGGGGAAAGTTGACTTTAGTGGATTAAAATTAAAACTAGTAGCATCTATTGTGGCGATATCTGGAATTAACTTGTTAGAAGCATTTATGGACATATCCGAGAAAACAGATAATGAGCTCAAATGGATGATAATAATACATTTAGTATTTGTAATATCTGGCGTTCTTCTTGCAGTTATGGATTACATTGCATCAAAAACAAAAGAAAAAGAAAAAACACCCCCTAAGGATATTATTTCACCGTGATGGGTGCCCAGTTGAGGAAATACGTTGAACAAAACATGGCCCTTACCGATATTTTTGCCACACAGAAACCTGCCCGCGACTGCTAAATGTGTCATTGGTGTATAACGAGTAAGACTTCCCTACCACTTATCCATTTTTAAGGTTTCAAGGCTGGACTCAGATGACAGAAATTTCTAAAGCGATTATTGATCTTGAAAATAATTATGAGGAGCTGCGTGAGCCAGTGCGAATCCTTTGCACTAAGTATCCGGGCGACTATTGGCGCGAGAAGGATCGTGAGCGTGCTTATCCTGCTGAATTTGTGCAGGAGCTTACCGATTCAGGCTTTCTTGCTGCAATGATACCGGAGGAGTATGGAGGTAGCGGTCTCGGCGTTGGTGCGGGTTCGGCAATTCTTGAGGAAATACATGCATCCGGCTGCAATGGCGGTGCTTGCCATGCTCAAATGTATACTATGGGTACCCTACTTCGGTATGGCTCTGCCGAGCAAAAGGAAAAATATCTCCCAAAGGTGGCAAGTGGCGAACTGCGTCTCCAGGCCTTCGGCGTAACTGAGCCCGGCACCGGTTCGGACACGACCCAGCTTCGCACCGTTGCCGAAAAACAGGGCAGCGATTCTTATATAGTGAATGGCCAGAAAGTATGGATTTCTCGTGCTCAGCAATCTGACCTTCTGCTCTTACTTGCTCGCACCACGCCGAAGGAGGAGTGCAAAAAGCGGTCAGACGGGCTTTCGGTCTTCCTCGTAGAGCTTGACAAGATGGTAGGCAAAGGACTCGAAATTCGCCCGATCCGCACCATGGTTAATCATTCAACCAACGAGCTTTTTTTCGATAATCTAGAAATTCCTGCTTCTAGTTTGATCGGAGAGGAGGGACGAGGATTCAAATACATTCTCGATGGCATGAACGCTGAGCGCATTCTGATTTCCGGTGAGTGCTTCGGGGATGCGCGCTGGTTCATCGAGAAGGCAGCTACCTATGCGTCTGAGCGCGTCGTATTCGACAGGCCGATCGGTGCCAATCAGGGCATTCAGTTTCCGATCGCTAAGGCCTATGCCAACGCGCAGGCTGCCAATCTGATGACGCGTAAAGCTGCCGCTCTGTTTGATGCTGGCAAGCACTGTGGCGCAGAGGCCAATATGGCTAAGCTGCTAGCATCGGAGGCCTCGTGGGAAGCGGCAGATGTCTGTTTGCAGACTTTCGGTGGCTTTGGCTACGCCGAGGAATACGATGTTGAGCGTAAGTTCCGGGAGACGCGTTTATACCGTACCGCGCCTATCTCGACCAATCTGATCCTTGCTTTTCTCGGGCAGCACGTGCTCGGGATGCCGCGCTCTTACTAATATTTTGCAATGGCAGACCGCTTGAAGGGCGTGCTTGTGGTTTCCGTCGAACAGGCGGTGGCAGCGCCGATGGCTACGGCGCGTTTGGCTGATGCTGGTGCTCGGGTCATCAAAATTGAGCGGCCTGAGGGTGATTTCGCGCGTAATTATGATCATCACGTTAAGGGCGAATGCTCCTGGTTCGTTTGGCTCAACCGCGGCAAGCAATCGGTAGTTTGCGATTTCAAGAAACCCGAGGATGCAGCCTTCCTTCATCGCTTGATCTCACGTGCCGATGTGTTCGTGCAAAACCTAGTACCAGGCGCGGCGGCGCGGGCGGGCATTGCTTCGGAAGAGCTGCGTGCGCAGCATCCTCGCTTAATTACATGCGATATCAGCGGGTATGGCGAGGCCGGTCCCTATCGTGACATGAAGGCTTATGACTTTCTCGTTCAATGCGAAGCAGGTATCGCTGCGGTCACTGGCACGCCAGAAGAAGCCGCGCGGGTGGGAGTCTCGGCCTGCGATATCGGCGCGGGGCTCAATGCATATGGTGCTATCCTCGAGTCCCTGTTCGCGCGCGAGCAAACAGGCGAGGGTGAGGGCATAGCTATTTCGTTATTTGATGGCATGGCTGACTGGATGAACGTGCCGCTGATGCATTATTTGCACGGTGCTGGCGCGCCAGGTCGAAGCGGCCTCAGCCATGCCATGATAGCACCTTACGGCGCCTATCCGGTCGGTCAAGATGGTCAGATCGTCATCGCTATCCAGAACAACCGTGAATGGGTGCGCTTCTGTGCCAAGGTGTTGGGCAACGCCACCCTTTCTGAGGATACGCGTTTTCGTACGAATGCAGACAGGGTAGCTAATCGCAGCGTGATGGACGCGCTTATTAAATCGGCGTTTGCTGCGCATGACCGGGAGTCGCTAGCGGCGCTTTTGCAAGAGTCTGGTATCGCTTTTGGTCGCTTTAACGAGGTAAGCGACCTCATCGATCATCCCCAACTTCGCCGAGTGTCGATAGCTACTGCTTCCGGCATGATTAAACTGGTCGCACCGCCAGCGCGTTTTTCCAGCGACAGCGGTGCGCTAGGCCCGGTACCAGCGCTGGGTGAGCACACTCAATTGGTACGCGATGAATTCGCGTTAATACCGGTAGCAGGCAATGGCAAGAAATATGAATTTTGAGGATTGGATTGGCAAGGGCCGGGAGCAGAATGAACGTATCGATACGTCGCTTTCCAACGGTATGAGCGCGGCGCTGGATCGCGACGATCCGGCGCCCAGGGACGGGGATCCGCTACCGCTTCCCTGGCATTGGATGTTCTTTCGCGATTGTACAGCGCAGTCCGAGCTGGGTGCGGACGGTTTGCCTGAACGCGGAGGATTGATGCCCCCGGTCCCACTCCCGCGGCGTATGTGGGCAGCCTCTGATATCAAATTCAACTTCCCGCTTCGCCTTGGCGAAATAGCTGTGAAGCGTTCAGAAATTACTAATGTCGCTGAGAAGAGTGGTAAAAGTGGTCGATTAATATTCGTGAATCTGTGCCACACGATACTGAACGAAACTAAAGAAGTAGCCATCGTGGAGGAGCAGACCATCGTTTATACTGAAACAGTAAAATCAGGCGCGATGCCGCCACCACGCGCAGCGCCGAAGAATCCAGCTTGGCAGCGGACCCTCATGCCGGACCCGGTGTTGCTCTTTCGCTATTCAGCTCTCACTTTCAACCCGCACCGTATTCATTACGACCAGCCCTATGTAACCCAGGAAGAGGGATATCCCGGCCTAGTCGTGCACGGGCCCTTGATTGCGACGCTTATGGTTGATCTCTGTCGTCGCAACCGTCCCGAGGCACGAATAATAGGATTCTCATTCCGCGCGATGGCACCGCTATTTTGCGGCAATGAAATGGTATTGGGTGCTGCGCCCTCGGAAGACGGTTTGAGCGCGAGCGTCTGGGCGGTTAACCATGAAGGTGGGCTCGCCAGCCAGGGCGAGGTAACGTTCGCAGACTAAGATAATTATTTGATACCGAAATCAGCGAAGCGCTTGTTGAAACGCGAGACTTGCCCCGCGGTATCTACTAAGCGCTGATGGCCGCCAGTCCACACCGGGTGCGATAACGGGTCCACATCGAGTGTCATAGTATCGCCTTCGTTACCCCAGGTGGAGCGCGTCTTGAAGGTGCTGCCATCGGTCCGTACTACATTGATTTCGTGATATTCTGGATGAATGTCTTTTTTCATGGCCAAATTTCGCCTCTAAAGAAAACCTCGAGCAGATGGGCCACACCCACGACGACGCATTTACAAGAAAACAAATTATATGGGGCGCCTGTATATAGCGTAGCCTGAATTCTGGCAAGCTTTTGTGGTTATTGGCCGTTCCGGCGATGGCTGATATACCCACGTGGCTGCGCAACGGATCATGAGCAACTTTTGGCGTGGCGGCGAAGGAATCAGTGCATGAGAATTTTTGGCCCCAGCTCTAGCCGGGGAGAATCCCGAAGCGACAGGGAAAAAAGCAGAGATCTCACGAAGATACGTCCGCTGCTGCGCTTTGTCTGGCCATACCGAGTGGAGGCTGGATGTGCGATTATTGCGCTCACCGTCTCGGCTGCTGCAGTGCTTGCCATGGGGGTTGGCCTCAGGCTGCTGATCGATCAGGGCCTTGGTGGTGACAATATAGCGCTTCTCAACGACGCACTCATCTACCTCATCGGAATGGTGGTGCTGCTCGCCGCAGGTACTTTCGCACGTTTTTATCTCGTTTCTTGGCTCGGTGAGCGGGTTATTGCCGATATGCGACAAGCCATTTTTGAGCGTATCCTTCGCCTTAGCCCGGCCTTTTTCGAGGTAAACAAGACCGGGGAACTGCTCTCGCGTCTCACCACTGACACCACGCTTTTACAAACTGTGATTGGCAGTCAGGCCTCTTCGGCGCTACGCAACTTACTACTGCTTTTGGGCGGCATCGCTATGTTGTTTATCACTAGTCCACGGCTGGCGGGACTGGTGTTTGTCCTTGTTCCAATTGTGGTGGTGCCGATCATCGTGCTTGGCCGGCGGGTGCGTCAGCGCTCGCGCGCGAGCCAAGACCGGATCGCCGACCTCGGAGGGCATATCGAAGAATCTTTCAACGCCATCCAAACGGTTCAGGCGTTTGGCCAGGAGGCTAATGTTCAGGCCCGCTTCGGAGACAAGGTGAATTTTGCTTTTCGCACTGCAATTAGCCGGGTACGGGCGCGGGCATTTCTTACCGCATTCGTAATACTTTTTGTTTTTACCGGCATCGCTGCGGTGCTGTGGCTAGGCGGCCATGACGTGCTCGATGGACGGCTGACTGGCGGCGAGTTGACTTCATTTCTTTTTTTCGCAGTTGTTGTGGCAGGATCGGTGGGCTCGCTGAGCGAAGTTTACGGTGATCTGCAGCACGCTGCAGGAGCTGCAGAGCGCCTGGGTGAGCTGTTGCGCCAAGATAGCGATATACCCGTGCCAGATAATCCCGACAGCCTGCCCGAACCATCGAAAGGCGCGATTACGCTAGAAGATGTTACATTTAGCTATCCGTCGCGCCCGGACGAGCTAGCGCTAAACGGGTTTACCCTCGATGTTGCGCCCGGCGAGCATGTCGCTCTGGTCGGCCCTTCGGGCGCGGGTAAGACTAGTGTGTTTAACTTACTTCTGCGCTACTACGACCCAGATTCGGGCGCAGTGTATATTGACGGCGTCGATCTCCGCCGGCTCAAAACGGCCGAGGCACGCGACCAACTCGGGTTGGTGCCTCAGGACGCGGCGATCTTTGCTGCTGATGCGTGGGAAAATATCCGCTTCGGCCGACCGGGTGCAGTCGATGAGGAGGTGCGCCAGGCGGCGCGGGTGGCAGGCGCAGAACAATTTATTGACGCCCTGCCAGATGGCTTCGCCACCTTTCTGGGCGAAAAGGGCATGCGTCTCTCGGGCGGCCAAAAGCAGCGCATTGCCATTGCCCGTGCTGTACTGCGCAACCCGGCGATCCTTTTGCTTGATGAGGCGACTAGCGCTCTTGATGCAGAGAGTGAACGGGCGGTGCAGCAGGCGCTCGAGATATTAATGAGCGAACGTACCACCATCGTTATTGCCCACCGTCTCGCTACTGTGCAGAAGGCGGATCGTATCGTCGTGATGGATAAGGGCCGCGTTGTTGCCGAAGGTTCGCATGACACTCTGATGGCTGAGGGTGGTCTATATGCTCGCCTCGCGGCGCTGCAGTTCGACCGAGCAGAGAGTGAAACGGAAGAAGACAAAAAGCGGTCAATTAGCGCTGTGTGAGTTTAAGCTCGATGCGCCTGTTGCGGCGATGACCGATCTCGTCGTCGCGCTCATCAATAGGCTGAAATTGGCCATAGCCACTGGCGCTCAAGCGATGGGGCGGTATGCCCCGGGACACGAGATAATTTACCACTTCGATAGCACGCCCCGCTGAAAGTTCCCAGTTAGAGGGGAAGCGCGACGTTTTTATAGGAATTCGGTCGGTATGGCCGTCGACCTGGAGAATCCAGGGCAGGTCCTTAGGGATGCGAGCCATTACTTCCTTGAGCTCGGTGGCAAAGGTATCGAGCCCGGCCTTACCCTGTAGCCCCAGGTCAGCCGAGCCTGAGGCAAACAACACCTCTGATTGGAACACGAAACGGTCGCCGATGATGGTAAAGCCCTGGCGCCCAGCAAGAACTTGGCGCAATCGTCCGAAGAATTCCGAGCGGTATTCGGCCAGTTCCTCTACTTTGGCCGCTAGTGCGAGATTGAGCCTGCGGCCAAGATCGGCGATGACGACTTTTTGCGTTTCAGTTTCTGCCTCCGAGCTCTGCAGCACTTCCTCTATACGTGTTAATTGTGTGCGCAGCGCCAAAATCTGGTTATTGAGGACAACAATTTCGTTGCGTTGCTGAGAACTAAGCTCGCGCGTCGCTATGAGCTGATTTTCCGTGTTCAGATAGAGGTCTTGTAATTCGCGTAGTCGAATTGCCCGATCCTTCAATTTTTTCTGGGCTAGTGCTGTACGCTCGTTTTCGTCGGAGAGCTTCGTCATTAATTCGCTGGAGCGATCGCGCGCCTCGGTAAAGGCTAGCTCGAGTTCTGCCAGTTCGCGCTGGCTTCCTTCGAGGACCTTGGCAAACTGTTTTGCCTCCTTTTCTTGCTTTTCCATGGCCGCGGCATATTTTACTACCTGCTCTTCCAGGTCGTCGCGCACCGTTTGGAGGGCTGTGATATCACGTCGGAGTTGTTCAACTTCTCCAAGCATGATGCGGATTTTCTCTTCGCCTGCCTCCGCGCGAAGCTTTGCCGCAGCAGTTTTTTGGTCGGCTTCCGTGGCGTTAGCTAATGCGATTTGTGCTTCCGAGGTCATGTCTCGAAGCCTAAGACGCAGTGTATCTGTCTCCTCCTCCGAACGTGCCAGCGACAAGCTAAGTGAGTCGCGCTCAGAAAGCGAGTTCTGCAACTCGGCAGAAAGTTGCGAAATATTTGACCGCAGGTCGTTGTTGGACTGGCGTTCCAGTGCGAGTAGATCAGCCAGTTCAGCGACCTGATGGTCAAGCTCGTTGAGCGCTTCGTCTTTTTCTGAGACTGAGCGCTGTAGGAAATATTGAACTAGCATGTAGACGACGAGCAGGAAGATGAGGACCAAAAGCAGGGTCGACAGCACGTCGACAAAGCCCGGCCAGATGGCGCCAGAATCCCCGCGGCGACGGCGCGAGCGGGAGAGATAGCTCATTGCTTGGCGCGGGCGCTAGCCGCGCCCGTCCCGCCGCTCGTTTTCGGCGACGGCGGCGATTGTCCGGGCGAGCAGTTTAAACTCAGTACGGATCTCGTTCACGCTCTGCTCACGTCCGGCGACCATCTCTTCTAGAAGCCGCCCCAAATAGACATCGAGATTGCGTAAATGGGAGCGGCTTGCCTCATCAAGTACGGTCGGTTGATCAGCTCGCTCGGCCAAGCGTTCGAGTACTGGGCGGATCTCCAACTGATTTTCCACCAATTTTACCATAAGGTCCTGCTCCGTGCGCATCTGGTCGGTCAATGCCGCGAGACGTTCGGTGAGCGACTGGATATTGGCGCTCGAGGAGGCACGGCTGTCTTCACCGCGCGTAAGTGTTCTCTGCAACTCATCAAGACTGTCAGCGGTTTGTTCTAGGAGGGCGCTGACATAGGCTGGCACTGGCTGGTCGCCACCTTCAACGGAAAGCGTGCCACCGGAAAGGCGCGTGTAGGAGGAAAGCCAATCCTCAAGATCGTTATAGAAGCGGTTCTGCGCTTGCGAAGCCTGCAGCTCGAGAAAGCCAAGAACCAACGAGCCCGCAAGGCCGAAGAGAGAGGAACTAAAGGCCGTACCCATGCCGGAGAGCGGTTCTTCCAGGCCTCCTTTGAGGTTGTCGAAAGCGGCATCGAGGTCTTGGCCGCTGACAGACAATCCGCCGATTACGTCGCCGACAGAGGTAACGGTTTGTAGCAGGCCCCAGAAGGTGCCTAACAGCCCAAGAAAGATGAGGAGGCCGATCATATAGCGTGCCAGCTCATGGCTTTCATCAAGGCGCGAGCCGATACCGTCCAAGACGCTCCGCATTGATACGGCGGAGAGCGACACGCGACCGCGCCGTTCCGCGATCATGGTGGCGAGTGGGGCAAGCAAGTGTGGCGTACGCTGTAGCAAATGGCCCGGCTGATTATTACGGGCTACCGTCAACCAGGCCAGTTCCGGCGCGAGGCGCAGCACCTGACGGTATGCAAAGACTATACCTATCAGAAGAACGCCGATGATCAATCCGTTCAGCGCCGGGTTGGCAAGAAAAGCTGCGATCAGGGTGGTGAAAAGCGCACCGCAAATCGCGACGACTATAACCAAAAAGGCGCTCATGCGGATGAGAAAGGGTCGTAATTCGTTCATCTTGGATGCCGAGCAGCTTTTGCCATTTTCATAGCGCTAGCGTTTGACGAGGATGATGTCCACCCGGTCGCTTGCCTTGCTTTCGGATTTATTGCCGAGGGCGCGGACATCGATCCGGGTGCTGCGCACGCCTTGCTCGATCAATTCCGAACGCACCGAGAGCGCACGAGAGAGAGAGAGACGACGCGCCTGCGACGCGGCATCAGCCCCGCCACTGGCATAGGCCTTTAGCTGGAGGCGCAGTGTTTCGTCCTGGCCGAGGTGCGTCGCGACGGCAGCAAGTGAAGCGTGGGCACTTTGCGGCAGCACCGATGCACCTTTGGAAAAGAGAATTTGGATCAAATCGCCTGGTGCTCTCAGCGTCTCTGCCGAATTGAGGGTAGCGATTTCCATTTTCGTTGCTTTCTTCAGGGTCTTCAGTGCCGCTGTGGGCTTGTTTTGGTTAATGTCTTTGAGAGCAGCGTCCTCCGCAAGGCTGGTGCTAAAGAGCTTATTGCTATTGTGTTTGAGTGCGGTGGTATTTTTTTCCGAATTTATTTCCAATGGCTTTTCTTGCGACACACTAGGCGTCAGCTCGGCCACGGGGTTGGCCTCCATTGCCTTTGGTTTTATCGCCGAGTGTTCGCTTGAATCGACTGTCTCGGACTTCGCCGTGATTTTAGACGCCTTGTTGCGTGGTGCGGTAGGGGTAGGGGTAGGGGTAGGGATTTCCGACGGTAGGCGCAGGGTCACCGGTGGCAAGCCACCCTGTGCAACTCCGGGATGTTGTAGGGTGGTGCTGACACGGCGAGATGCAACGCGATTATATCGATTATCAAGAACGCCGAGATTGATCTCTATGCTCGACTGTCCACTACCGCCAATATAAACGGTCTCCTGCGCTGGCGCAGAATTAGATATCGAGATCAGTACGACCCCGGGCAGGATAAAAAAGGCGCGTCTGACGAGAAGCCTGGTGACTCCGAAAAAGATGATGCATGGGTGCAGGATGGTTAGCCTCCCATTTTTCTGCGAAACCTACAATAGTATGGTGTCTCTTTGCCTACAACAGCATCTTCGGGGCCAAGAGAAGCTCTAATTTCGTGACGTTTTGGCCGCCTCCGCCAGGAGGTGGCGGAGATCTTCGTGTAGGCGGCCATTTGTGGCGAGTATATCACCAGATTCCATCATACAGTCGTCACCTTCAATACCGCTGACCATGGCGCCTGCCTCTCGCAGGATGATCAATCCGGCAGCAATATCCCAGGGCGAGAGGGAAAATTCCCAAAACCCGTCATAACGTCCTGCTGCGACATAACAGAGATCGAGCGCGGCGGACCCGAAGCGTCTGATACCGGCGGCGGAATCAGTGACTGCCTCGATCATAGCGGGATACTCTGGGTGGCTTGCCCGGCCCTTGAACGGCATGCCAGTAGCTATCAACGCATCGCTCATTTGAGCGCGCGCTGAAACACGCAGGCGTTTAGCATTTAGATAGGCGCCATTACCGGTCTCGGCGGTGAAAATTTCATCACGCAAGGGGTCATAGACAACGCCGGCGAACATTTTGCCATCGCGTTCGAGACCGATGGAGATGGCGAAATGTGGTACACCATGAAGAAAATTGGTGGTACCGTCCAACGGGTCGATAATCCAGCGATTTGAGCTATCCGTGCCTTTAACCGTGCCGCCTTCCTCAAGTAGGAAGCCAAAATTTGGGCGTGCGCGGTGCAATTCCTCTACCAGTGTCTCCTCTGCCTTGAGATCCGAGGAGGAGACGAAATCTGCCGGTCCCTTGCGTGATACCTGTAGTTGCTCGACCTCGCCAAAATCGCGAACTAGACCGCGTGCCGCCTTGTATGCGGCGTTGGCCATGACGGTGACAAGCGGAGAGCGGCGGGACAAAAAAGTGCGACCCCGGGCGTCAGTCGCGCGCCCGTTCGGCATAACTGCCGTCGCCGGTGTTGACCACCACGCGGTCGCCGGGATGGATATGGGCCGGTACCATGGTACGCACACCATTTTCAAGGAGTGCTGGTTTATAGGAGGCTGCTGCGGTCTGACCCTTGACCACAGGCTCAGTCTCTTCAACTGCCTGAACGGCCGTTTCGGGTAGCTCGACGCCGATGACCGTGCCCTCATGGGATTCGACCGTCACTTCCATGCCGTCCTGCAGAAAAACAACTGGCTCGCCCACCAGCTCCTTCGGAAGAGAAATCTGCTCGTAGTTCTCCATATCCATGAAAGTCAGCATGTCGTCATCGGCGAACAGAAATTGATGTTGTTTCTGATCCAGTCGCACGCGCTCGACATTTTCTGAGGCGCGGAAGCGTTCGTTCAGCTTGGTGCCCGTCTGTAAATCCTTGAGTTCGACCTGAAGATAAGCACCGCCCTTGCCGGGTTGGGTATGCTGAATCTTGGTTGCGACCCAGAGGCGGTTCTGATGCTCGATTACCATCCCTGGTCGGATTGCGTTGCCGTTAATTCTCATATGCCTGTCTCAAATTGATTTGCTGCTTGGTGGCGCTGCTATATCAAGTGCCGCTGGCGTCGACAATGGCGTCGTTGATCGCCCTAACGCCGGCCGACGGCCCGTCCGGGTGATCCCACACAGAGGCAATTACAGCTAAGAAATCTGCCCCAGCCTGTACCAATGGAGCGCAATTTTCTGCCGTAATACCGCCGATAGCGACGCTTTGCATGATGGTCATCTGCCGCCACCATCTTAACAGATACGGTTCGGCGCGCGCCCGCGGTGTCTTGCTCTGGGTCGGAAAGAACGCACCAAACGCGACATAATCGGCACCTGCTTCGCCAGCCTGCATGGCGAGGTGGCGCGAATCGTAGCAGCTCACCCCAAGGATGGCATCACCTCCCAAGAGCGTGCGTGCCTCTGCCGTATTGCCATCCTCGACACCGATATGTGCTCCGTCGGCGCCGATCGTTTTGGCGAGATCGGGCCGGTCGTTGACAATAAACGCTACGTTGCGCGCATGGCAGACCGGCATCAGGCGCTCGCTGGCGGCGCACACAGCATCGTCATTGGCACCCTTGAGACGGAGTTGCACGCAGCCCACGTCTCCACCGTCGAGCGCCGCGGCCAGGTCGTCGACGAAGGAATCAGGAGTCAATTGCGGTGGCGTGATAAGGTAGAGGCGGCATTTCCCCTGTGTTGCTTGGCCGCTCTGGGGGCGTGTTTTTGCTAGCACATTTCGGGTCCGTGAGGTTTATGGTGACCGGGCGCGACAACATATCGCTTTTGGTAAACATGGCAACTCTCGAGAGGTATAGTCTTGCAAGCGTTGGGTAAGAGCAATAAATGGCCAAATTTGCTAACCCGGAGCGGTGAGTGGTGAGAAAGCTTAAATGGGCAATATTTTACGGTGAACCGTTAGACCTTTTTATGGTGGAAAAACTGCTCGATTAGAAATTAGGCTTTGTTCTGATAGATTCTGATAATGGTGTTCAGCATTTCTAGCGCGTCCTCGCGGGGGCGTTGGAAGGTATTGCGGCCAATAATAGAACCGAAACCGCCTCCGTCGCGGATGGCACGGATTTCGTCATAGAGACCCTCCAGCCCTTTTGCGGCGCCTCCCGAGAAGACGACGATGCGCTTGCCAGCGAAGGATGATTGAATAATGTGGGAGATGCGTGCTGATAGGGTTGTGGTATCAATGCTTTCCGATTTATAGACCTTAGCCGCTTCTGACTGTTCGAGATGCGCAGCCGGTGGTTTAACCTTGATGATATGGGCACCTAACAATGCCGCCGTATGTGCCGCATAGGCTGTGACGTCGAGCGCGGTCTCGCCTTCCTTGGAGAGGTTGCCGCCGCGCGGATAGGACCACACCACCACTGCAAGGCCATACGCTTTGGCTTCAAGCGCGATTTGGCGTAATTCCTCAATCATGTCGAACTGATGTTCGGAGCCTGGATAGATGGTAAAGCCGATTGCTGCGCAGCCGAGACGAAGCGCATCTTCCACCGTTGCTGTCACCGCTTGATCCTTGGTCGTCGCATGCGAGTTCGAGCTGTTAATCTTAAGGATGCTGGGGATTGCGCCGGCGAAGCTATCTGCACCCGCCTCGATCATGCCGAGTGGGCTGGCAAAGGCGCTGAGTCCGGCATCGATGGCTAGGCGCCAATGGTAATGCGGATCATAGGCGTCTGGGTTGATTGCGAAGCTTCGCGCCGGGCCATGCTCAAAACCTTGGTCCACTGGTAGGATCACCAGCTTGCCGGAACCGCCGAGACGGCCATGCATCAGAATGCGGGCCAAGTTTGCCTTAGTGCCGGGGCTGTCGCTCTCATAGTGGGAGAGAATCTTGCGCACGCGCGTGGTTATTTTCATTTTCGACAAGCTCGGTTGTGGTTCCTTTTGCAGAGTGATTAACGGAACCGAAGGACCATTTCAATTCTCGTCCCGTAACGCCCTGTTTTAAACGCTTTTCGTCGCGCCCTTGCGGTTCAAAAATGTCACAGTGGCGCCCGTCGGATCAGGCGAATCGAGCAAGTCGAGGGCGCCGCGCGGTGGTCGAGCAGGGGCCAGACATGCTCCGGATTTGGCAGCGACCGCGGCGAGTTTATCACGCATCGGCTTGGCGCCGGAAAAGGCGACGCGATGGAAACCCATTGCTATCCCGCGGTGAGCAAGTGCCGCGTCGGCGCCGCAATCTAGAATGACGGAATGTTTCGCTTTTGGGTAGGCCCTGGCCGCGCCATCGAACAACGCCTTGAGGTAAGCGAGGCCGCCATAATGCGTGGCGCCTGGGGCGGAACGCAAGGTAACAGCTTGGTTACATGACTGCGCCGCCCGCAACGCAGCCTCGGCCTGAGCCCGGGAATGAACAAGAATGAGGTGTGTGTCAGCCTTATTTCTAATTTCTCAATGCTTCGACGCCAGGTAGCGCCTTGCCCTCCAGCCATTCGAGAAATGCCCCGCCGGCCATTGAGACATAGCTGAAATCAGCCATCACGCCAGCATTTTGGAGTGCTGCCACGGTATCGCCGCCACCGGCGACCGACAAAAGCGTCCCTGCGCGACTACATTCGGCGGCGACTGCAGCGGCGGCGGTTGTTGCTGAATCGAAAGGCGGGATTTCGAAGGCGCCGAGTGGGCCGTTCCACACTAATGTCCGGGCTTCTTGGATTGCCCCCTCAATAGCGGCGACTGAATTCGGCCCCAGATCAAGAATCATGCCGTCAGCTGGTATGCTATCGGTGGTGCAGACCTCGTTCCGCGCGCCGGAGACAAATTCGCGTGCTACCACACCGTCAATTGGTAGAATCAGATGGCAGCCGCATTCCTCGGCCTTGTGGCAGATGCTCCGCGCGGTGCCTAGGTGGTCTGTCTCAGTTAGCGAGGTTCCGACAGCTACACCGACAGAATCGAGGAATGTGTTGGCCATGGCCCCGCCGATGGCGAGCAAATCGACGTATTGGACGAGATTGGTCAGCAGGTCAATCTTGGTCGAGACCTTGGCACCGCCGACCACTGCCATCAACGGGCGTTCTGGCTTGGTCAGCACGTTTTCGAGCGCAGACAGTTCGCGCGCCATTAACCGCCCAGCGGCGGAAGGAAGTAGCGCTGCAACGCCAGTGGTAGAGGCATGGGTGCGGTGTGCGGCGGAGAACGCATCGTTGACATAGAAGTCAGCTAGACTGGCCAGGGCTACTATGAATTCGTTTCTGTTAGCCTCTTCGCCAGCATGGAAACGTGTGTTTTCCAATAGTGCTATGTCGCCATTTCGCAAATTGTTTACTACATGATGGGCTTTCTCTCCGATGCAGTCGGCGGAAAAGACAATCTTGCGCCCGTTCATGGCGGCGCTCAGATGGGGCACGATAGGAGCAAGCGACATGGCCTTTAAAACGCGGCCCTTGGGTCTGCCAAAATGGCTGAGAGCAATAACCCGAGCCCCTTTCCGGGAAAGTTCCTCGAGAGTGGGTACAACGCTCTCAATACGGCTTGTATCTCTTACCGTGCCATCCTGAAGTGGCACGTTCAGGTCTATACGGACGAGGATTTTCTTGCCGTTGACATCGAAATTATCAAGCGTTCTGAGAGTGCTCATGGCCGCTTGGCTCGTCTAGAGTCCGCCGAGGAGGGCCGCGACGTCACCCATGCGGTTGGAGAAGCCCCATTCGTTATCATACCAGGCGAGCACGCGGCAAAAAGTGCCGTTGATCACTTTAGTTCCGCTTGCATCGAAGATAGAGGATGCCGAATTATGGTTAAAATCGATCGACACCAGCGGCTCGTCGGTATAGCTAAGCGTGCCGACAAGTGCACCGCTGGCAGCTTTCTGCATGGCGTCATTGATCTCCTCCGACGTAGTTGCTTTCTTGGTGACGACAGTAAGGTCGATCATCGACACATTGGCGGTAGGTACGCGCACGGCGGTACCGTCGAGCTTCCCTCGAAGCTCGGGAAGGACTAGCCCGACGGCGCGTGCAGCGCCGGTCGAGGTTGGAATCATTGAGGTTCCGGCGCCGCGCGCTCTACGGAGATCCTTGTGCAGAGTGTCGAGGATGGACTGATCCAGGGTGTAAGCATGCACAGTGGTCATGAAGCCATGCTCGATCTCAAATGTTTCGTTGAGGATGCTTGCCACTGGAGCTAGGCAGTTGGTAGTGCAGGACGCGTTGGAGACCACCTCATGCGTGGCCGTTAGCTTGTGGTGATTGACACCGTAGACAACGGTCATATCCACATCTTGCCCGGGGGCTGAAATCAGCACTTTGCGCGCGCCGGCTGTCAGATGCTTGGCTGCGTCCTCACGGTTCGAGAAAATTCCGGTGCATTCGAGCGCTACATCGACGCCGAGATCGCCCCAGGGCAGTTTGGTGGGATCGCGTTCCGAAAGAACTTGGATTGGTCCCGAGCCGATATCGAGAGAGTTGCCATGAACGGAAATATCACCGGGGAACTGGCCATGTACCGAATCGTATTTCAGCAAATGGGCATTGGTCTCCACTGGCCCAAGATCGTTAAGTGCCACGACGCTGATATCGTTCCGTCCAGATTCGTGAATCGCCCTGAGGATGTTACGGCCAATTCGACCAAACCCGTTAATGCTAACCCGAATACTCATGCCACCCTCCGTTTAGAGACAGTTCTATGCGTACCGAATGGGTTAACGTGAGAGGGCGAGATTCGCAATGACGAAGTAGGATATGCGACGGTCTGTGAAAGCGACATAATGATGTTGGTAGGGCCAGAGGTTGTAGATTATGCAAAAATTTTTGTCGATTACCTCGTATTGCAGGTCTAATAGTCGACCAAATGTTCAGCATAATTATTTAGTACAAACATTTTTGCGGTTGATGGCGGCAATCAGGCTGTGCTCGCAGTCGGTAAAATCATCACTGCAACAGGGCGGCTAGAGGAAAGCAATGCCCGCCGTGGCACCGTCGGTCATCTATGCATTGGTTATTTTAACCTGATTAGCCTGTATGACGGCCTAGCGTGACGGGATTGGCGCGAGCTCAGTGATGGGCTATGAAAACCCCGATATGAAAGTGTGTAGATTCGTATTTTCTACTTTGCTTGCGACGTTCTTTGCCCTGCCAGTTGTGGTGGCTTCGGAGCCTGAGAAACTAGCAAATTTCAGTCTGCCGATTCCCGGGTTGAGTGTCGAAGTAGAAGCACGGTTTCTGGACGGCGCAGCCATTTTTCGGCAGCGTTGGTCAGCGGAGAGGGAAATTGCGGAAGGCAAAGGTGACCCAACATTTTCCGGACTAGGGCCGATTTACAATGCACGAGCCTGCGCAGCCTGTCATGTAAATGCTTGGCGTGGACGTCCGCCGGTGCGCGAGGGCGAGCAGCTAAGTTCACTGCTGATTCGCCTCAGCGTTCCGGGCAAAGATGTGCAAGGCAGTCCGCGCCTCCATCCTGCCTATGGTGATCAATTGCAAAACCGTGCGATCGACGGAGTCCCGCCGGAAGGACATCTCTTCGTCGAATATAGCCCTGTGTATGGCAGTTATGGAGACGGTACGGCCTATCAGTTGCGCCGTCCGGTCTACGTTTTCTATCGCATGTCGCATTTGCAATTAGGTGCTTTAGCCATGTATTCGCCGCGCGTGGCTCCGGCACTACNCGGGAGCGGCCTCATTGAGGCGATTCCTGAAGCTGACATTCTCNCCTTTGCCGACGAACAAGATAAAGATGNTGATGGCATTTCTGGTCGACCCAATCTTGTGTGGGACCCNGAGAGCTCGACCNTACGCCTTGGNCGNTTCGGCTGGAAGGCCAATCAAGTAGGGCTTCACCAACAGACTGCTGCCGCCGCCTTCGGTGATATGGGGCTGACTTCAAAATTGTACCCTGGGCCGACCTGCGAGATTCTTCAGCGAGCCTGTCGTGCGGCGGAAAAGGGTACGGGAGCTTTGGAGCTGAGTGCAGAAAGACTGGCGGCGCTTACCGCCTATCTGCGCTATCTTGAACCACCAGTAAGGCGGGGACGGGACAGTCCAGAGGTGGTGCGCGGCGAGGTTCTGTTTCATAGTGTCGGCTGTGATGCTTGTCATACGCCGCAATACCTCACTGCTACAAATGCTGAGCCGGCGCTGAGTGGACGCTACATCCAGCCGTATAGCGATTTTTTACTGCACGATATGGGCGATGGGCTCGCTGATAGACGGCCCGAATTCCTCGCTACCGGGCGCGAATGGCGCACCCCGCCGCTTTGGGGGCTGGGCTCCCTCAAAGCGGCGAGCGGCCATGAATTTTTGCTGCACGATGGTCGCGCGCGCGGCCCGGCTGAGGCGATACTGTGGCATGGCGGCGAGGCGGTTGTGGCACGCGAGGCTTTCCGAAATCTATCTGCATCTGAGCGCGGCGATCTCCTGGCATTCTTGCGTTCGCTCTAGCCCGCTGTTGTCTCCGCGCGCGATGCCCGTTTACGGGCGTGTTCGTCCAAAAGGCGCTTGCGCAGACGAATGGATTCTGGCGTTACCTCGACGAGCTCGTCATTCTCGATATAGGCGATGGCTTGCTCAAGTGAGAGGCGTATGGGTGGTGTCAGACGCACTGCTTCGTCCGAGCCGGCGGCACGAATATTCGTCAATTGTTTGGTTTTAAGTGGATTGACGATGAGATCGTTGCCACGGGTATGTTCGCCGATCACCATGCCAGTATAGACCGGTTCGCCCGAGCCGATGAACATCGGTCCACGGTCCTCCAGGTTCCAGAGCGCGAAGGCAACTGATTTGCCTTCGCCGTTCGAGATCAACACACCGTTGCGGCGCCCAGCAATCTCTCCCCGATGTGGCGCGTAGTCAAAAAACAGGCGGTTCATGACTGCGCTACCTCGAGTTGCAGTCAACAGTTCGCCGTTATAACCGATAAGCCCGCGCGAGGGTGCATGGAACAAGAGGCGTGTCCGCCCGCCGCCCGAGGGGCATATATCCATGAGCTCGCCTCGACGAGTGGATAGGCCCTCGACCACGGCGCCGGTAAACTCCTCGTCAACATCAATTTGCACCTCTTCGATCGGCTCCAGTATTTTTCCCGTATCTGGGTCAGTACGCTGCAACACGCGTGGCCGGCCGATGCAAAGCTCGAAGCCTTCGCGCCGCATGGTCTCGATGAGAACGCCCAATTGCAGTTCGCCTCGCCCGGCCACTTCGAAGCTATCCTTGCTCTCGCCCTCGCTCACGCGAATAGCGATATTGCTTTCGGCCTCACGCATCAGGCGAGAGCGTATTTCGCGCGAGGTCAGGCGGTTTCCTTCGGTACCTGAGAGTGGCGAATCATTGGGTAGGAAACTAACTGCGAGGGTCGGCGGATCAATCGGTGGTGCCGCTATAGCTTCTGTGATCGATGTGTCGGCCAGTGTGTCGGCGACACTTGCTTTTTCGAAGCCGGCCAGGGCAACGATATCCCCGGCGCTAGCCGCCTCAATTGTACTCCGTTTGAGACCCCGAAAAGCCAGTAATTTGGTGACTCGGGTCTCCTCGATCACCGTACCGTCACGGCTGAGTGCTCGCACGGTCATATTCGGCCGGATGGTTCCCGAATGTATACGTCCAGTTAGGATGCGCCCGAGGAAAGGGTCGGCCTCCAGAGTTGTCACCAACATGGCGAAGTGTGCGTGGGATTTGGCATCGGGCATTGGCACATGATTGGTGATGAGTTCGAACAGGGGCGTCAGATCCTTGCGTGGACCATCGGGCTCCGGATCGGCCCAGCCTTCTTTGGCGGAGGTAAAAATTATGGGGAAATCAAGCTGCTCCTCGTTGGCACCGAGTGCCGAGAACAGATCAAAGACCTCTTCATGCACCTCAAAGGGTCGTGCGTCGTGACGATCGGCCTTGTTGACGACGACAATCGGGCGAAGGCCGAGGGCGAGCGCCTTGGAAACAACGAATTTTGTTTGCGGCATGGGGCCTTCAGCGGCATCTACTAGCACCAGGACGCCGTCAACCATCGAGAGTATGCGCTCGACCTCGGCTCCGAAATCCGCGTGGCCAGGCGTATCGACGATGTTGATGCGGAGATCAGCCCAAGCAACTGAGGTACATTTTGAGAGTATGGTGATGCCGCGCTCGCGTTCGAGATCATTCGAATCGAGAGCGCGTTCGGCGACTCGCTGATTGACCCTGAGCGTGCCGCTCTGAAACAGGAGCGAGTCCACTAGGGTGGTCTTGCCATGATCGACATGGGCGATGATGGCGATGTTTCTTAAGTCCATGGGGCGCATATGGCAGTCCATGCCTCTCGTTGCAACGACGAAACGTTCCGGTTACATTATTTTCTATTCCGCACGCGTGATTGATGTCACGTGAGGCTGGCCGGACGGCGGATCGGACCGGCCTGAAAAGCGGTTATAGACCTTTGGAGCCGGGATGCGACGGCAGTCCTTTGAGCTTCGAATTCCTAGTAATTTATGGGTAGAGCGTCACGCAAGCGAAGCTCTCCGGAGAAAGACTTGGATCGTGATTTTTGCACGCTTCGACAGGATGTTTTTGGTTGTTATTACTGTCGCCGCTTTATCCTTTATAGTTCTGCCGACACGTGCTGGAGAGGTTCTAGTCTTTGCTGCGGCCAGCACTACGGAAGCATTGAACGAAGCGGCAGAGGCGTTCGCTCGTAACGGAGAGGGCCGCGTACGAGGCGTCTTCGCGGGTTCTTCTATCCTGGCTAAGCAAATCGAGAACGGCGCACCGGCAGATCTCTACCTCTCTGCGAATCCCGCTTGGATGGATTATCTCGAGGCAAGGGGGCATATCGTTGCTGCGACACGGCGCGATCTCCTCGCCAATCGGCTGGTGGTGATAGTTAGGGAGGATAGCGCGTCTAAATTTCTCGATTTGAACGTTGATTTGATCGCAGCTCTCGGTGAGGGGCGCCTTGCGCTAGGTGATCCTGATCATGTGCCGGCTGGCATATATGCGCGCCAAGCACTTGAGGCGATGGGCTCTTGGTCAGAACTGGAGACTCGACTGGTGCGCGCCACCGATGTACGCATCGCGCTTCATCTCGTAGCACGTGGCGAGGCTCCACTTGGCATAGTTTACGCGAGTGACGCCAAAAGCATTGACGGCGTGCGCGTGGTTGGCGAGATCGCGACCGGCCTTCACGCGCCGATCCGCTACGCCATTGCACTTGTTGCAGGGCGCAATAATAAATCTGCGCGGCGCTTCATCGAATTTCTTAAAACGCCGGAGATGGAGGAATTGTTCCACCGCCACGGCTTTGGGCTGCCCTAATGTTTGCGCTTACCCCTCTCGAAAGTGAGGCAATTCTCCTCAGTCTTCGGGTCGCATTTTGGGCGACGTTGATCAGTTTGCCGATAGCAATCGCTGTCGCCTGGCTCTTGGCACGTGTGTGCTTTCCAGGCCATACGCTGTTGAACGGGTTGGTGCATCTCCCGCTCGTCGTGCCGCCGGTGGTGATCGGTTATCTTCTCCTCCTTTTGTTGGGGCGAAATGGACCTATGGGGGCTTGGCTCTATGACTGGTTCGGTATCACCGTTGCCTTCACCTGGCGCGGCGCGGCGGTGGCCTCGGCAGTGATGGCCTTTCCTCTTATGGTGCGCGCTATTCGACTTTCGCTAGAGAACGTCGATGTGAGGCTGGAAGCCGCAGCGCGGACTCTCGGCGCACCGCCGATCTGGGTTTTTGCAACTGTTAGCATGCCGTTAATGCTTCCCGGCATTTTGACCGGTGCTATGCTCGCTTTCGCGCGTAGCTTTGGCGAGTTTGGTGCAACGATTACCTTTGTCTCCAACATTCCCGGTGAGACGCGTACGCTGCCCATCGCGCTTTACAGCATGACCCAAGTGCCGGGTGGTGAGGGTGGAGCGTTGCGCCTGATGATCCTCTCCATTGTTATTGCCATGCTGGCACTATTCGTCTCCGAGTTATTGGCGCGCAGGCTACGTGCGCGCCTCACGGAGTAGGGCGATGCTTGAAGTAGATCTTCGAAAAAGGCTCGGTGATTTTGTCCTCGATGTCACCTTTGAAGTAGAAGGTGGTGGCATCACGGCCTTGTTCGGGCGATCCGGTGCAGGAAAGACAATGCTAATCAATATGCTGGCTGGTTTGCTCAAGCCTGATGCTGGACTCATCCGAATAAATGGTCAGGCTCTTTTCGATTCTCGATCGCGAGTGAACCTCCTCCCTGAGCGTCGTCGGCTGGGATACGTTTTCCAGGAAAGCCGACTTTTCCCCCATCTTAGCGTTCGGTCGAATCTGTTTTATGGTCGGCGCTTCGCTCCCAAGGGTGAGCGCTTTCATAATCCGGGGCGGGTCGTCGACCTTCTCGGTCTGGAGACGCTCCTTAGCCGGCGACCAGTGACACTTTCCGGCGGCGAGAAACAGCGTGTAGCAATCGGACGGGCACTTCTCGCGGAACCACGTCTCATTCTAATGGATGAGCCGCTCGCAGCCCTAGATGCAACGCGCAAGAGCGAAATTATGGGATATATAGAGCGCATTAGTGATGCTCTCGCCGTGCCCATCGTCTATGTCAGCCACGCCCTGGAAGAGGTGACGCGCCTTGCCGATCAGGTTGTGCTTCTGGCCGATGGTAAGCTGGTTGCTGCCGGTCCGGCGGTTGATATCATGGGCCGGCCGGATTTGAGTCCTCATACCGGACGACACGAGGCTGGCGCGCTATTTGAGACTCTTGTTGCGGGCCATGACGATTTTGGCCTGACCATGCTCGTTTTTGAGGGCGGGACGCTCTGCGTCGCAGGCCTTGATCTTGCCGATGGTACCAGAGTAAGGGCGCGCATTCGAGCGCGTGATGTTGCCATTGCTACGGCACCGCCCGCCGACCTCAGTATTTTAAATGTGTTTCCGGGGCGCGTGGTAGACATGTATGAGAATAGCCCGGCAGCGATCGATGTCGAGCTCGATATCGGCGTTCGCTTGTGGGCTCGCATCACACGACGCTCGGTCCATGATCTTGGCCTTAAGCCGGGCCGTGAGGTCTATGCTCTGGTCAAAAGCGTCGCTATCGACCGTCACAGTCTCGGCTTGGCACAGCCACCCAAACGCAATTGACCAGTGGGCGCGAAATTGTGATTCTTCCTTCGACGATTCCATTTGCGCGAGGAGGACGAGCCATGGACGATGCAACGCCGACCCAACTGATTGATAATGACCGGGTACGTGTGACCGAGTGGAAATTTCCGCCAGATTCCCATACGGGCTGGCATCGCCACGAAATGGATTATGTCGTCGTTCCAGTCACCAACGGGCAACTTCATCTTAAGGAACCAGACGGTGAGCGTACAATCGAGCTCGTTCTTGGTTCACCTTATTTCCGTGAGGAAGGGGTCGAACATGATGTCATCAATCCCAGCGAAACTAGCGAAGTCATATTCATCGAAGTAGAGATGAAGTAGAAACCTACTTCATCGCACTGTCGAAACACTTAAGCGAGCTGGTGCAGCCTGTCTTTTTCGCCCCGACAGCACTTTCTTTTTTTCTGTGTACGGTCGAAATTTTTAGTCATGGAATCAAATTGATCTCTGCGGGAGCTCTAGTGGGTTTCGACTCAAATTTGAGACAGTACGGAACCGCTCCGCGTTCCGAGCATGGCGGCGCGCTCTCTCGTTCTTATCGAAGGAAATCAGGCCGGTATTTTGGAGCACCAAAGAGCGACGCGATGTAGCCAACAGGGAGATGTCAAACAGAGCCAACAACTTGCCAAATTGCATCGAAATGATCCGCCATCTCGGATACGAAAATGACGGAAAAGACATTGTAGAATAATTCGAATCTACATTTCACTGCCAGGTTAATTATAGGAGATAGCTCGACTTTTCTGAGGATCTCCGCAGTGGAGGCCGTTGTCACGAAACCGTCACAAAACTGTATCTTTCTGGTTGTATGCCTATTCTATGGTCGCAGCCAAATTGGAATTTGGAGGTAAAAAGACATGACCATCAAAACGAATCTTGCTGCGATTTTCACAGTAATAGGGGTGGCGCTGGTGCTCTGGATGGCACCTGTTGGTTTCGCGCAGGCGCGTGAGGAAATTCGTATCGTTGGCTCTTCCACAGTATTTCCTTTCTCGACCGCGGTAGCAGAGGAGTTCGGCCAGGTTACCGATTACCCCACTCCGGTGGTCGAAAGCACTGGCTCCGGCGGCGGCTTGAAGCTGTTTTGCTCTGGGGTCGGTGTCGATCATCCAGATATTGCTAATTCCTCGCGCCGTATTAAACCCTCGGAGGTGAAAAACTGTGCCGAGAACGGCGTGCGGGAGATAGTCGAGGTCAAGATTGGCTATGACGGTATTGTCATAGCCAATTCAAAGGCCGCATTGATGGCTGAGCTTAGTCTCAGGCAATTATGGCTCGCTCTGGCGAAACAGGTGCCGGTCGAAGGCGTTTTGGTTGATAATCCAAATCACCTCTGGGCGGATATCGACGTCTCGCTTCCGGCCGAGCCGATTGAGGTACTCGGGCCGCCACCTACATCCGGTACGCGTGATGCTTTCGTCGAGCTGGCGATGGAGGGTGGCTGCAAGACTTTCAAGGAGATGCTTGTATTCAAGGAAAACGACAAATCTGCCTTCAAGGCAATATGCCACGCGGTCCGCGAGGATGGTGCTTATGTCGAGGCGGGTGAGAATGACAATCTCATCGTCCAGAAGCTGCAGGCCAATCCTCAGGCGCTTGGTATTTTTGGGTTCAGTTTTTTGGAACAGAACCGCGATATCATACAGGGAGGATCAATCAACGGCGTGGCTCCGGAATTTGTCAGTATCTCTGACGGTAGCTATCCGGTCTCTCGTTCGATGTATTTCTATATCAAAGCCGCTCATGTCGGGGTCATCCCAGGAATCGAAGAGTTCATCAATGCGTTTATGCATGAAGACGCCAGCGGAGAATATGGCTACCTGACCGATAAAGGATTGATCCCGTTGGGTGATGAGGAACGCGAAGAGGTTCGCGATGCGGCCCTCGCTTTGATTCCCCTGAAATTACCATAACGGTTCCCCAAGTATTGCGTTCCATCAGGAGTGACGTGTAAGCGTTCTGTATAGGTTATTTCTGTTATACTTCGCCGCTTATTGGCGAGGGGGCGGCATGAAGATCCGATTTGGGTTTCTAAAGCGGTTTCTTAAACATTACAGTTGGGCGCATATGATCGCCCTTGGGGTCCTCGTGGCGTTCATCGCTCTCCGAGCCACAGATTCTCAGCCGATTGAGCTCCTGAGATTCAAGGTATTCGATGGTTTCCAGCAGATCACTCCGCGTGAGGACAGCAAGCAACCGGTAATTATTGTTGATCTCGATGACGACAGCCTGAACGAAATCGGGCAATGGCCCTGGCCGCGGACGACCATCGCCAAATTGATGTTGCGGCTAAAGAAATACGGCGTTGTCGCGGTGGCCAACGATATCGTGTTTGCCGAGCCGGACCGTACTTCGCCGGGTCTTCTGGCAGATAGCATTCGCGGCCTGGATAAGGACACCAAAGCCAAGCTCAAAAAGATGCCGAGCAATGATGAGACTTTGGCGCGTATCTATAAGAGCTACAATGTCGTGCTCGGACAGTCGACACAGCAGCGTGGGCTTGCTGCTGAGATCGAACGAAAATCACTTAAGACTCAATGGGCTAAGCGAAACCGTAGCCGTGTCAAAGGCTTGCAGCCGGAAGGTTTTCTCTGGGCTTTCCCCAGTATAGTGCGGAATATCGAGGTCCTAGAGGAATCCGCCAAGGGTATCGGCGTGTTTACCTTCAAACCTGCTGTTGATGGCATAGTCCGCCAGGTGCCGTTGGTAGTGCGCGTCGGCAACTTCATGTATCCGACGCTCGCGCTTGAACTCTATCGAGTGGCAACCCGACAAACCACTATGGCCATAGATTACGGTGCAGGTGGTATCAACGGTGTCAAGCTCAAGGGTCTTGACGTGCCCACTGACCGCTTTGGCCAGATTTGGATGAAGTTTGGCAAACATGATCGCAGCCTCTACGTGTCGGCCAAGGACATTCTGAACGGTACAGCTGATCCGAAAAAGCTCTCTGGTAAGCTGGCTTTCTTTGGTACGTCGGCTATCGGTCTACTCGACATCAAAGCGACGCCGCTTGACGCTGCGATACCGGGGGTCGAGGTCCATGCCCAACTTCTACAGAACATTCTCGACAAGAATTATCTCGCCCGCCCGCCTTGGGCGCTTGGCGCCGAACTTGTGGCGATGATCATGGTTGGCGTGCTGATGGTCCTGCTGGTGCCTTTTCTCGGTGCTATCTGGACCCTCGTCGCCGCCCTGGTGGCGGTTGCGATGCTACTTGCCGTATCCTGGTGGGTGTTTCAGGCACACGGCCTATTGCTTGACATGGTATTTCCGGCAATCAGCATCTTCATCGTCACTGTGGTGCTGACCTATCTGAACTATGTGCGTGAGGAACGCGAACGGCGGCAGGTGAGGGGCGCTTTCAGCCGTTATATGTCACCCGATCTGGTGGCGCGACTAGCCGAGGACCCAAGTCGCCTCACCCTCGGCGGAGAAATGCGAGAGATGTCCGTTTTGTTTGCAGATATTCGTGGCTTTACCACCATATCAGAGCAATTTGATGCAGTCGGCTTGACCAAATTTATCAACCGTTATCTCACGCCGATGACAAATGTGATTCTTGAGCGTAAAGGCACCATCGATAAATATATGGGAGACTGCATCATGGCGTTTTGGAACGCGCCGCTCGACGATTCTGACCATGCAGTAAACGGTGTTCGATCTGCGCTAGCCATGTTCGAGGAATCCGACAAAATGAATGTCGAGCTTAAGCGCGAGGCAGAAGAGAACAGCAGGCCTTATATCCCGCTCCGCATCGGCGCTGGTGTTAATACGGGTGTGATCTGTGTTGGCAATATGGGCTCAGATATGCGTTTTGATTATTCTGTCCTCGGCGATGACGTTAATCTCGGTGCCCGGCTCGAAGGACAGTCCAAAAATTACGGCGTAGACATTGTCATCGGCGAAAATACCTATGCCTATGTTGAGAATTTTGCTGTTCTTCAGCTTGATCGCATCCAGGTCAAGGGCAAAACTGTGCCGGTTGATATCTATTGTGTGCTCGGCGACGAGGCGGAGAACGAAAAGCCAAGATTCCAAACTTTGCGCGAACGCCACGAGGCTATGTTGAGCGCATACAAGATACAGGACTGGGGTGCGTTAAAGCGCATCCTCAACGAATGCCGCGAGCTCGGTGAGGACTACAAGCTCAATATACTATACGATCTTTACGAAGAGAGGTGCGAGGAATATTTTGCCAACCCGCCGGGTGAGGATTGGGATGGAGTATTCATCGCGACGAGCAAGTAAGTTCACAGCGATAATTTGCTGTGGCGAGAACGATAGGGCGGTATGGTTGAACCGCCACGACTATTTTCCGTTCCGTCAAAAATTTTTCTGGATTATTCATAGGGCCAGATCCGCGTAAAATTGGGGTCGCTGTAAACCATATAACTGGCCTTAGCGGTCAGTGGGGCTGCCTTCCCTTCAGACGGGAACAATTCGGATTCGGTTTGGAATTTAGCGGTATCAGTCTTGGCAGTGAGCTTAACGGTCTTGGCTATTGTGTTGGCCTTGGAAAGTTTAAAGCTACTCTCCTTAGGTTTTTTCTTCACCTCGACGCGCTTAATTTCCTCGGTATGGGTTAACTGCTTCTCCCGTAGGTGCGGTTTTTTGATGCTCTCAATTTTTGCGGGCTTTACGATCTTCGATTGTGGTGGCGCTTCGGCCTGAGTCTTATGGGAAGGCACCGCGAAATCCTTTTTCGCACTCAGTTCAGGTGGTGGTTCAGCCTTTGACGCTGCCGTACTGACCTTAGGATGCGGTTTTGATTTTGCCGCCAACACACTACGTTTT
>PBDG01000047.1 GCA_002717225.1 Rhodospirillaceae bacterium | reverse complement strand
GATTCGTGGCGTACCAGCAGGCGCAACGGCTGTTGGCTCAATGCCAGTCCCGGTGCGCTTGGCCAAGGGGCGGTGACGTTCAACACGACCGGACCGTTGCCATCCATGCCCAGCGCGTCGCCGGAATCGGTCTTAATCCGCTCAGCAACCTCAAACCACTTGGCCAAGCCGGCGTGCCACAACCGGAATCGCACCTCGGCCGGCTGGCTGGCTTGGACAACAATCGGGACGATCATTTTTCCGCCTTGGAATCGCACCGCCTGCACACCCCTCAGTTCATCCCCGACATAGGCCGTCAGCAGGCTTCCGCCCGGGGCTTGTTTACCGTTTGCCCGCACTTCCGTGATGCAGATCGCCGGGACCGAAGGATACGTCACAAGGTGCTGCTTGAGCTCGGCGAGCTTGGTTTTGCCGCCGGCCTTGCCCAGGGCACGTCCTCCGTTCTGTCCGTCATTCGCGGACACACTGTTGACCGTGAGCGTGGCGGCCTCGTGCATTTTCACCCAGTAGCCGTCACCCGGCTTTAGGTTGCCCAGGGTGTTGAACAGGGCGTTGGAGTCGAACGTGTAAAATTCACCAGTGCCGATGATCCGCTCGATCTTGTTTTGATCCGACAACGACTGGAACAGGATCCCCGTTTCCTGTGCCCCGACGCTGGGGAACCCGATCAGGTTCCACCCCTGGGCCAGGCTGATGTCCGTGCTGGTGGGCGGCGCGCCGGTGACCGTGATGCCGGATCGCGCGGTGTTCGACTTGATCCAATAACTGCCCGCCAGGTCGAGCTGCTGGATCGTGTTGAGGAAATCAGGCCAGGAAGTGTTGAACACGCCCTGCAACGTGCGCATCTCCTCGATCACGTCAAAGTGTCCGCTGAAAACAGTCGATGGCTTCATGTCATCCGGCTGGGCGTACAGCGAGACGAGATTCCAGCCCTGTACCAGAGCGATAAACTGTGTCACCAACTGTGTTGACTCGACCACAGTAGCCGTTACTCCTGAAGTAACGGTTTCAATGTTCCCCTGCCCGTCGGTATAGCTCACTACTACCGAAAGCGCCTTGCCCACATCTGCCTGAACCAGCGTATAGCTCGACGCTGTTGCTCCGCTGATCACAGTACCTGCACGTTCCCACTGGTAACTAATATCGCCGAGGCCGTCCTCGTCTGCCAAGTTGTTGCTTGCGGTAAGGACCTCATCCTCCTTTGCCTCTCCCGCTATCGTCACCGTCCCTGTAGGCCCATCGTTCACCGCATCCACGGAAATCCTCAATGCGACCGGGCTGGTGCTTGGGTACTCGCCGCGTTTCATCACTACGGCCAGGGCGTTGATGTTCCCAGCCTGGTTAGACGGCGGCACCCAGTGGACGCTGCCCGCCTGACCCAGTGTTGCGCTGGTTACAATGGATGCACCCTGCCTCAACACGCCAGCAGTGGCCGTGACTTCGAACTCGTAGTTTAATCCATCAGGACTGCTCACTCCCAATAAATTAATCAAGCTGGTTGCGCTCACCTCAAACGCCTGATCCTCGGTGGCTCCAGTCAGCTTGGGGTCAACCGGCGGATCGAGAGCAGGTGCCAATTCGGCAACCGGCACATAACCTGCCTTTAATCCGTAATTATTGGATTCCATCACCCCCACTGGACCAGCTTGGCCAAACGACATCACAATGCCATATTTGCCCGCTGAGACATCTTTTCCCGCAATGTTCCAATCGATAACCCCTTCCGACGATGCCGCCACGGTGTGGGGTATCGATCCAGTCAACAGGCATGCAAGCCAGCAGATGCAACTTCCAGAAGATCGACCTTTTAAGCCAGGCTTACTCATCAATTCATTTTGCAACCGCGTTTTCCCGCTGGGCGATTCCTTCTGAAACTCGCTGCTTTTGTCCCTTCTCCCAGAATTGTTGTTGCACCACCTTGCCCATCTCCATTTCAACCTCTGCCTTCTGGCTGCCGTCCGCATGCCATGAGCGCGCAAAGCCATCGGCCTGGCCGTTGACCATCGTCATCTCCTCCGCCAGTTGGCCGTTGTCGTGCCACTTCCGGCAGACCCCGTTCAGTTCGCCATGCTCGATCGAGTCCTCTGCTTGCTTGCGGCCATTCGGATGCCATTTCACCCGTACGCCGTGTGACTTGCCATCGACGAACTGTTCCATCACCTGCTGCTGCCCTTCGGTGTACCAGCCCTCGGAAAGGCCGTTGAGTTTGCCGTCCCGGATCACCGACCGGGACTTGAGCTGGTTGGTCTCCGCGCCTTGATAGTATTCCACCAACCACCCGGTAAACAACTCGCCGGAAGAGGCCACCCGCAACCCATCCTCGCCCTTGACAAGTTCATCGAGGGTCGCCGTGGGCGCGGTTACCCCGCCGCCACAGCCGGCCAGCCAGAGGCTGGTTCCGGCCAGCACCACAGCGCACAACCAATTGTTGATTCGCAATCGCAAATGCTTTTTCTATTGAACCATCAACTTGAAGAATTTGACTGGTGCGCCGTCTTCTTCACTTGGCACGGTAATGCGGTACTGACGCACCTTGTCGGCCCGAACGTTGTCGAAGTCGCCCTCCTCGCCGTCGATCTGGAACGCCAGGTCGCTCCACGCCTTCAGGTCGGGTGAGCCCTTCACCGTGTAGGTGCGGCCCTGGATGCCCATGAATTCCAGCACGGCACCGCCCTCGACCTTTTGCACGATGTCCAGTCGCAGGCCGTCGTCCTTGTCGAAGGCGTAGTTGCCGGAGATGTACTCGTCGAGGTTGCTCATGCCGTCGCCATCCGTGTCGTCGTTTGGATTGATGTCTCCCAGGCCCTGACCCTGCGCCAACAACGCACGCTCCCATGCGTCCGGCAGCCCATCTCCATCCGAGTCCTCACCCAAAGTCAGGTTCAACAATGTATCCCCACCAGGCTGGCCCATTTTCCCCAGGTCGCCCACCATCTCGATCGGCAGATAGATCTGTGCCCCCACCCTGACTCGAATCTTGTACGGCATGGCATATCGCATTGCCACAGGGTTGTAGAGATCGACCGTTGTCCCTGAATCCATTGGCACCCTCAATCGGTAATTGATTCCGGGAATCTGAAGATCAGCCCTGGCCCGGACCAGGCGTCCAGAGGAGGTTTCAAATAACACCTCCACCTTGTCCCCTTCAAGGGGTCGACCCAACTCATCACGCACCATCCCGTAGAAGGTGTGATGAGGTGCAGGAGGAAACGCCTCCACTGAGCCCGGCAGGATCAGGATGCCGGCCATTACGATTTTATGGATTTTGTTCATTTCTAAATCGCTTTCTTTTTGATGATTAGTTTCCTGAGTACGAGTACGTCTGTAGATGAATCTTGATATCATTTACCGTTTGAATGAATCGATCGAGCCCCTCGTTTGGATCATTCAAAAGCGCCTTGCCTGGGATAACCAACTTCCACTTGCTGTTCCATACCGAACGACCTATGAGTCGTTTGTTCGTAAAGTTAGCAAGGTTAAAGCTTGTATTTCCTGCGAAAACATCAGCCGTGGAAACAGCACGGAAAGCCTGGTGCTTTCTTACACTAAACAACTCCTCACTCAGCGAGTCGGCTGACTGCCATAATTTTTTAGTGCTAAATTCAGACGCGCCAATGTTGAACGGAAGAGGTACCGCCACATCCTGAATGGGCCAAGTCCGAACCACACTGACATCGCCCAGCGGCGGACTGCGCATCGAATCAACCCCGACTGGAATCAGGTAAACATAAGGCGTAGCCGACAGTCCCTTGGGATCAAGGAATCCGCCCCCTGGTGTGGCTGGCGAATTCCCGCCTGCACCCCCAACTCCTGAAGAGTTGGTGTCAGGATCCGTTATGCCCTTGTATCCGTCAAACGCGACACCCAAAGAATGAATCTTGTTGGCAAACGAACTCGTGCTGAAATAACTGTCACCAGGAGCCAGAGGTTTACCAAACAGGTTGAGCCCATCGCTTATTACAGTGCTGAACTCAAGCACGATGCCTGGCACAGGCAGTCCATCACCGCTGTCAATCTGCATGCAGTGCCGGCGTATGTCTGGATCGGAAAGCAGATTCCTTTTCTTTGCCAATTCGAGCGTGTCCCGCCAACTATCGGAACCGTCGCTGCCAGGCAAAATTCTAAACTTCTCAGCCCGTATGGAGACCGTTGTCCCGTAGGTGTCTGGATTGTTGAAACCGAGGCGCCCCTCGAGCACGCTCCAGTCGGAGTTCATTTCCGCCATGACACTGGACAGTCCGGGATCACCGGTGTTACTTCCTGCATACTGGGGCGTCCCATCCTTAATCACACCGAGCGAACGTGACTGGACAATTCGCCTTAGAAACGACTTGCCCTGATCAGTATGAAGCAGACCTGTCTCGTAGTCATAGGCCTTGGCAGCCAGATAGGTGTACCGAGCTGACAAATCAAAAAGGGTCTTATAGCGCTCCAGTTTTTCGTTTCGAAAAATCCGAAATGCCGCATCCCTTGTACGGAAACCCTGTACAACAGCAGAGGCCCTTTGGCGGAAGATCTCTCGCTCCTTCTGGATGCGGTTCCCCTTGGCAACCAAGGTCGCATAATTCTGGCGTGCATCTTGAAGCTGCTGAAGTCTTTCGTTTATAATGTTGAAGTTACCTCTGAGATCATTGAATTCTGACTCAAGCTCAAGAACAGCCTCCTTTCGGTCTTGAGCCCACTCTGTCGGTATAATGGAATCAAGTTCAATTCGCGCAACTGCATCCTCATTATTGTTTTCAACAGCTGCAGCACCCGCCTCCATACCCGTTATCGCTACATTGAGTATTCCTTTGGTAACGACTCTTGTTGTTCCAAATATAGCCTTGATCGGCTTAAGGAAATCTCCACCATTTGAAAAACCAAATATCATTTTCTCGGGGACAGCGGCATCCGCTGCCTCGAAAACATCATCTGTTAATTCCTTCACCCTCTCTAATCCCCCTACAATGCCCTCCAAAGCTTTTATGGTTATATTCGCATCTCTGTTTCTATCTGCAATATCAACCAAGCTAGTGCGAATTGAGTTATATGCTGTCGATTGAGATGCAAATAATGAAAGCTGCCTATCAAATGCATACTTAGCCCATTTTGCATCGTTCAACGCCACAAAAGCAGCATTTCGGGCTACTATAATTTGAGATATCGCCTCCTGTAATTGGCCTGGTGACTCTCGACGACCTGACCAGGTTGTTGGCTTTGAGAAAAAACCGTGACTGTCCAGTTCATAGGTAATCTTATGGATTCCCTCCACCAAGGTCGACCCGTCCAGAGAAGAAACGACACCGGTCCAATCCCCTTGCCTGAAGGTGATACCATGTTCGTTGATGTGCATTTCAATCCCATCATTCAATGCGGTCTTGCCATTACCATTCCAATCACCTGGGATATTTTGTATATCAAGCTCAAATGTGACTGTCTTGGTGGGATTCATTATTCGATGCGCACCCGACCCCGAGAGTTCGGCCGAATCGACATAAACATAATGAAGCAAATCCGGACCGTCATAACCCTGTTTATAGGTCTTGCCCACCCCAATATCGTCTGAATACGGTGTTCCATACAAGTCAATCAACTCGTGTTTATAGGCCAGTTCCTGCTTGGCAACCTCAGCCTGAAACTCATTAATCTCATCCTCCTCAGAACGCATCATGCCCGTTACACCCTTGGTGTCGTCGAAGGATGCCATCGCGTTGTTCAATGCTTGCTTTGCACGGTTATAGATCTGCTCATAATGCGTCTCCGACCGAACACCGTCTGGATCTATGTCAAAGGCAATCGCATCCTCCGACAAACCGAGCGGATTCATTCCGGCCTCAGCGTTGTCCAATGTTGTCTGCAGCGCCTGAGCGACAGCAGCCAACTCCTGCAACTCCGGCACAGTGGTCCGATCAATCTTTTGGATTCCCTCGTGACTTGGATCAGTGTCCTTCTCAGGCAACATGGAATTGCCCACCACCCAGTTCACCATCGATCCAATTCCGGTTCGAGCCGCCCAGTGGTCCATGCCCCAGTGGCGGGTGGACTGCACCGTGGTATCTCCCTCAACATGCGAGCGCCGTTCGTTGCTCCGGGTCTGCCCAAAATGGGACCATCCAGAATCCTTACCAGCTTGATAGTCCCTGCGCCAGGTCAGTTCGAGCACCTGCTGGCCAGTGCGTGCCAAAGCCGCCGCCGCCGCCGCGAACTTGCGCTCATCCATGTAGTCCACCTGCACCGGTTTACCCAGAACCGTTACAGCTTCAGTCCTAGGCGCCCATGTGAAATCGGCATCCGCAATCAGCTTATAATAGCCCTTCAATGCGGTCAGGTAATGGCCATAGGCATCTCCATGACCCTGTGGATACATCCGGGCTGCATCTGCCGCATTAATACTCCCGTCCAGTTCCTCGCCCTGATCCTCCTGGATGTTATAATTGAGCGCATAGATGACCTCGCCGGCATCAATACCCCGGGTATAATTCCAGAACATTTTGTTATAAACAGGGCCCGTCTCGACACCGGGCTGCATGAAGTCATCCCTTCCCCTCAGCAGTCCCAACTCCTCCTCCAGCAGACTCGCCATCTGGCCCTTGAAAGAGAACAATGCAGTGGCTATGTCGCCATAGTTTTTATCCTTGGTTCCAATCCCAATAGTTGGGTTGGCCGCATCTGCATACGCCTCATTGCCGACCATCATATACAGGTCGTTGAGATACCCTGCAGCCAGCAACAGCGCGTCATTGGCCGGCCCATAATTGATCCCTGACTCAATGCTCATGCTCTTGCCCCGGTTCAATACGGTTTCATAGATCCCGATCAACCCGTGGTCGTTAATGTTATCCAGGTTCAGAGCAATGTCGCCCTCCCAGCGTCCGCCAGCCTGGGTCAGAATGCTTCCCTCGGTGTTAACACTATTGCTGAACATATCCGTCGAGCGCTGATTAAACGGGTTGATCCCCGCCAAAACCCGCTTGATCCATCCTTCCGCTAGCTGCGCCTCTGTCCATTCAGACCAGGCCGCCTCCTTCTCATCATCACTAAGGCTTCCGCTTTCGTCAGTATCCCCATATCCGGGATGAGACGCTAGATTGGGCCGGTATCGCATGATGATGTAATTGTCACTCAGCGACTGGATACCGCTGCCGTCAAGGGTATAAAGATTGATGCCCAAACCGTCACCATCTTCCAAAGGTGTCCAGCCAGAAGCCAATTTTTTTGGATTATTTGAATCGTATCCGGGGTCACCGACGGCGTAATAAGTTTTGGGAGGATTACCATCCACCGGCGGCTGGATCTTCCATTCGTAGTCAAAATCCCCGAATTTACCACCCAAGTCCGCCGTGTGCAGAAAAGTCACCTTTTCGTCCAATGGATTGCTTGAGTACAAAACCTTGATTTCCCCCCTATACATGGGTTGTCCAACACGAATTATGTGGACTGTAATTGGCAATCCAGACTTGGAGGGATCATTCCCATCGTTACTGATCAGCGTGACATAACCGGTCCCGGGGCCGGTCGCACTCAACGCATATGAATCCACCGCCGCGTCATCATTCGTGATCGCCGCCAAGTCCCCTATCTGAACCAATTGCGGCACTGGAGCACTGTCGCCAGAAACGCCGTCCTGTGCTGATGTATGTGTATTTGCCACCCACTGACCCGGCCTGTCAATCGGCTCATAAAAAGTCTCAACATTCGTCTGCAAACCGTCAATGGCAAGATCCCACAGGGACTTGTCACCATCCGAATCAACACACAGTTTCTTTACTATTTCCAACTCATCCCTGGGACTCGGATCATCAGGATCGCCGCCCAATACATTCAACTGCAAATAACTTTCTCCGACGACTTCCTTGACATATTCCCCTCTAAAAACCAAAGCCCCCTTGCTCCCGCGGTTCGGATCATAAAACAGCCTCTGGGATAATTGTGGAGGCAGGTTGGGGAAATAAGTCCTCCCCTGATAGTCATATGTATTTACAGATGCAGGTATTGATTGCAACCCGCCCTGCTTACCCAACTCATAGGTCTTTTCGCGGGTCGGATCATGCAGGACGACACTCGAAGCGTTTTCCCCACTCGTAACCGCTGCCGCTATCGATTGCTGGTAAAGCACTCTCAAGCTGCTCTGCCCCCTGACCGCAGGGAGCCCATTCTTCGCCTCTGTCAAGGTCTCACTCAATCCCAACACCTTGGTTTCTGCAGGCCATACCGGCCTGTACACAATCTCTAGAGAGTCTTTATTTTTGTCAGATGCATCAACTCCCGTATCATTCGAAGCCAGCATGTACGGTACAATCGTGTCCACCGCAGGCTGTGGATTCATCCCTGGCCAATAAAAGCCCTCCAGCGTCCGATAGTAGAACTGCATTACAAAACTGTTGGCTGGTGTCGGCGCCTCCGCCAGCGCAGGCGGTCGGTTGCCCACAACTTGAGTCACACCATCAACGACATAACTTAAATTCATTGGAGCCTGGCCGGCTACACTCCCGGTCGCATTGACCGTAACAGAAAGGGTTATGCTCACCGCTGCAGTGCCGTCAGACGGCTTTAAAATCAAATCAAGACTGAACGACCCGATATCGGCGCCAGCAGGGTTTCCGGAGAGTGTCAGCGAGTTAATCGACAACCACCCCGGCAACTGATCCGCGGATTCGGATGAAACCGCCATCGAAAGCGTGGACGCTCGTCGAGATGTGTGTACCGTGTAACTAAATGCCTCCCCTACTATGGCCGTGGCTGCCACCGGAGATCCAAACGATGTGCCGTCATAGCTCCCAGCTTCCAATGCAGGCGGCCCGGCATGCAGCCCCCGATAGACCCAGTGTTCTCCCTTTCGATCCTCATAGGTGAAACTCTTATAATGCTCGTAGGTGCTCTTTGTCACTTCATCGGCGCTGTCCCAACCTGCTGGATTATCCCCACCCGATGTGGGCGGCTCACTATTATAATTGACTCGGTTCACAGCAGGTGTTTTTTCGTCTCCAATCGAGCTGCCTTGTGGCAGCACATCCCCTTCCTCATAATACGTGGCGGCAACGGCACCTTCCACCGGCTTGGCCAATAACGGCAAAGGCATCGGCGCCTGCAACATCTGACCCGCCTCCGTGATATAATCAAAAAGGATTCCATCTGAAGGTTTTTCGCGCAAAACTTTAAAAGCCATCATCGCAGGCCTGCCGTCCGATTCACTGTACTCAAGCAACACGAATGGATCTGATGAATAATGCTGTCCAGTCGTAATATTCAGGTCATCGCGCAGGGCATATGCGGTGCCAGCCAGCATTAATGCATGCTCCTCGTTTGGGTTATACCCTGCCAAATCTGAATTGTTCTGGACATAGATGCTTCCCTTGGCCTGCAAACTCGACAACGCTCCACTTCCATCATTGCTGGCCAGCACGATCTCACTTGGGGAGGTCGGCCACTGGATCGTGTATCGGCCAAGTGCCGACGGCCAGTAAACTGGTTTAAAGCCCTTTGCCACATTGGCCCCATTTTTACGGTACCAATACACCTCCAGAACGTTGTTGGAGGGATCAGCGTTAACAGGAATAATGGCACCCAGGTTGGATGCCTCAAATCCTTCAGCAATTGGATCGATATATGCATTCGTATTAATTGGGATGATTTTACCATTCAATCTATTCACATCACCTGGATCTGTAAGAATGTAGCCTGCCCAGTAACCTTGGCCATCACTGCCCAACTCCCCCGCCGGAGCAGTGATGCGATCCCCCACATACACTGTCTGGCTCAAATACCTGGGAGCAGTACGAAGTGTGTTTTCTAGAAACCCACTGTCCAACTGATTGACAGGAGCTGGATCGCCGTTCGCATCCACGGCCGTGGCACTATAAACACTCCCTGTCACCGACGCATCGCCATTGCTCCATATCTTGAGGTCTCTGGAAGGAAGCCAGGCATCCGGTCCCAAATCTGACTTGGCAAGTGTTGTTCCATCTTTCACATTGTTATCCAGCCAGGAGAAAACCCGTTCAAAATGGTAATCTGTACCGGAGGAGAATCGCAACAGAGTACGATGCACTGGATAATCTGCATCCAGAAAAGTGTAAAAGCCCAAGTTGGTGGTAAAAAAAGCCCGATCACCGTCCAGTGGATCCTGATACTGAATGGTCGGCGTGTTTTCGTTGGGCATGGGCACCATAGTTAAGCTGGCAAGTTCCTTGGTCGCCACCTGTGGCCGGATATAATGGCTGTAACGCGCCGGGTCATCAGGCCAAACAAACTTGTAGCGAGAATGTCGCGCAGGCCAAAGAATGCCCTCAATGCCCTCTTCCATCCAATGTATCGAATAATCGTTCAGATTCTTTGTTTCACGCGTCGCATAGTACACAACATTATTACCACCTGCCTGAAACAAAAAATCATCCCCTGTAACTTTCAGACTCGGCTGGGGCGTGAGGTGTGAATCATCCTTGTTCTCTTTCGGATTCCATGCGGTTACTCGGTCCCCCAGTTCGATGGTGATATCTGCAGGGGTTGATGTCTTGAACACATCCACAATCTCATAGCCAAGATGGTAACGAGTTAGCCCGTCCTCCCGGGGATCCCCCAACAACTCCACAAAGACTCTTCCTTCGGCATTCAGCGCCATCAGGGAATCTCCCTGGTGCCAAAGCGTTTTCGTGTAAACCGATTCGCCACCTCCCGGCACCGTTATCGCTTCACCATTTGGACCGGCCCCGGGTATATTGATGCCGGAACCACTGGACTCGGCACCGCTTTGCTGCACGGGTATCCCATCCTCGACAGGCACTCTATCCGGGAAGCTGCTGTTGTATACAATCTTCAACTCACCGACACTTGACGCGGGAATGGTCACCTGCGGACCGAGATATCCGGCCTGGTTCCAGTAGATTTTCCTGGGGCTCTTGGCGGCGCTTCCGGATACAATATAGCGCTTCTTGTACAACCGATAATAGTTGCCAACTGACTCATACCAGGTATCCGCGTCAGCTTTTTCGTCAGCAGAAAGCTCATCCGTCCTCTCCACCATCTCAATCGCTCCAGTCTGAGAGTTTTCTGTCGGAACCAGTCTGGGCTGTCCAACCTCGTAAGGGATAGCCCTGCGCCACCTGATCTCTATCGGGCCCGGCTGGATGGCAAACACTGCGCGTGCATGGGGGCTGTAATAGTACCCCTTCGCTGTATGACCGGCTGCAGTCTCCGATGAAAGCAAGTGAGGTTCACCCAACCAGTAACTGTCCGGTGAAATGGAGTCGGCCAGTTTTTGCCCTGTTTCATCCTCATCAGGAGGCGAAATAATCCCCCCAAACAGGAATGACACAGGACGGTTCAGATAAGGGGCACCCACCATGGCACGCTGGAGCACCACGGCAGGCGCATCACTGCCCTTGGGGCCACGTGGCAAATCAATGAGCGGCGCGTTGCCGGCATAACTCAACGATTGATTGAGCCTACTCGTTGAACCATTCAGATTACTTGTTAACGCGGGGTCCGGATGGGCCACTGCCCCCCAGGAAATAAAGCCGGAAAACTGATTTTTCGTGGGAGGGTTGGTTGTCATTGGTTCCTGTTGCGCAGGCACGCGCCCGTCCGAACCCGCAGGATAGGCCGAGTATGCATTAAAACTGTTACCTATCCCTGAAATGCTGACACCGCCTTGACTCCATTCAACCAAGTGACTCAATACAGTGACATTGCTGTTTGCAATACCCACGATTTTATACGATTTACCCGTCTCACCCTGCCATGTAAACGTGTCTCCATTCCTGGTCACATCCAGATGATTCGCAGGGCCAGAAATCGGCACACCGCTGCGACTCTGGTAATTGTATGTGGTCTTGTCCTGATGAATTTCAAGGGGAAGTGTCGTCTGGGCAAACAGTTGCGCAATGCAAACTAGAAAAAAGCCCAACATTGCAACCAGAGTTTTAATTGCAGATTTCATCTTAATCATTTTATTTTATTTTTTTGATTATTATAAATCCCTAAAGCTATTCCATAGTTAAAGTCGCGATATCAGTGATTCGATTGATCACAAACTCGCCTCGCATCGCGAATCGTTTCTCATTGGGCTGGGAATCCCCGACCAAACCGTACAGGGTCATCGTCTCCTCATACTCCCCAACCAACTGCCGACCACCACTGGTCAACCCTGAGAAGGTTGTCGTTGGATTACTAAATGTCAGCTTAATCTCCCTCTTAATCCTGTAAGACTCACTGCCGACCGGTTCAATCTGCTTGAAATCCACTGACAGGTTGTCGTGATCGGGATGGTAGGTGTGTAAAAACGGATTCGACCCCTGATCATTGTGGCCTATCTCGACGGTGACATTCAGTGTCTTGCCTGCGGCGAGTTCGCCATTACAGTTCCACGGCACATTGGCTGCACTGACCGGCAGATGCGTTGAGCTAATCCGTCGCGCACTGGCCAGTGTCCCGGCCTTAAGCAGGCTTTCCTTGGTTGCCACCCCCAAAACATCACCCTCCAAAATCCCCACATACGCCCGCTGCAACAACCGTAGCCGATCCGTTTGCCCCGTCTCGGCAAGGCTAATGTTCCCGCCGGACAGGTTGCCCCTTAGCAGTGTCGAATTGACGGCGGCATTTTCGGTCAATGTCACCTTGCCACCGCCACTGAACGAAAGCACTTCACCCGCATACATCGTGCGGGAAGTGTTATCCACCGCGACACTGGTCGCCGTGCTCCCCGCCGTCCATGAAGTGGCCGCCTCGCCATCGGCAAGATCAGACACGGTCAAGTCCCCGGTCAGCGCCACAGATTCGGTCGCGGCCTCCTCTGTCAACGTCAGGATGCCCCCTCCATTAAACACGATCTTGTCTCCAACACTGTAGTCACGCGTTGTAGCACCCACATTCACACTGACCCCGGCTCCCTGGGACACATTTGCAGTAACCGTTTCACCGGATGTGATGTCAGCCACGGTCAAATCGCCGGTTAAGGTGGTCGCACCTGACGCAACATCCGCAGTCAGCGTCAACACTCCACCTCCGGAAAATGTCAGAGTGGCGCCCGTTACATAGCCACGGGGAGTTGCCGCAACTGTCACATCAATCCCGTTTCCGATGGTTGCATTTGCCCCGGCCGTCACCCCGGAACCGACAGTCACTGCTGGGTTTGAAGTCATCTCCTGTACTGCTCCTGAATTGGCGGTCTCACCAACGGCCAGATCCGCAACGGTAAGGTCTCCAGTTAAAGTCGTCACACCGGACGCCGCATCCGCAGTCAATGTCAGCAACCCGCCGCCGGAAAAGGCGATCTGGGTTCCGGATGGAAAGGCTCTCGAGGTTGTAGCGACGGTCACATTGACACCGGTTCCCTGTGTCGCAGATGCAGACACCGTCACACCGGGGTTGATGACACTCACACCCCCAAGATGTTCCCTGTGTACGATCAGGCGTAAAGGATAAGGGCTGGCAACATCCCCAAATGTATCCGTGTCGGTACTGATCGACCGAGAGGAATCATTCGGGTCGGCTGCCTTCATCGTGTTTCGGACCTTGTTGATCGACACCCCGCCAATCCACAAACCCTCACTCGATCCCACCGTCCCGCTGACCGGAATGTCCCGCTGTGAATGACCCAGATCATCCGTGAAGCGGAGCACACTCGCGTAAAAAGACCCTGCGGCCCCGGTCATGGACGAACGATCCAGACCCAAAACCAGCTCCACTTCCGAACCAACCTCTCCGAGCGGTTTAAGAGTCCAGTTTTGCGAACCATCAGAGAGCGCCACATGGCTGTAAGCCAGTGTCTCGGTGTTCAAATCTCCACGTATGATCACCGGTGCGGGTCCAGTTATGACCTTCTCACCGTCAGGCAACGGATTGGGTGCACCCTCGGAATTGACCCCGGTCAGCGTGACCTTCAAATCAGCTCCGGTCAGGTTTCTTACACGCACCCTGTAGGCCGATAGGTTATCCCCAAAATCAACCCCTTCGGGCGACTGCAGTTTCAGTTCGAATGGGCCAAAATAACGATTAAAACGTGTACCTGAACGCATCCAGAACGCCTTGCCTCGGTCGGCCTTTGAGGTGCGCAAACCATACACCTGGCTAGGATTTGTCGGGCCAAGATCCCCCCCCACATAGGCGAAAATATCCGTAACCCTCAAGAGATCCCCCGCCGGCCCAAAGTAATCCTCAAGGCTCGGAGAATTGCTGCCGGCCAAGGAAGGCACCCCGATAAAGTTAAGGCCACTGGTCGTCCACTGGTATCGCGCCGGAACCGGCTTGCCCAGGATTTGCCAGGTAAAGATATCGCCCCCCCCCAGCTTGATCAGGTAAGCCGCATTGCCTGGCATCCGCTTCAGTGTGGAAGAAGCATCACCAAGACCACTCTTCCAGCTGGCCCATCTCGACTTGGAATCAGCAGGCGCATCCGGGTTGGTCACATACTGTGCAGTGGATAGCTCAGGCTGCCACAACCAAACCTCCTCCACCGGTGTCCCGTTTGCCATTGCCGCAATACCCGAATGCATGCTGTCCACATGGAGATAGACAGCATTCCAGCCAGGCGTCAGCGGCAGAGACTGCGTTTGCCATTGGCCAAGCGCAAACGACGAGCCCGACACGAACACCAGTCCCGCAATCCATAGCTTGATTATTTTCATCCTAATTAGCTCTTTGGCAGTTTTCATTTTATTAATCATTAAAAATCCTTTTACCGCATCAGATTGTTATTGCCCCTGGGCGATTTTGCTGACCAAGTCCTCGAGCTTGGCGATACGATCCTCCTGCGTGGTCGAGTTGGCCAGGCGCGCCTTCAACACCGCCATCTCGCTCTCTAAATTTTCGACTTTGGATTTTAGTGACTCAATCTCGGAATCCTTCTCTTTTGAAATCGAATAGAGATCCTTGATCCCTCCCAATGCAAGTTCGGCAAGCCTAGCCTTTTCAACATACCAACGGTTTTTAAGAATTTCATCCTCATCCGTTTCATTCTCATCCAACAAGGCAGCCTCACCATTGGACTTAACAACGTTAGGATAGATCTCACGGAGCTCCTGAGCCATAATCCCGTAAAAGACTCCATTGGCATCCCGACCCTGACGTTTCATTTTTTCCGCATTGGGAAATCTCAACCGGTATTGGTAGAAGGACATGTCATCTATCATCTCGAGCATTTCATTCTTCCCGACCGGATTGATGTCACGCTTGATTCGTCGATCCGAACCCTGCATAGATGCCCATAATTCAGTTATATACCCATCATCCCATCGCAGATTTGCTGTTCCTATACTACCGTAATTATTAGAATGGGGGCGGATAGTACACCCATTATTGCTCCCGTAATCTTCAATAACCAAATAATTACTACCCGAGCCGACAATCGCCCCTCCTCTGAGTTTTATATTTCCGTTTACATCCAGTGCCTGACTGGGGGAATCGGTGCCAATACCAACTCTGCCACCATCTTTTGCAATATATGAGACAGCGCCAGAGTTGCCGCTAAGCCATGTCCTCGCTTTACCACCTGACGCGACATAAAATCCCCAGCCGGATCCAGTTCCGGTTATAAAACTGGCCGTCCAATCCGTATAACCAACCCCATACATATTACCCAGAGTCGTTTCATTCGGCTTGTAGCTGCTGCCAAGAATATAAATGGGATTTGACGCCTGGGCAGCGCCGCCCAAATGATTGTACGCCCCCATGAGCCCGCCGGTATTATGCGCTGTCCGCACAATCCAGCCGGGCATCCATACGTTGCCATCATATTTTATGCGCATCTTTTCTGTTGGCTCAGTCGAACCATGACCTACCCGAATCGCCAATCCGTCAGAAGCCTGAACTAGTTCTGATCGGTAATTACCTGTAGAGTACCTGTCTATGATTAATCCCGGCTTGGAACTATTACCCGTAAATGCCCTGATTGTGCCGTCTACATCCAAATCATAACTGGGCCCAGCGTTATTAATACCCACTTTGCCATCAGGCGTTAATGCAAGTGTATTCCTATTGTTTGCCCCGATGATAATTTTCCGTGAATCGCTCGTGTTTCTTATATAGGATGCACTATCGTCATTCCATAGTTTCAACTGATAATCACTGTAATTGGAGGAGGCGTAAATACGAAGCGCGGAACTGGTTCCTGTCGGTCTCAAATTGACCGACCCATCAATCGTTGAGTCGCCGTCAATATCCAATCCGCTGGAGGCCTTAATGGCGCCCGCCACGTCCAATGCAGCGGTGGGTGCGCTCGACTTGCCCACGGCCAAACTACCCTGCACATTGGCGTTGCCGCCCACATCCACCGCGCCGCTGGCCTTGATGTCCCCTCCCACGTCCAGCTTGGAATTCGGCGAGGCGTTGCCAATACCGATATTCCCGCCATCCGTGGTCAGCACATCCCCACCCGTACCCACAATCTTGTCTGCCTGCCTGGCGTAAGCCGCCAAAAACGTGAACGGGGAAGCCACGAACTGGAGTCGAGGTGCGATCTCCACATCGCCAGCACCCAATCCCTTAACTGTGATCCCTATAAACCGGTCTGATGCATCAGTTCCACCGAACACACCAGAAAGTTTCCCAGTGGGATCACCATTACTGGTGGGCACACCCTCGCCAAGCAGCACGCTGAAGTAGCCCTTGTCCACCGTCACTGTCTGTTGCTCCGCCCATAAAATATTATCAGTGGTTCCACCCTCCTTTATGTTGTATATGCGAAACACAACGTCGTAGTTCGCCGGGACCGAGTTGCCCAGCGGATCACCGTTGCCGTCGACGAGATATCCCTGGTAAGTCATCCGCTCCGGGGGGTTGGCGTCTGCCGCATGAATCTGCCCCGCTTGGCCAAGCGCCAAGACACCAACGACCAGCATCCCTATAAGTTTGGTTCTATTTTTCATCATTAAAATCTCGCTGCCATTCAGTCTTATTTTAAAGAAAAGAGTTATTGCCCCTGGCCGATTTTGCTCACCATTTCCTCAAGCCTGGCGATACGATCCTCCTGCGTGGTCGAATTGGCCAGGCGCGCCTTCAACACCGCCA
>PBDG01000046.1 GCA_002717225.1 Rhodospirillaceae bacterium | reverse complement strand
AACAAGCGCAGCCTCACACTCAACCTGAAAGAGCCAGACGGCCTCGCTCTTTTCAAGCGCCTCGCGGATAAGTCAGATGTCGTCATCGAAAACTACCGCCCAGACGTCAAGCACCGACTTGGCATCAACTATGAGACACTTCGCGCGTCCAACCCTCGTCTGGTCTACGCCAGCATTTCTGGCTTCGGTCAGAACGGCCCCTATGAAAAGCGCCCGGGCTTTGACCAGATTGCCCAAGGCATGGGCGGACTGATGTCGATTACTGGTCTACCGGGCCAAGGCCCGGTGCGCGCCGGAATTCCCATCGCCGATTTGAGCGCCGGGATATATTGCGCCATTGGTATCCTCGTTGCGCTGTTAGAGCGTGAAGTTTCGGGCCAAGGACAATGGGTACAGTCCTCTCTCCTCCAGGCGCAAATCGCCATGCTCGATTTTCAGGCGGCACGCTGGTTGCTGGATAATGATGTGGCTTCCCAAGCGGGTAACAATCACCCGACCAGCATTCCAACTGGCGTCTATCCCACTGCCGACGGTCACATCAATATCGCCACGTCGGGTGGCCAGATCTATGAGCGCCTGTGTCGAGCACTGGACGCCGAGGAATTGATTAACCACCCCGATTACGCTACCGGCGAGGCGCGCTCGGATAACAGGGATAAGCTGAACCACAAGCTTTGCGAGTTAATTCGGCAAAAGACCAGCGCCGAGTGGGTAGACGCTCTCAACAATGCCGGCGTGCCCTGCGGACCGATCTATAATATCGGCGAGATGTTCAACGATCCGCAGGTAAAGCACCTAGGAATTGCTACTCCGGTAGCACATCAGACCCTCGGTGATATAGAGATCGTCGGCCAAGCTGCAGCGCTAAGCCGCACGCCATCCCGCATCCATACAGCAACCCCAGAGCTTGGCCAACATACTAACGAAATATTAGATGAGCTCGGCATAAGTCCGGATAGAATCTCCAACCTCAGGGAGCGAGGCATTGTCTAAATCGAAAAAAGTGGCTTATGGGGACAAGATGATTGCCCAGAAAGATGGCGCCGTGGGTTGGATGATCTTCAACAATCCAGATCGGCACAATGCCCTCTCGGTCAGCATGTGGCAGGCAATTCCAAAAATACTTGACGATTTCGAAGCAGACGAGAATATCCGCGTGATCGTGCTTAAGGGTGCGGGCGGAAAAGCTTTTATTTCGGGTGCCGACATTTCTGAGTTTAAGGAAAGTCGCGCAAGTACGGACGCTGTTACCCGCTATGACGAAATGGTCCAAGACGCTAGCGATCGTCTAAACGCCGCCAACCGACCAACCATCGCCATGATCCGAGGCTATTGCATGGGTGGTGGTTTGGCTGTCGCTATCTCATGCGATATGAGAATTGCAACCCAAAACTCACGCTTCGCCATTCCGGCAGCCAAGCTCGGCATAGGTTATAGAGTGAAATCACTCCAACCTCTCGTCTCTTTGGTCGGCCCATCATTCGCCAAGGAAATTCTCATTACCGCGCGTCAGTTTGATAGCGACGAGGCCGCCACAATGGGTTTGATCAACCGTATAGTTGGCGAAGATGAGTTGGAAAACTATGTTGCCGATTATTGCCTTCGTATCGCCGAAAACGCGCCACTAAGCATGATAACTGCCAAGCGATCGGTAGAGGAAATCACCCGCACCCGCGCGGATCTCGACCATGAGATGTGCGAAAGTCTGGTGGAAAAATGTTTTGCGAGCGAGGATTACGCTGAAGGTCGTCGTGCCTTCATGGAGAAACGTAAACCCGATTTTCACGGGCGTTAATGGAGCTTGTCATGATTGTTGAACAAATCTGGACCGCAAACACTTACCGCAATTTTAACTACCTCATCGCTTGCCCAGAAACCGGTGAGACCTTGGCAATCGATCCGCTCGATCACGAGAAATGCTTGAGCAAAGCCAAAGACAAGGGCTGGGAGATAACTCAAGTGCTGAACACCCACGAGCATGGCGATCATACAGGTGGCAACAAAGCGGTCATTGCTGCCACGGGTGCCAAGCTCCTCGCACATGCCAATGCCAAGCACAGCATCCCTGGTATTGATCGGGGCCTAGGCGCCGGAGATGTAATCCGGGTGGGCAACATGGTCGAACTCGAATCTCTCGACACGCCGGGGCACACCATGAGCCACGTCTGTCTCTTATCGCACACCGATCAACCGGCAATATTTTGCGGTGACACGCTGTTCAATGCCGGTGCCGGAAATTGCCATTCCGGAGGCCACCCTGCGGAGCTTTACCAAACCTTCAGTGGCCAACTGGCTAGGCTGGCGGATGACACTCTGGTCTATCCTGGCCATGATTACATAGCCAACAACCTCGAATTTACTCTCGACCGAGAACCTGACAATGCAGCAGCTAAAAAACTGCTAGGTAGCGTCGCAGACCAAAACCCAGAAAACCCGTTGATCACGACACTTGCACTCGAAAAAGAAGTTAACACCTTCTTCCGCCTGCATAACCCGTCCGTGATAGCTCGCTTACGCGAAAACTTCTCGGACCTGCCCAGGGAGCTCGATGCAAAAACGGTCTTTCTCAAATTGCGCGAGCTGCGAAACGATTGGTGATTACTGGAAAAGTGCTTGGGCCTGAAACGTTGCGATATCCGTATTGGCGCCGCAGACGATAACACCGACACGTTTTCCTAGAATCCGCTCGCGCAAGGGACCGAGCAGGGCCGCAGTCGCCGCAGCACCCGCCGGCTCAACCGCGACCTTCATTTCGAGAAACAGTAAACCCATGGCACGGCGCAGTTCTTCGTCGCTTACCAGCACGATGTCATCGACATTATCTCGGCAGAGTTTGAAGGAATAAGGCAGCGCATACGGTGCACCAAGGCTATCTGCAATGGTGCGTACCTTATCGATGGTCTGCGGTGACCCGGTTTCAAAGCTACGCAGCATGCTGTTAGCCCCCTTCGGTTCGACGCCGTATACCTTGCAGTCAGGCTGCACAAGCTTAAATGCACTCGAAACGCCAGCACATAGGCCGCCTCCGCCAATGGGGATGATGAGCGCATCAAGTTCGGGGACCTGGCAAGCGAATTCAAGACCGAGGGTGGCCGTTCCAAGAGCCGTCCGCTCACCCTCGAAGGGGTGAATAAAAATCCGCCCCTCCTCTTCCTTAATGCGATCAACCATCTCGAAAGCCTGGTGAACGTCATCGGCGAAGATGATCTCAGCGCCATGAGCCTCGCATTGCGCAATGCGGAAAGGATTGGCACCTTGCATCATCACTACCTTGGCACCAGCGCCCGCTATATTTGCGGCAAAGGCAGCTGCAATAGCGTGATTACCTGCACTCACGGCAGTGATGCCCATGGCAAGTTCAGTCTCAGACAAGCTGAGCACATTAAACAACGCGCCTCGCGCCTTGAATGTGCCGGTTCGTTGAAAGAGTTCAAGTTTGAGCAATACTTCTGTCTCACCACCAAGACGCGCATTTAGTAGGGGGCCCTTCCAATGATGCGTCGGTGTTGCCACCACCTTGTCACCAATCTTGTCACGCGCTGCCTCGATGGCAGCTAAGGTAAGCGCCTCACCCATATCGTCAATCCTGTGCCAACAGAAAATCGCTCAACGCTGTGGTGAAAGCCTCGGGTTGCTCGAGATTTGAAAGATGTGATGCCGGATCAAGCTCAATATACCGTGCACCCGACATCGTCGTTTGAATATCGCGCATGCATTCCGGGGGAGTGGCTATATCTTGGCTACCGGCAATCAGCAACACCGGCTTGTCAACGGCGACAAGGCGAGACAAATAATCGACATTCTGGACTGCTCGAGCACAACCGGCGTAGCCAACCGGCGGTGTACCACGCACCATCTCTCTTACATCATCAAGAAAGGCGGGCGCGCTCTCCCTCAACTCCTCGGTGAACCAACGCTCGATGGTCGATGAAACAAGCGCTTCCATGCCTTCATTCAGTGCAATGGCGATACGCTCGTCGAATACACCTTGGAAATTCGGCGTCACATCGGCTCGAGAATTGGCAATGGTGATGCTAAGGAGACGCTCCGGATGATTGAGGCCGAGTCCCATAGCGGTCATCCCTCCCATAGAAAGACCGACGAAGTGACAAGCCTCGATACCATGAGCCTGCATCAAAGCGACGGCATCGTCAGCGAGCAGGTCAAAATCATAATTACCCATCGGCGCGTCGCTTTGTCCGTGGCCGCGCTGATCATATCGCAGCACCTGGTAGCGTTCAGCCAGCACAGTAGCCTGACCGTCCCACATAGAAAGGTTCGTTGCCAGCGAATTGCTCAGCATTACCCAGGGCGCGCCCTCCGGTCCTTCTATACAGCAATTAAAGGTTATACCGTTGGCCTCCGTCTGCATTATCTCCCTCTCATGGCTGGTGCGGTCTGTCATAGTTCGACCAGGTCTGCACATAGCTATGCGAACTCAACTCAACGATATTTCCCCACGGATCTTCGCAGTAACATACCTTGTAGGGCTTATCGTCGAACAGTTTCCATACCTTAGATCTCTGCCTGCCGCCCGTTTCATTGATGCGTTTGGCCAGCACCTCGATATTTGGGTCAGTAAGGCAAATATGAAATATGCCGCTCTTCCAATATTCAAAATTATCTTCGCGGCGTTCAGCCTTGGGATTAGTGAATTCGAACAGTTCGATACCGACGCCATCGCCGGTAGCTAGATGGGCGAGCTTCATCAACTTAAAGCCGGGAGCGAATATATCGGCAACAATCTCGGCAAAATAGCTCCCATCTTCCTCCGCCGCAATCGGCGCCATGAGGACCGTGCAGCCAAATGTTTCGACATACCAGTCGGCCGCTGCATCAATATCAGTGACTGAGAGACCAACATGATTCATGTTGCGGGAATATTTCATCATCTCTTCCTCATTTAAATTTTGGCGGACGCTTTTCGAGAAAGGCATCGACCGCCTCGAAATGATCTGCGTCCATTGCCAGAATGCCGTACCCCGAAGAGCTGATGTCAAGGCTAGCCGAAATATCACAGTTCTCACCGGCACGAACGGCGCGCTTGATGGCACGGATCGATTGTTTCGGCCCATCAGCAAGGCGCTCCGCGATTCCGTGCGCATGCGCCATCAATGCATCATCTGGAAGAGTTTTGTTGACCAGGCCAATACGCTCCGCCTCTGCGGCGTCAATAAAATCACCGGTCCACAGCATTTCGAGTGCCCGGGCACGGCCCACCAAGCGGGGCAAAAAATGCGCCCCACCGGCACCTGGCATCAAGGCAAGTTTGACGTAGGTTTCAGCGAATTTGGCCGATTTTCCGGCATAGCGGAGATCGCACATAAGCGCTAAATCCATGCCCGCACCGGTAGCAGCGCCATTAATTGCGGCGATTATTGGTTTGTCGATTTGATCCAGCAGGCGGGGAATTCGGTGGACATGGTTTGTGAGTTCCTCCTTACGTTCTTGAGGACCACTCTCCTGACCCTGCTTCATCAATTCATCTATATCGCCGCCGGAGCAAAATGCTTTGCCCGAACCGGTGACGAGTACCGCATGAACATCCTTACGCGCAGCACATTCCTCTAGCCGATCAGCCCAAGAATCTATCATAGCAAGCGTGAAGGCATTCCGACGCTTGGGTCGGTTCAGAGTGATGGTGGCAACGCGCGACACCACATCAAATAAAATATCGTCAGACATAAAAGTCTAATCCCCTTAGTTCTTGCGTGTAACGATGAGCGCGTCTAGCGCTATCAGCCCTGCACCTTTCTCATAAAGCACCACCGGGTTAAGGTCGAGTTCCTGAATGTGATCTCGATTGTCAACGGCAAACAAGCTGAGTCGTGCAAGAAGACTGGCGAGCGCGGCAATATCGGCAGGCTGGGTCTGAGCGTTGCCATAGAGCCGGGCGGCGGCCCGCAGCGAGCGGATAAGTACTTCGGCCCGCGCCTCGCCAAAGGGCGCAGGCGCCCAGGCCGTATCGTTGAGGATTTCTGCCTCATTACCACCAAAACCGACCATGATCAGCGGTCCGAATGTCTCATCCCATGCCACACCAGCAATCATCTCAATACCCTTCGGTGCCATCTGCTGCACCAAAACTCCATCGAGCACGATGTCGCTTGGCAGCCTCGTCACTTGATCGAAGGCTTGGCGCACATTTGATTCACCAATCACTTCCAAAACCACGCCACCAACTTCAGACTTGTGGGTCACTTGCGGCGATTGCACCTTGAGCGCAACCTGTCCTCCAATTTCTGCAGCCGCGGCAACAGCATCGGCAGCCGTCTTTACTAGGCGTGACTCTGGTATAGGTATATTGAGCGCCATAAGATAGGGTGTGGCGGCGTGCTCAATCAGCACAGCCTCCAACTTAGGCAAAGGCGGGGTCTTCGCCGGCCTTGGCAATACATCTGCATTACGCAGCTTCAGATGATCGGCATAATCGGCCAGGACCTGTAGTCCGCGGGCGCAACCCTGCACCGAGGTGTAACAGGGCAGGCCTATCTTCGAAAGGTTGTCCAGCACTTCTGCATGTGGCACAGCGTAGGAGCAATAGACGAGCGGTTTTTCTCCTCGCTGTTGCAAATGCGCGAGGCTCTTTTTGTCTGCAGTAACCGCACCGTGCTCCGCAGTGAAGGCGACCGCCACCACGCTGTCGATACCAGGCTCGGCATAAAGACGCTCGATAGCCCGAATATTGCCGCCCAATTCAAGCGCCTGGGCCGTAATATCCACAGGATTGGAAACCCCACCATAATTGGGTATGAAGCCGCGCAACTCCTCCTGACAAGCGTTACTAAGTTCCGGCACCGACAAACCGCGCCGTTCACAGGCATCCGCTAACCATACGCCGACGCCGCCCGAGATTGTCACGATGCCAATATTTCGTCCCTTAGGCAGCGGACACAAAGTGAAAGCAGCGGCGACATCCAGGAGTTCGTCCTGATCTTCCGCTCGGACTACCCCAGCATGGCGGAATACTGCATCATAGGCGAATTCGGCACCGGTCATGCTGCCAGTATGCGAGAGCGCGCTACGCCGCGCCGCTTTCGATTGGCCGAATTTGGCGACAATCAACGGCTTGCGCAACGCGGCCGCGCGCGCGGCCACATCCAAAAACCGCCCTCCGCCACGCACCTGCTCAAGCAATATAATAATTGCGCCAACCTCATCTGCCTCTAGTAGGTATTCGGTATAGTCGAGTGCGCTCAAATTTGCTTCGTTACCGCTGCTGATTACATGGCTAAAATGCATACCGCGCCGCACGCCGCGGTTATAAAGAGCGAACCCAAGGCCACCGCTTTGCGAGATGATGGCGGTACGACGCCCAACGCCATATCCCTTCACTCCAATATTTGCACTCGGACTAAAGCTCGCATTTATGCCGGATGTTTGGTTGAGAAACCCGACCGAATTGGGGCCACAAACGAGCAGTCCCCGCGCCCTGGCAATTTCTCGAATACGGGCCTGGCGTTCTACTGAAGCACCACCACTCTCAGCAAAACCAGAACTATAAATGACCACACTCTTGACCCCGGCATCAGCGCACTCTTCAAGTGCACTAGCAATTTTGCTGGCGGGAATAGCAATTAAAGCAAGATCAACCGGGCGGCCGATTTCACCGATCGCACCGTAGGTACGGAGACCTTGAATGCTCTTATGCGCCGGATTGACCGGATAAATCGGCCGGGACCGGCCGCTGGCTTTCAATGCGGTAACAAGGCGACCGCGAATTTTCTTGGGGTCCGGAGAGGCGCCAATAACAGCAACCGCACTAGGTGCAAGTAGAGGGTCAAGATCGGTCACTAACTCTTAGCCACTCCGCGCCACAAGATTCGGCCATAAATTCTTACCACCGGCCGAGGCAGCAATTGCGCCAATACGTGCATTCCAATAAGACTCGCTGCCGAACTCTTCACGCCAAGACCAGAGCGACTTGGTTAGACGATGGAGATCATGCTCCTGGGTAAATCCGATAGCACCATGTACTTGATGAGCGATAGCCGCTGCTTCGCCGGCGGCCTCGCTGGCGCAGGACTTGGCAGAAGCAATAGAAAATAAATCCGGTGCTGCAGCAGCTGCATCTACGGCCGCACAAACCATCGCGGTATAGCCGGCTAGATTTGCCAAGTGATGCTGAATTGCCTGGAATTTGGCAATGGGTCGACCAAACTGTTTACGCTCTCCCGCATATTGCACCGTCCTGGCAAGCACCGTCTCGAGCGCACCGCTAATCTGTGCTGCTCTAATAAGTGCGCCTCTCTCAAGAAAACTATCGGCCGAGAAACCATCTATCCGAGCGATAGGCTTCGCACTACCAAGGATTATAGTATCTCGCGGCTCGCCGGCGAGATTACATCCCGGCGAACATTCCAATTTAGCTCCTTCGAACACCGCGAGCACACCAATGTCATTAATTGTGGCGATACAGGATGCATGTCGCGCCCATGGTACACGCTGTAACTCTCCAAAAGATGTTGTCATCGGGCCACTCGGCACTTCCAGACCAGCCTCTTTGAGTACAGAAGCGGTGAGAATGGTTTCTGCGAGCGGAATAGGTGCAACGAAACGACCCGTCATGCGCGCGAGAGCCACGCCATGAACCGTCATCTCTGCACGCTCAAAACCGACCGCTGTGATTGCATCCCAAAGTTCCGCTGGCCACTCCCCCGCAGCAACCGCATCGTGCAGTTCGGCGTCCACATGATCAGCAAAGAGCCGCTCGGCTGATTGATTTATAAGGTCCAGTTCACCACTCATCTTAGGCCCAAGCCCCGTGAGATAATCGAGCGCATAATCTCCGTCGTGCCGCCGCGCAAGGTAAATGAAGGCTGGCGCAGAATGGCTTCTCCCATTAATCCGGCGAAGTCCGCTTGATTGTTACCAATCTCAAAAACCGGTTCGATTGGACAAATCTGTCGTGCTGTCTCAACTATTTCGCGTTCAAAACGGTTACCTAGCTCCTTAACGATTGCCGCCTCTATATCGGGTGATTCCCCGGCCTCAAGCATAGCAGCTACCGAAAGTGACATGCATCGCAGAGTCCATGCTCGGCCCGCAAGGCGACCAAGCGCTTCCTCTTGCTGCACGTTCGGCTCTGACCCAACAGCATCGATCAATGCGCGAAAGACGTGAAAATTACTTAGGAAACGCTCCGGACCACTCCGCTCATAAGCAAGTTCGCTTGTTACCTGCTGCCAGCCTTCGCCCTCCTTGCCGATCAACCGATCCGCCGGTATCGTCACTTCGTCGAGCACCACCTCGTTAAACTCATGGGCGCCCAACATGTTGACAATTGGGTTGATCTCAATGTCGTCATGCACAAGATCGATAAGAAATTGACTGAGGCCGCCATGGCGATCGCCTCCCGCCTCGCTGGTTCGAGCTAATGTAATCATGCAATGGTTAACATGAGCATTACTAGTCCAAACCTTGGCGCCGTTCAGCAGCCAACCTGCGGTCACGCGCTCAGCTTTTGTGCGGACGGAGGCTAGGTCAGAGCCTGAATCCGGTTCGCTCATACCTATAGAAAAAAAACATTCGCCGGCCGTAATGCGCGGCAAAATCTCCCGACGCTGCGCTTCGGAACCGTATCGCAGCAGGAGGGGGCCACTCTGGCGGTCTGCGATCCAATGAGCAAAGACCGGTGCGCCAGCAGCGAGCAGTTCTTCAGTGACAACATAACGTTCAAGATTGGAGCGCTCACTGCCGCCATAGTCCCGAGGCCAAGTCATGCCAATCCAGCCACGCTCTGCAAGTTTGCGGCTGAATTCAGGTGAGAAACCGGTGCCGAAATCGCTGTTCGACTTCCATGCATCAGCAGTTGCAGCATCGCTCAAGAAGCTACGAACATCGGCGCGCAGATTCTCTGTCTCAGGCGGCAAAACAGATGGGGGAAAACGTAGGCTATTGGTATTCATTTGTGACAAGGCAAACTCCTACGTTCCTAGGCATCATCACGGCAGTTGGGCGTGAAATTGAATTTGATCAATGTCATTTTCGCCTGCCAGCCAACATATTCCAAGATGTCATAATTGATCAGCAGGTAGTCTTTGTCGGATCTCATATCAAAGGTGGCGAAAAGATCAGAAACGCTGATGCTGACAGGTCATTTATCTGCACAGAGCACAAGCATTACTAAGATTGAAGTCTCCATAACCCATATCGATAAGCATTGAATCTTAACCCGCTGCCTTGAGTGTTTTTCTGATTCCCACAGCACTACCTTTGATAAGGAATGCGGCACTTTCAAACGAATCCTGGTGGCCAACCCCTCAAATGCTGATCCGACCATTGTCGTTTCTTTTTCAATGATGTTTGACCATGATCAAGTGGTGTTGCTAACACCAAATTTGTTTAGCTTTCGATCCCTTACAAGGCCGCTCACCCGGTTGCTAAAATCTTTGAAATGTCTCGTCATGAGATGTTCTTGGAAAGCTGCCTCGCTATCATAGACCTCATAAAGAACGATGCGATTTTTTTCCTTGTTGGGGATGAGCACGTCAAAAACCTGACAACCCGGTTCTTCATTTTTCGAAGCACCGGCATTTTTCATAGCCTCTTGATGGAAAAGATCGAAACTGCCTTCGAGTAGGTCGAATTCGACGATGATCGCAAATCGGCTCATGGCAATGCCACCTATATCATTACCCGGAATATCTAAAAAGAATCGTCTATTTACACGTTTTGCGACGGCGGTCGAAGATGCGGACTTAATCGCCATTCAGCATATTTTAGGGCGCGCACGATAATCAGGGTCAATATGAGATACATCAACGCAGCCATAAGAAAAAGTTCATAAGGCGCAAAAGTGCGCGAAACGATAACCCGCGCTACGCCGGTGAGATCAAGAAGTGTGATAGTGCTAGCAAGCGCGCTTCCCTTGAGCATTAGGATAATTTCATTGCCATAGGCTGGAAGCGCCAGCCGAAAAGCGCGTGGCACAACGATGCGCCGAAGCACTAGCAAACGACCCATGCCGATTGCCCGCGCCGCCTCAATCTCGCCATAGGGCACGGCCTGAATGGCGCCGCGCAAAATCTCAGCTGTATAGGCTGATGTATTGAGCGTGAAGGTAAAGATTGCACACCAATAAGCCTCCTTGAAGAATGGCCAGAGGAAACTTTCCCGCACCGCTTCGGACTGACCAAGGCCGTAATAGACGATGAAGATCTGAACTAGAAGCGGCGTACCGCGAAAGACGAAAATGAAAATGTAGACCGGCATCCATAGTGCCAAATGCCTCGACGTACGTAAGAGAGCAAGCGGAATTGCCAAGCAAAAACCTAACGCGAGAGCAAAAGCGACCAACTGTGCCGTAACCGCGAGACCTTCCAGGAGCTCCGGTATGCTATCAATCATCAATTGGAAATCCATCGCCTACATCGCCCTGACTCCGCGCCGAGCGCGACGCTCAGAATATTGCAACACCATCATCGAGACGATGGTGAAGGCTAGGTAGATCAACCCTGCGATGAAGAAAAATGTAAACGGCTCATGTGTCTTCCCTGCCGCGGCGCGCGAGTTGTACATCAACTCGTTAAGATTAACGACCGAGATTAGAGACGTGTCCTTAAGCAAAACGAGCCAGAGATTACCGAGGCCGGGCAGCGCAAAGCGCCAGACCTGCGGCAACAACACTCGACGGAATACCTGAAACCGCCCCATGCCTACAGCATAGGCTGCCTCCACCTGCCCTTTCGGAACCGCCATAATGGCACCGCGGAAGACTTCCGTTGCATAGGCGCCAAATACGAAAGCAAGCGTAAAGGTGCCGGCTACGAAGGGCGGGATATCAATATAGGATTCACCACCGAGACCACTCCAAACATCCTGCACTAAAAGTGTACCGCCATAGAAAATGATAAGCAGCAACAAGAGTTCAGGAAGACCCCGGACAACGGCCGTATAGCCTGTCGCGATACCGCGCAGGATGATGGAGCGCGACAACTTGGCAGTGGCACCCAGCAGGCCAAAAACCAGGCCGAGCACAACTGACGCCAGAGCAACCTTCAAGGTCAACCAGGCTCCGTCCACAAGCAGCGGCCAATAACCGTGCAGGTCTAGCACTCGCGCAGTCTCCCAAAAAAAGAAGCGTCCTGGGCCGGTCAGACCCTCGGACGCTTCGTCTTAGAGTCCAGGCGCGTTAACCACCATAGACGTCGAATTCAAAATATTTATCGTTAATTTTTTTATAGGTGCCATTAGCACGGATCGCGGTAATAGCGTCATTGAGCAGTTTCTGAAGATCCGAATCGTCTTTGCGGATGGCGATGCCAGCACCCTCACCGAACCATTTCGGATCAGCAAAATCGGGGCCGACGAATTCGGCGTCCTTACCAGCGTCAGTCTTAAGAAATCCATCATCGAGCGCGACACTGTCGGCAAGCAGAAGATCAATGCGTCCTGCAGTAAAGTCTAGATACGCTTCATCCTGGGTGCCGTAACTCTTGATATCGACGATGCTGCCATAATTGTCCTTGAGAAAGTTCTCATGGATCGTGGCGCGCTGCACACCAACAGACTTTCCGCTCAGACCAGATTCGTTAATCTCAATGCCCGAACCCATTTTTCGTACGAATTTTGCCGGTGTCGAATAATATTTATTACTGAAAGAAACCTTCTTTTTACGCTCCTCGGTGATAGACATCGAAGCGATGATCGCATCATATTTATTGGCCAGCAGCGCCGGAATGATGCCGTCCCAATCCTGAGGCACAAGCTCGCATTCGGCGTTCATTTCGGCACAAATGGCAAGCGCAATATCAATATCGAAGCCCTTGAGCGTACCGTCCGGCTCCATCCAACTAAAGGGCGGATAAGCGCCTTCAACACCCACCCGAAGATTGCCCCAATCCTTAGCATCAGCGCTGCTCGCAGAAAACATAAGAGCGACTGCGACGATAAAGCTCGCAAATAACGTTCTAATATTCATTGTTTTATCTCCCAGAATTATATCAGGAGGTAGGTTCCGACTTCCAGTGTACTGGGTCAAGGCCCCAAAAAATTAAAACTCTCCGGCAGCGAGAAACTTTTGACAACGTTCCGAGCTTGGGTCACCAAACACCTGCTCTGGCGGCCCAACCTCCTCTACAAGCCCGTCATGAAGGAAAATAGTCTTAGACGAGACCTCGCGGGCGAAGGCCATCTCGTGAGTAACCATCACCATCGTCCGACCCTCTTCAGCAATATCTCGAATCACTTTCAGCACTTCACCGACCAATTCCGGATCAAGCGCAGATGTTGGTTCATCAAACAGCATCAATTGGGGTTCCATAGCAAGTGCTCGGGCAATCGCGGCACGCTGCTGTTGTCCACCAGAAAGGTGCGCCGGGTAATGCTCTCGTTTATCTGTGAGTCCGACGCGTTCGAGCAACGCCTCTGCCCGCTCCCGAGCTTCTGCCTTGGAAAGCTGCAACACTTGGATTGGTGCCTCAGTCAAGTTTTGCATCACGGTCATATGGGTCCAGAGATTGAAATTCTGGAACACCATACCGACGGTGGAGCGAATGCGATCGACCTGNCGTTGGCTGTCTGGCACCAACCATTNGCGCTTACGTTTCATGCGAATCAGTTCNCCACCGACCCAAATACGTCCAGNATNTGGGGTTTCCAACAGATTGATACAACGCAGCATNGTGCTCTTGCCTGAACCGCTGGCACCNATGATAGAGAGCACATCCCCCTCNCCAGCGGTAGCAGAAACGCCCTTCAGAACCTCTAATGCACCGAAGCTCTTGTGCAAATCCTCAACAGCCAGCGCGCCACCGCCAGTGGGAATTTTGGTTGCCCTATGTTCTGTCAAAACGATACCCTGCATACTGCGTCTGTCTTGTAACCGGTAATTACGCGTCGCCAACCGCACAGATTAGAATCAAGGTCTGCGTCACCGGTATCCACACGGAGAAGATTATCACGGAGTGATGCGATTTTCTCCACTGTCGCCGCAACGGTGATGTGCTCGATTCCGACACGCGAAATCACACGCCCGCTGATCTGCTGGTTGCCACGTCCAAAAACATGTCCTTGTCCACCGATTGGAGTCACCGCGATTGTCGCGCCACCATCGAGTACAGCCAGAATTTGCTTCTCGCTTGCGTCCATTACGATAGGTGTGCCGTCACGAATGAGGTCGACGCCAAGCAAGGTCTTCTTAATACCGAGCCGATCTGCAACCGCACGCATGGTGGTTCCAGGCCCAAGAATGTAAAGCCGACCTGGCATCATCTTCTCTACAATGCGAGCAGCAATACCCTTGAGCGCTGTACGATCACTGCTCACCCCACTGACCTTGGTACCCTGAATCAAGTCAGGCAAAAGCGGTACTTTGAGATATCCATAAAGTTTGGCCGATACCGCGCCTTCACGGAACGCCGCCTCGTCGATATCCATTACTTCGAGCTCGCGCACAGGCACGCCGCCCTGCCGATAACGCAGCACCATGCGTGCCGCCGTGCGCGGGTTAGTGGCATAAATGGCGGAGTGCATTTTTACCCCGGACGGAATGCCAACAACGGGGATGCAATCGCCGATGGCGCGCACCATATCGCGCGCCGTACCGTCTCCGCCAGCAAACAATAGAAGATCAACTGGGAGGTTCGCCATCTCTAGAGCTATGCGCACGCTGTCTTCGGCATTTGTGTCTATGCCCGTTCTGCCACCTACAATCCGTGGCTCAAATCCTGCGGCACGTGCTTCCGCTTCACCCATCTCGCCAGGTGCTGCAACGATCTCGATATCTGCATTGCCGGCAGCAATAGCAGCGAGAGCTTCGCCGGCACGAAGCGGAGATTTGGGTGTCGCACCCAATTCCCGGGCGCGGGCGACTATCTCGGGCGTATCGCTGCCCTTTAGGCCAACCGCACCGCCCATCCCGGCAATAGGATTGACGATCATTCCAAGACGGAAGGCCGCCATAGTCAGGTATCAATATCCCCCCTGGTGATGCTCAATCTTACGCCGCTGATCTGAAGTCCACATTTCCTTCTTGCGCTGATAACCGCGATAGGTGAATGCCCAACAGTCAGGGTCTTCAGGTACATCATTATCGATCTTGGTCGTTGCCGCGTTATATGGTCCGCCCTGCGCCTTTTCAGCGTTTTCATAAGCTTCTTCAGCGATGGATTTAATCGCATTCAACATATGATCCATCTCCTCAATGGTCAGTGATTCGCCCGGTTCTACAGTGAATGGTTCTGGCACCAGCATCGGCACATGGCTCGGCATGCAGTGCTGTACGCCGAAATCCACCATGCGGTCGATCACGTCATGGCTCGTGACACCGGTTTCCTCGGACATTTTCTCAAAGCTATAACGAACCTGTTCGAGTTTGGGATAATTATTCGCCGGCCATGGGATGGTAACACCAGGGACGTTTCTCATTTTGCTGATCATGTAATTATTATTTAGCACTGCTGTCTCCGCCACCGCGCGCAAACCCTCAGCGCCCAGGCTCATTACCCAGGAATAAGCCTTAAGCACCGCATGAACGTTGCCAATAAACGCGCGAATGCGGTCGATGCCGTCACCCGGGTCGTAATCTAGAGAATAACCACCCTTATCATTATCTGTGACAATGGGACGCGGCAAAAATTTACGCAAATGCTCCTTCACTCCGACAGCAGCGCATCCCATGCCGAGCGCGCCATGCGGTGCCGAGAAGGTCTTGTGCAGATTGAACTGGCACATGTCGAAGCCCGTGTCGGCGGCTCGCACAACGCCCAAAAGCGGGTTCCCATTGGCCTGATCGTAAGCGCAGAGCCCACCAGCCTCATGTACGAGATCAACGAATTCGCGAATATGAGGATTGTACTGCCCAGTATCCTCTGGGTTGGTCAGCATCAATCCGGCAGTTCGTTCAGATATAGCCGCCTTCAAGGTATCAATCCCAGCAAAACCCATATCGCCGGGCATCAGGGTAATGACTTTGAAACCTGCAACAGCCGGTGTCGCCGCATCCGCAGGATGAGAAAAGGAGGTCGTAATGATCTCGTCGCGTTGACCCAGTTCGCCGCGCGACTCATGGTAAGCACGGATTAAACAAGCATTCGTGTATATGCCTTGCGCCCCTGAGGCAGGTTGAAAGGTGAACTCGTCCATGCCTGAGATTTCGCACATGATACGATTGAAACGATGCATCAGCTCAAGAAGTCCCTGCAGACTCTCCTCCGCCTGAAGCGGGTGAAGGTCAGCGAGGCGCGCTCCGCGGGCTATATGGTCATGCACTTTTGGACTATATTTCATTGTGCAGGTGCCCATCATGTCTGTGGTGACATCGAAGCCCATAGTCATCTGCGAAAGCCTTAAGAAATGGCGTAGCACTCGGTGCTGCGTCACCTCCGGCAAATCAGGTACTGATGCGCGGCGAGCGCCAGCAGGCAACTTTGCGGCCACATCACCGACGGCCGCCACAATGCCCGCGTCCACAGCCGGCGGCACAACACCCCGGGCGCCGCTCTCGCTCAACTCGGTGATCAGCGGCTCATTCCAACGCGCCGCACGAAATGCGCTCCTCTGCCCACTCATGACAGCGCCTCCCCAAGGCAATTAACCAACCTATCTATATCTGCCTTGCTATGCACTTCAGTGACGCAAAAGAGTGCCACTTGACCAAGCGGTGGAAAATCCGAGCTTAAATCCTTGCCGCCAAAAATATCACGCTTCAGAAGCGCCGCATTGATTTCCGCAACACTCTTTCCCGAGGCACTGAAATCGACTACGAACTCCTTAAAAAAATGGCCATCCATGTGGGGAACACTTGCGCCCTCAAGGCCCTCGATACGTTCCGCAGCATATCGTGCACGTTGCATAATACCTTCGCCCACTTCCCTCATACCACGCGGCCCCAGCAGAGATAGATAGACCGCCGCGCCGATGCCCCACAACCATTGAGTAGTTCCAGCATAATCCTCTGAATCATGGCGCTTGTCATAGGAGGTACGTTGCATAGTCGACCAACCGAAGCCAAATTCNCCCTCGCCCGCCGCCGGCGCAATACTCACCATGATCATCGGAAACTCGTTNACAAAACGCTCCTCGTCACGGCTCGCTATAAAACCGCCGCAACCGCCGCCCGCGTACATGTGTATGCCCAGCGGTTGAATATCTCCACAAACGATATCGGCATCGTAATCCGCAGGTGCGGCAAGCACCCCAAGACTTATCGGGTCAACGCCGACCACCAGCATGGCGCCAGCGGCGTGAACCAGCTCCGCAATCTCCGCGCCCCGGTCTTCAATAAGGCCAATAAAAGCAGGGTTTTCAAAATACACTGCGCCGACATCAGAATTGAGCTTAGATTTGAGATCGTCGAGATCCATCAAACCGGTCGACGGGTCGATTTCCACTGATTGAAGATCAGCCACCGGTTTGGTGAAACCTCGAATTTGCGAATGTTTGTCAGCACTGAGACCACCAGAAAGCAGAATACCGCGCCGCCCAGTAATGCGGCAGGCCATGGTAACGGCACTGTTGACGGCCGCGCCCATGTCATAAGCCGGCGTTCCTACGACCTCCATGCCGACCAGTTCGCCGATCAGGCTTTGAAACTCAAAGATCGCCTGGTTTTTTCCATGGTCGGAATAGGTGCCGCCAGCATAGGCAGTTAGAAATTCGCCACGTCCCGTGATCTCGTCGCAGATTGCCGGGACATAATGCTGCCAACAGCCAGCACCGCAAAAATTAAGCTGTTCACGGCAAGAAGTGTTCTTGGCAAGAATTTCGTCGACATGCCTACGTAAATCATGTTCCGACGGCATCGGGTTCGGCAGGTTTAAGAAGCCTTTTACACGCAAGTTTTCTGGCACCGATGCATAAAGGTCGGTGACGTTTTCAATCCCGATCTCAGCGAGTAAGTGCTTGCGCGCCTCTGGCGCTGCGTTGGGTACATAGGGGTGAATGAACCCGTCTTCGTCGTACATGAATGTTTCTCCCAGTCTTGTTCTTTAGTTGTTAACCGCCCGTCATCAGAATAAACATAAGAAGCAAGCTCACAAGAGAGATTGCCGTGGTGGCGGCGATAATGAAGGCATAAGTGCCAGCATTGCCCGGTAATATTTGAAGTTGTTTAGTCCCGGGAAAATTGCCAGCCCACTAGCTCGAAGTGCACCGCACCATAGTCGATGGTGATGAAAGCACAGACTGGAATCATCGCCGTCAACGATGTCTCTCAGTTGAAATGCCCTACTCAGCAGGAAGCGAAGCTGTCAATCACCATACCGGTCGGCGCATCAGTAACATAGTCTTTGCCGTCAAACACATAGCGACCATTGACCCAAACACCATGCACACCCGCGCCGTCCCGGATAAACCTGCTTTCACCGCCTGGCAGATCGAAAGCACGGCGGAGAGGTCCGCGTGCTACTGTCGCCGGATCAAATAAAAATAGATCGGCGAAAGCGCCCAAGACAATGCGTCCACGCTCCCGAATGCGATAGAGATCAGCAGGCAAGCTGGTAAGCCGACGGATCGCATCAGTGAGTTCGAACGAGCCTCGTTCACGCACCCAATGGCCAAGTAGATGCAGACCATAACCGGCATCACATAGATAACGCAGGTGCGCACCGCCATCAGACAAACTAATTAGGCTTCCCGGCTGCCGCATCAGTTTTTCGACTTCATCCTCGTTGGTGTTCATCAAGCCGGCAGTATAGATTGTTTCCAGACCTTCATCCGCTGAAAGATCAAAAAAGGCGTCAACAGGATCCTTACCTTGACGCTCCGCCATCTCCGAAACCGTGAGGCCCTCCAATTCACGGTTCTCCGCACGCGCCGCCATGGCAACCTCGACCGTTGACCAATCACCGAAGAAGAGTTTTCCTTTTTGCGGCGTTTCAAGATCATGTCGGAAACGATGGCGAAACTCGGATTCACGGATCTTGCGCTCAAAATTTGCATTGTCGGCATTAATTAGTGGTGCCCAGGCATCAAGGCTTTGCATCGGGAAGGCAGCGGGCAAAGCAAAATCCATACTAAGTGGCTGGCAGGAAACCTGTGCCCACAGCTGATTTCCGCGGGCTTGCGCCTCAGCCGAATCTGCTACCATTTTTGGAGCACGATCGGGAAAAGCATCGTTATATAAGGCAGCCGTCTGGAAGACAGGACAATTGTTTTCGGCAGCAAGTGATTCCATTACTTCGGTCGTTAGGTTCGGTCCTACGGTGACCTGAAATACGCCGCGCCCCTTTTCCCCGAGCACGCCTACAAGTGTCCGCAACTCACTCTCGTCGGCAAGACGTGACGGCATCGGCACACCGCGATCACCATGATGATTCACCGAGGTGGAAGTCGAAAAACCGATCGCGCCAGCATCCATACCATCGCGCACAAGGTCGCGCATTTCAGCCACTTCAGCCTCCGTTGCCGAGCGATCCGAGGCCTCATCTTTCATGACCGTGGTGCGTACGGCTGAATGACCAATAAAGGCGGCAACATTCGGAGTTACGCCTTTCCGTCTCAACAGGTCAATATATTCCGAGAAGCTCTCAAACCCCCAATTCGTGCCGCTCCTAAGCGCAGTGAGTGACATCCCCTCGACCTCAGCGAGATTGCGCGAAATCAAATCACGGCAGTCCGGTGGACAAGGAGCAATGGAAAAACCACAATTGCCGACCACAACAGTGGTAACACCGAGCGACGGCGACGGGGTGGCATTCGAGTCCCAGGTCAGTTGCGCATCGTAATGAGTGTGCACATCGACAATGCCCGGCGCGAGTACCAGTCCGTCGGCATCAACGCTTTCGTACGCCTCGCCATTAAGCTGGCCGATCTCAGCGATCCGCCCGTTCTTAACCGCGACATCCGCCGAGTATAAGGGGCTACCCAGCCCGTCGGCGACTTGCGCGCCCTTGATTACGATATCATGCATAACGGTGTCATTGCCCTTTCTATGGGGCTTCAACAATCGCAACGCCGATCATGGAATTGCGTGTGACCAATTTGGCAAGTTCCTCTTGACTCATACCTTCAGTACCGTCGGGCCGACGAGGCAACACGAGATAACGCATGTCAGCGGTATTGTCATGCACCCGGACAGAGATGCCATCAGGTAATACTGTACCGAATTCCTTTAATACAGCGCGCGGCTCGCGCACTACGCGCGAGCGATAATTTTCTGATTTGTACCAGTCTGGTGGAATCCCCATCAGCATGCGTGGAAAACAGGAGCAAAGCGTACACACGATGACGTTATGCACCTCGTTTGTGCTTTCGACTACCATCAGTCGGGTTGGGCCCATATCGAGGCCGATGCTTTCGCACGCCGCCGTGCCGTCCTCTATAAGTCGTTCTTTGAATTCTGCGTCGACCCAAGCGCGCGCAACTACTGCCGCACCGATCTCCGGCGTGCGCTTTTCCATGGCATTGATTTCCGCAACCATGTCTTCCTCAGTGAAATAGCCCTTCTCAATGAGGAGCGCGCTAACCGCAAGCTCCATCGCCTGATAATGATCGAGCACGCTACTCTCGTTGCGGATCATTGTGCTCCCTCCCGCTCAAGCCAATGCTCATATAGTTCGACATCAATGGTGTCACCGACCATACCAGAATACTGTGGCCACACTCGGTTTTGCGCGAAACGAACGCGGTAGAGCGGCTGCTTGGGCAGACCATCTCTCCCAAAGGCAAGTTCTTCTGGGTTTGCGAAAGAGTCGAGGACCTGTGCGACCTCACCCGATTTGCCGCGAATATAATAGGGCGTACGGATGTGACCAGGCGGAAAAGACCATCTAACAGTAACACCATCGCCAGGCGAGAAGCGCGCCATTAACCTGCACCCCGTTCAGAGCGCGCCGCCTGTTCGATTTCTGCCATTTTGCGGCCAAGCTCATCTGAAGTAATGATACCTTTTTCCAATAAATTATGAGTGATCGAAGCTGTCCAGCGCTCGTAATAGGTCATTTTGGAATATTTTTCCGCGCCGAGTTCCTCGATGCCTCGTCTGAGTTCGTCAACCTTTATAAGTCTGCGTTTATTGTTAGAAAGCAACATCATCAAGGCATCGACACGCTTTTCCCAATCCGGATGTGAGTGGGGTTTCTGGTTGATCGGCCCAGCTTCGCGGCCGCCCATATCGTGATGCATCCGTCCGGCGTCTGTCATGGTCTAGAATCTCCGTAATCACGCCCGAACATGCTACCCAGAGCGACGCAGCAGGCAAGCCTAAACACCGGGAGAAACACACCAAATTATGGGAAACCAATCCTCGCGCATGCGTTCGCCAGTCACCTGATCAATGCCAGGATAAGGCGGCGAAGTAGAGCCCGGACGTAAGACAAAACGGGCATCGTCGCCTAGCCAGCGAAGTGCGAAGCCACGCCGACGACCTCCACCCGGATTGGCCGGTGCACCATGTACGGTGCGAAAGTGAAAGAGAATGGCATCTCCCGGTTCGAGTGCCCAGGAGTGAATATTGTAATTATCCCGGCTAGCGTCGATGTCAGGAATCGTCACGAAATTATCACCGTCATAATTGTAATCCGTGTCATCAAAGAAGCTGCGCGGATAAAAGAGTTTTCCCCAGTTATGGGAACCGGCAATGAATTCTGGGCAAACGTGTTGCGGCACCGGGTCAAGTGGTATCCAGAAGCTCAGCGTCTGCACTCCATCAACGCAGAAATAGGGCGCGTCCTGATGCCAAGGAGTGCGCTTTACTGTACCCGGTTCCTTAACCAGTACGTGCTCGTGAAAAAATTGCGCAATTGGGGAACCCATAGCAGCAGCAGCAATCTCGGCAGCATAGGAACCATGCACAAATTCATGAAATTCGGGAATACGCTTCCAGTTGCAGTAATCGTCGAAAAACTTGCCCCGGCCTTCACCGTGCTCTCTCGCGAACTCGCCGGGCTCCGCCAGATTTGTCTCGACGCCGGCACGCAGGCAATCAATCCAGTGCTGGGAGAACAGGCCGTGCAGCGCCACTACACCGTCGCGCTGATATCGGATGATATCCTTTTCGTCGATCAAAGGACGACGCTTCATAGAGATTTATGTTATCAGTTATTTGAGAAAAAAACGCCCGGAATCATGCTATGAAAGACCAATTAAGTGAACTCTATCGCCTAAGCGCGTCAGAGGCGGTAGCGCTTCTCAAGAAAGGTACCGTGTCACCGCTTGAGCTGGTTGAGGCTTCAGCTGCCCGCATCGAAGCGACGGACGGGAAGCTAAATGCCATGCCAACTCTTTGTATAGATCGCGCTCGCAAACACGCCGAGCGCATCATGGCACAAGGGAAAGAAAAACGGACTGACGCGGCCTGGCTTGCCGGCTTGCCAATCTCAGTAAAGGATCTCGTACCGGTCAAAGGCGTGCGCACTACTTGGGGCTCGCCACTCTTCTCCGATCATATCCCGCTTCGCTCCGACATAATGGTGGAGCGACTCGAAGAGAACGGCGCTATCGTTATGGGTAAGAGCAACACGCCAGAATTCGGCGCCGGCGCCAACACTTTCAACGAAGTTTTTGGCAAAACACGCAACCCGTGGAACACGGCGATGACATGCGGCGGCTCTTCGGGCGGTGCTGCAGTGGGGTTGGCAACCGGCCAGGTTTGGCTTGCAACTGGTTCGGACCTCGGTGGTAGTCTACGCATCCCGGCAAGCTATTGCTCTATCACAGGACTCAGACCCACCCCTGGGCGCGTGGCCCGCGGCCCAGCGGACCTACCTTTTGACACGCTCATGGTCGACGGACCCATGGGTCGCGATGCGCTTGATACCGCTCTCTTTCTCGATGCCATGGCGGGCCGCCACGTCGAAGATCCAATTGCCCGTGACGCACCAGACATACCCTTTGCTCAAACCGTGCGCGAAAAAGAAAACTACAAACCTACTCGTGCAGCCTATAGCCCGGATCTCGGTCTGTTTCCGATTGATTCTGAAGTGGCGCAAATTTGTTCCCGAGCGGCGCAACGCTTTGAGGCACAAGGCATAAAGATCGAGGATGGGGGGCCGAGCTTCAAAGGCGCAATAGATACCTTTCAAACGCTCCGCGCGGTTTTGTTCTCCGCAATGAAGGCCGACCTCTTGAGCACCAAGCGTGACGCACTAAAGCCGGAGATTATCTGGAATATTGAAAAAGGCATGGCGCTAAAGTCGAATGAGATCGGTAAGGCGGAGATTGCTCGTGGCAAGCTCAATCACCGCATGGCCAAATTCTTCGAACACCATGATTTATTGCTTTGTCCAACTGTTATCGTACCGCCCTTTGATGTCGACATCCGATATATCGAGGAAGTGAACGGCTGGAAATTCGAAAATTATGTTGACTGGCTTGGCATCACCTTCGTCATCTCGCTGACCGGATGCCCCGCGATTTCAACTCCCGTCGGCTTTACCAATAGCGGTTTACCGATAGGCCTACAAATCGTCGGGCCACCCGGGGAAGATGCGCTGGTTCTCATTGCCGCTGCGTTGATGGAAGAAGAGATAGACCTATCTGGACGTGTGCCACTCGATCCGATTACACCGAAGAGCTAGGCTGTCCGCTCAAGCTCGATCCGGTTTCGCACAAGATACCAGACGACCAAAGCGCCGACCATCTTGCTTGCCGTCATCACCAGAACACCGGGCCAAGACAAAATACCGATCATGCCGAGGAAAACGACGCTATCGATCGGCGTCGCAATGGTGCTAGAAAATAGTATCCGCTGGGCGAGGGGCCGTTTGGTGAAGCTGTAGATCAGCCAATCTGCAAGCTCGCTGATAGCAAATGCTGCGACCGAAGCATAGGCCACAAAAGGATTGGCCAAAAAATAGGAGAGGATCGCTGCGATCAGCATGGCGACCAACACCCAATGACCGACTAGCCTCTGAGCGAAATCACGCGCGATAAAAATTAAGCCAACAACAAGAGCGACTGGCGGCCACATTTCACCACCCCCCATATCAACGAGCGGCACCACTGTGAACAGCCAATTCACCAGCACGATCAAGCCTATATAAACCGTGACCCAGAACAAGACGGCGGGGCGCAGAAGTTCAAAAAAAGAAGGTGTGATCATGCCTTCTCCTATCCTCTGCCACGGTAGGGTGTGACACCCTGATCCGGCAGCCACAAGCCCTTCGGCGGCGGGTTAGTTTGATAGAAGATATCGATTGGCATGCCGCCGCGCGGAAACCAGTAGCCGCCGATGCGGAGCCACCTCGGGGCCAGCGCTTCTGCTAGTCGTTTAGCAATAGTGACGGTGCATTCCTCGTTAAACGCACCGTGATTGCGGAACGAAGCGAGGTAGAGTTTGAATGATTTGCTCTCTACCAAGAGCCTATCCGGAACATAATCGATCACCAAATGGGCAAAATCCGGCTGACCGGTAATCGGGCAAATCGAAGTAAATTCTGGCTGGGTGAAACGCACCACATAGTCGCTATCCGGATGCGGATTTTTCACACTTTCGAGCACCGCATCTTCGGGTGATGCCGGAAGCTCGGTTTTTTGCCCCAACTGGCTTAACTCTTTTGGTTCATCCTTGGCCATGATCCTATTTACCCTTGAAGATCGCCTGGCGCTTCTCACGAAAGGCGGTGGTGCCCTCTTCAATATCCTTAGTTTGGCCGAGATCATAGAACGAACGAGATTCAAGCTTGAGCGCATCAGCCATCGGCATATCGAGGGAACGGCGCATAATTTCCTTGGCAAATTGCTGCGCTAGCGGGGCACGGCTTGCAAGCACTTCAGCAAATTCTAGGCTGCGTGGCACTAACTCTTCGAGCGGATAAATATGATTCACCAGCCCGATACGGAGCGCATGTTCCGCATCGATACGCTCACCCGAGAGAATCATCTCCATCGCATTGCCGAGCCCGACGATCTGCGGCAGACGAACGCAACCGCCGTCGCAGGGGTGAAAGCCCCAATTGATGTCTTGATGAGCGAATTCTGCATTGGGCGAACAAAAACGAATGTCGCAGGCCTCGGCAAGCTCGAGACCGCCGGAAATGGCGTAGCCGTTAATCGCCGCAAGAATCGGCTTGTCGATATCGAGGCCGCGGGTAATGCCCCCGAACCCGGGACCATCTGTATAACGCCGGCGAAATTCCGTTGCCGGGCGGGTAGCATAATCGATGGTGTAGGTCTTTAGGTCGGCGCCAGCACAAAATGCCTTATTTCCCGCGCCAGTTATGACAGCCACGCGAGCCCTGTCATCAGCGGCAAAATCACGCCATAACTCGGTCAGCCGGTCATTCGCCTCAAAATCAAGTGAGTTCATCACCCCAGCCCGATCAATTGTAATCAGCCTGACCAGCCCGTGTGTCTCATAATGAATGTCGCCCGACATTTACACGACTCCTACCAAGCCGCCCAGCCGCCATCGACGAGCAAGTTAGCCCCGTGGACTTGATCAGAATCTGATGAAGCAAGGAACACCGCAGCGCCAGTCAATTGCTCAGGGTCCATATGGCCAATCTCACTTGGTGTCAGAGATGCCTGACGCGCATCATAGCCTGCATCGTTGTCACGGATCGGCTCATTCATCTCGGTTTTGATATTGCCGGGCGCGAGAGAATTTACGTTAATTCCGTACTTGGCTAACTCAAGGCAAAGCGCTTTCACCATGTTTAATTGACCGCCCTTGGATGAGCAATAGGCACCAGAATTGGGAAAACCGCCAACAGCAGCGATCGAAGTAATGTTAATAATTTTACCGCTACCGCTGGCCTTCATGGCGGGAACCACAGCACGCGCCATAAAAAAGCTGCCCTTCATATTAATGTTGATCTGGCTATCCCATATCTCTTCCGTCGTGTCCTCGATCGAAACGGGGGTAAAGACGCCAGCGTTATTGACCAGGATATCCACAGTACCAAAGGCCGTGATTACCTCCTGAGCCAACCGTTCACATTCTGCTACATTCGCAACATCCGACTGGAATGCCATAGCCTCACCACCAGCATTGACTATTTCTTTTACTATATCCTCGGCTTTGCCTGTTTGTTTATGGGAGTGCACAGCCACACGAGCACCTTCCCTACCATAACGGCGGGCAATGCAAGCGCCGATGCCGCGCGACCCGCCAGTAACAATGGCGACTTTTCCTTCAAGCTTCATTACTACATCCTTTCATTAATCTGTGGCATGCGAGATTAATCTCGCATGCTAGACAGTCAACAACGTCCACAGCCTCTAAGCGGCTTCGATCGTCGGCCATTCGGGTTGCGCTGTTCGACTGAGGGCCTCGCCGATATCGCGCAGGCTGTTTAAGCTGTGAACCGTTCGAAAATCGTCTACGTGGGGTAAGATTGCCTTAACGCCACGTGCCTCCGGACGGAAGCCCTCAAAGCGAAGCAGCGGGTTGAGCCAAATCAGACGGCGGCAGGATTTATGCAACCGCTCAATCTCACTCCCCAATCCGCCCACATCGCCGCGATCGAGTCCGTCTGTAATTAATAACACCACCGCCCCCTGGCCAAGCACCCTACGTGACCAGAAGCGATTGAAATCCTCCAGACTGGACCCGATCCGAGTGCCACCAGACCAATCGATCGCTGCCTTGGCGACCCGATCAAGCGCGACGTCAACGTCTCGATATTGTAAATGACGGGTGATGTTGGTGAGCCGGGTGCCAAAAATAAAACAATGCACACGGTCACGATCATTGGTGATGGCATGTACGAAGTGAAGAAACATTCGTGAATAGCGACTCATAGAGCCCGATATGTCACACAACACGACTAGCGGCGGATGACGTGTCACACGGCGGCGGTATTTGAGAGGCATCAAAGCGCCGGACGTACGTAAGCCAGCACGAAGCGTTGCCCGCATGTCGATCTTCGCACCATGCAGGTCAGGGGCAAAGCGCCGCGTGGAAATTTCCATGATTGGGAGGCGCATCTCAGAAATGACTCGCTTTGCCTCCTCCGCTTCCTCTTGGGTCATGCTGTCAAAATCTGTCTCCTGCAATACCTCAAGGGAGGAATAAGTCAGGGTAGCGTCAAGCTCGATTGCGACCTCGCTCTCATCTTGAGGCCGGTCGATCTCGTCGGGAGAAAGCGCATCCGCTACCCGGCGGCTGATCTTTTCCGCCGACTCCTTGGGAGACTCGTTGGAGGGAGCCGCCATCATCATACGGCGGAGGTCTTCCGGGTTGCGCCAAAATAGACGAAAACATTGATCGAAAATTTCACGTTGAGCCGCACGCTCCACAAACACCGCATGTAGCGCCCAATAGAAATCCACCTGCGAGGCGAGGCCGACCACCGCTACCGCCTCCGCCGCCTCGATGGTCTTACCTGGGCCCACCGGAAGGCCCGCGGCACGCAAGACACGGGCAAAATGCATGATGTTGAGCGCCAATACCCCGCCCCCCGGCAAATGTTCTTTCTGTGACTGGTTCACGGCGACGCCTCAAGCTTATTCTCATCGTATACTTGCTGCTGATTCCGTTTAACCATTTCAGCAATTTTCGCGCTGGTGCGTTTGGGGTCCAGCTCTTGCCGGTCCATTTCCATCAGTGTAGCAGCCCATTTGGCCTCTGCCGTAACCCAGGGATCTCCTCGAAACTCCCGGCTACGCAATTCCTGCACCAACGCATCGAGGTCTTCTGTGAAACGGCGCGACATACCAGGAGTGTGCAGCTTCAATATCTCCGCCTCGCGCGCGGCGCTCGGGTAATCTATCCAGTAATATATGCAGCGCCGCTTGAGCGCATCCTGTATCTCACGCGTGCGATTGGAAGTAAGGATAGTGATGGGTCGCTCCTCGGCACGAAAAGTACCAAGTTCTGGTACACTAACCTGAAAATCGGATAAAACTTCTAACAAATAGGCTTCGAAACCTTCATCTGCTCTGTCAATTTCATCAATCAACAATACAGGGGCACCACTCCCGACTTTGGTCTCTAGAGCCTGCAAAATCGGCCGCTTAACTAGGAAACGCTCGGAAAAAATATTCGCCGCGACGGCGTCCTTACCGCGACCCTCAGCGCTTTCCGCTAGACGAATCTCAATCATCTGTTGAGCGTAGTTCCATTCATACACCGCCGCGGACACATCTAGACCTTCATGGCACTGCAGACGTATGAGCGGACGCTGCAATTGTTCAGCTAACACGCTGGCGACCTCACTCTTACCGACGCCACTCCGCCCCTCGATCAGTAACGGCCGGCCAAGTTTAAGGCTAAGATAAAGCGAAGTTCCGAGGCCCTCGTCAGACAAATATTTGCCGCATTTGAGCAACGCGCGTGTGCTCTCGACTGAATTTGGCATTGTTTTGGGGCTCATAGGTCCTCGAACCATCTGCATTAACCACCTGGCAAGCAAAGTAACGTTTCCACCGTCGGCTTCAAAGCCTTAACATCTCTTAATCGTATCGCCCACACACCGACATCAGAACTTACATGTCTCTTCTCCCTCTGGCGATCGCCATTCTGATCAATTTCTCGATTGGGCAATTCTATGCCTGGAGTGTGCTAGTCGCACCGCTCGAGGACGCTCTTGGTGCTGATCGATCAGATATTAGCCTGCCCTATTCCATCAGTTTTATAACTATGACCATCGGTATGTTCGTCTCGCACAGCCTGCTGAAAAATATCTCCTTCCCCTATCTCCTCTTTGTGATTTTTACCTTGGGCGGCCTAGGATTGGCGATCGCCGGTTATTTGGAGGCACTGTGGAGTCTGATTGTCGGTTATGGCGTGCTATTCGGCTTCACCATCGGGGTCGGCTATTTCCTCGCCATGACGGCGGCTAGCCTAAAACTTCCGGTACGTCCCTCAATTGCACTCAGTCTAAATATGTCGGCCTTCGCTGGCGGTGGCTTGGTTTGGCCGCCGATCTTTAAAGTGATCATTGATTGGCATGGCCCGCACGCGGTGCTTTTGCTCTCCTCAATGTATCTCATTATCGTGGGCAGTATAGGGGGCGTACTGATGTACACAGCTCGCCTGCCCGCTCATTCCGGCTCAGAGGAAGGCGGCGGGATGTTTGGCCAAATTCTGACGCGAGAGCCAAAAACCTTCATCTTGCTCTGGATCAGCTTCATTCTTTTCGGTTTTGCCGCGCTTATGTCAATTGGTCATGCGGCCGGCATAGCCATCGATTACGGCATTCCTGCCGACCAAGCCTACTGGGCACCAATGCTNATTAACCTCGTTTATATCGGCTGNGCCCTTACAGCCGGGATCATCTGTGACTGGATCACAGGCAAGCGCGTATTGATCGGCATCGCCGCNATGACAGCGATCCCACTACTNTTACTNTTCGTAGCACCCTCACCGGCCACGAGTCTTATTGCGCTCGCTGTCGTTGGAGGTGCGTTTGGCGCTAGCTCTTCGGCTTATCCAGTCACCGTCGCCGGCTATTACGGGGTTGCAGCGCTGCCTCGCATCTATGGCCGCATGGCAACTGCTTTCGGCATATCCGGTCTCGCTGGGCCACTCGCCGCCGGCCTGCTCTATGACTGGCAGGGCGATTATAGCATCGCCATTCTGATTGCCAGCATCCTGGCCGGTGCTGGGGTTGTCACCCTCTGGCTACTGCCGCGAATGAAAGCAAAGGTACTGACCGACTAGCAATATACTCCCAGCGGTGGCATGACCGACTGGCGGAAAGGCTCTCCTCAAGAGAGGTTAGATTTGCTAAAGAATCGGAAAATATTTTGGATCAAGCTCCAAGAGGCGGCCGCACCATAATTGATTCAGCTGTGATTCAAACAATTTTTTCTATTTGTTACCAAAAACAATGCTGGTGCGAGATGAATGTTTCGTGGCTATAGCGAAGCGGGTAGTTTCTGTTATCGCAATCCTGAGTTAAACCTGTCGTCCTGCGATCCCGTCGCGCATCTACCAGCGGCCAGAATTTTCAGGGGAATGAAATGGTGGAACCGTACAATAAGGGCTTTCCCGTCTCGTGGGATCAACTACACCGGGATGGTCGGGCACTAGCCTGGCGCCTAGCTGACATGGCGCCCTTCGAAGGCATTATCGCAATTACCCGCGGCGGCATCGTGCCAGCAGCAATCGTTGCACGCGAATTGGAGATACGCTTGTTTGACACCCTCTGCGTCTCCTCCTACGACCATCAAGACCAATCGGAAGTTACTGTGATTAAGGGCATCGAAGGCGACGGTGCTAATTGGCTGATCATCGATGACTTGGTTGATACCGGCAAAACTGCCCGCGTCGTTCGCAAGATGCTACCCAACGCCTACTTCGCTTGCGTCTACGCTAAACCGCTCGGCAAACCGCTTGTCGATAGCTATATCACTGAGGTCAGCCAGGACACATGGATCTTCTTCCCCTGGGATTTGGATCTCCAGTTTGTGCCACCCATTGCCGGGGACGAAGGCCAGACCAACAAAAGCTAAAGGAGACCGTTGTGAGCCGCATCCCACTGCCCAAGGAAGAGGAACTCGACGACACTCAGCGTAAAGTTTACAACGATATCAAGGCAGGCAAGCGCGGCGCTGTGCTCGATCTCTTCATGATGTTGATGCACAACGCGGAGCTTGCCGACCGGGCGCAACGTCTCGGAGTTTTGCTACGCTACGATACCAGCCTTGAGACACGCCTCAGCGAGCTTGTAGTTTTGACTACCGCCAAGCATTGGAACTCCTCCTACGAATGGCATTTCCACGAAGAGGAAGCGCGTACTGGTGGCCTCGCCGATGAAATAATAGACGCCATCCGTGTCGGCAATGTTCCAAACTTCAGGAATTCGGACGAAGCCGCACTCTATGCCTATACCCGAGAAATCCTCGACAACCGACATGCCAGCGACGAGACCTACCAGACTGCACTCAATCTCATCGGCAATGCCGGAATGGTCGAGCTAACTTGCCTGATAGGCTATTACAGCATGATTGCCATGACGCTTAACGAGCATGGCGTACCGCTGCCGGAAGGCGCCGTACCACAACTGCCTTCACCGGGTATGGAGTAAAAAAACGCCCCGCCTTTACCGGCGGGGCGCTTAATCTTAGTCACGATTTTGGTTGTTAGCGCGCGATATAGTCGTAGCGCTTGCCAAACAATACGTCCATCGGAACCGGCTCGGAGATCGTCCAGTCTCCAACGACCGCGGGTTTACCGTTGGTGGTCTCGACGATCAAATAAGGCGCACGGGCCTGATGGTGAAGGGTTTTGGTGAAGGTCCGGGTACCGACCAGTACCGGCTCTTCACGGAAGGATTCCAGGGCCTCAACGACGGCGTCGGAATCAAACGTACCAGCCTTCTCCACGGCCTTGGCCCACATCTCGAAGACCACATAGCCAGGATAGGTGTACTGGCTGATAGGATATTCGCCAGTCCGGGCCTTGAACTTCTCGTTGAAATCCAACACGGCCTGGCGCGGATCGTCTCCATAAATAGAAGCTTGCTCTGGCACGAAGTGACCACTCAAATTGGGCACCGCATCCATCCAGTAATCTCCAGTCATCGAGCTACCGCCACCCAGAGGGGAATTAATACCGGCAGCGCGGATCTGACGAATAGCGCTGGCACCGCCCGGGTTGTAACTGCAGATTTCGATTATATCTGGCTCCTTGGAAAGTGCCTTGATGCGATCGATCTGCGGTTGGATAGTAGGATCGTCGTTCTGAAACACATCATGCCCCAGGATTTCGCCGCCTAGCTTCTCACGCCACATCCAATCGAAGCCGTAACAAATACCTTTATTATACTCAATTACGTCATCAAGAAGGATATAGGCAGTACGCCAACCTTTCTTCTCCCATCCCCACTCAGCGATGGCTGCACCCTGCACCGCAGCGAGCACTGAACTCGAGAAAGCGTATTTGCCAATGCCCTGCACGCCAGCGAGTACGCTTTCCGCACAGAGGAAGATGGAGATCTTCTTCTGGTTCTGTGCAGCTAACGCCGCCGGAGCACCAAAATCGTAGTCGCAATCTACCGCGATCGCTTGGGCACCATCGTTCAGAACCGATATACCGGCCTTCTTACTTTCGACGCGGTCTGTTTTGGCGTCCGCATGAACGGCCCTAATTTTCTTGCCGAGAAGGCCGCCCTTGGCGTTCCAATCATCAATTGCGATTAGCGCTGCTTCTGTAGAAGGGCCACTGTAGGCCTTCATCCAGCCAGATGACGAGGCTGCGAAACCAAACACAACCTCATCATCGTTGGCTTGTGCAGGCGAGGTAGCGGCTATGCCGCACGCCATTGCCCCAGCCGCCAACAAAGATACAAACTTTTTCATTCCGGATCTCCCAGGTTATTACGAACTGAATGCTTCTGGTCATTTTTATAAGTCACGGGCATTGTCGCCGTAAACGCTTGCATTGCAAGTCACTGCCACGAAATAATTCTTCAGGCTAGTTATTTTCCAGTTGATTCCCCGGGTGACATTCAATTAGGTAACCCACGCTGCAGAGGGTCAGCGTCTAACTGGGTAGGCGCTCAAGGAAATAATTAATTCTTCAAAAACGGAGTGGGAAGCTTGTCTGATACGGTTAACAGCAACAGACAAACCTTGGAGGCGCGCCAAGTTTCGGTGCGATTTGAAGGTTTAACCGCTGTCGATACCGTTGAAGAAACCCTCCATCAGGGAGAAATTCTCGGACTTATAGGCCCCAACGGTGCTGGCAAAACTACACTTGTCAATGCGATGACCGGTTTTCAGGCGCCCTCCTCTGGCGACGTATTACTGAGTGGAAAGGTGATATCAAAACTCACGCCGCATGGGATCCGCCGTAGAGGCATCGCACGCACATTCCAGGCTGGTCGCCTTTTTCGCGAGATGCCGGTAAGCGAAAACGTGGAAGTTGCTGCTGTCAGCTTAGGTTATAGCCGTAGGAAAGCGCACGCGCACGCCATGGAATTACTCAATTGGCTAGGCCTCGATGATCGCGCAGATGTGCCAGCGGGCATTCTCCCCTATACCGATGAGCGTCGCGTCGGCATTGCGCGGGCTCTTGCAATGCGCCCACAATTTGTTCTGCTGGACGAGCCAGCAGCGGGCATGTCTGACCTTGAATGTGACGACATAATGCAAGTGGTCCGAGAAATTCCAGAACGCTTCGGATGCGGTGTATTACTAATTGAGCACAATATGCGAGTCATTATGGGCGTTTGCGCACGCATTCATGTACTCGACTCAGGGAAAACGATTGCCCGCGGCACGCCAACAGAAGTTCAAAACGACCCAGTAGTCATCAACGCCTATCTTGGGCACTCATAAGATATGCTTCTTAGTGTTGAAAACATAACAGTCCATTACAGTCGGCTACCTGCCCTGCGCAATGTATCAGTAGAGGTAGACGAAGGTGAGATTGTCTGTATCGTTGGTCCCAACGGCGCTGGCAAATCAACCACTCTGTTATCGATATCGGGTGTTCTAAATCCGACCAGCGGAGAAATCATTTTTGACGGGCAAAAAATCAACGGTATGAATCCGGAGACGGTGGCTCGCGCCGGGATTTCTCAAGTTCCAGAAGGACGCCATGTTTTTACAACATTAAATGTCGAAGAGAATCTCCGCATTGGGACAACAATCCGCAATGACCGCGCAGAGATCGAAAAAGATTTCAAACGCGTCCTAGAGACATTTCCCGTACTAGCTGAGCGCCGCAAACAATCTGCCGGCAAGCTCTCTGGCGGTGAACAACAAATGCTTGTGATTGGCCGAGCACTACTGACCAATCCACGTATCATGACAATCGATGAACCTTCTCTAGGTCTTGCGCCTAATTTAGTTGACAGAGTTTACGAAACGTTGACTGAGCTTCGGCGAGACCGCGGCTTGACCCTCTTAATCGTCGAGCAAAGTTCAGAGCGCGCGCTTAAATCCGCGGATCGGCTGTATGTGTTGCGAAGTGGAGAAATGCAACTTGAGGGTAACACAGCTGACCTGCAGGACGGAGAAAAGGTACGGCAGGCTTACTTTGGGTTTGAGGAAGGAACTCCACAAGAAGGCGGGGTCACTTTCTAATGGATTTTGCTATTCAGACCATAATCAGCGCTCTCAGTTTTGGCAGTTTTTATGCCCTTGGCGCGCTTGGCATCGGGCTGCTGTTTAGCGTTCTAAGGTTAATTAACTTTGCCCATGGCGATTTTATTACACTCGGCGGATACGCGTTAATCGTACCTTCTTCCGCCGTTGTAGCTGCAGCATTGATTGGCGGCTTCCATCCTGTCCTTGTAATCGTCATTATAGTGGCTTTCGTCGTAATTCTGGCGCTACTGACATATTTTCTTATCTTTCAATACGTTCAGAATTCCTCGCCCGCAACGATGATGATTGTCTCCTTCGCGCTCGGCTACACGTTACAGAACATTGTCGTCATGATTTATGGTGGTCGGCCAAAAGCGGTGAATTTATTCCCTGAATTGACTGGCCAAGTACAATTGTCTGACGGCGTCGGCGTGCAAATTTTGCAACTCGTCATCATTGCGGTGACTTGGATTCTCTTAATCGCGCTCGTACTGTTTTTCCGACGCACTCGCGCTGGCGTACAAATGCGAGCTGCAGCGGAGGATTTTCGAATGGCGCGCATGCTCGGCGTGCGTGGGAAGCGGTTAATCGCCTTGGCATTCATATTGAGCGGTGCGCTTGCCGGTATTATGTCGCTTTTGTTTGTCACCCAGAAAGGCGTTCTCACGTTCGAAATGGGCGTGCCAATTATGCTGTTCTTCTTCATTGCTACAGTAATTGGAGGCATGGGCAGCCTCGTGGGCGCTGTAGTCGGCGGCTATGCTGTTGGCATTGCCAGTGTTGTGCTTTCGGCTGTATTGCCTGAAGACATTCGCCCCTTTAGGGATGCCTGTGTCTTTCTAATTGTGATTATCGTCCTGCTATGGCGTCCACAGGGCCTGGTGTTAAAGAAAGCCTCTCAGGAACGAGTCTAATGATTGAAGCTAACACACCCCTCCTCCGCCTCTTACGTACGTATTGGCCGCTGGTTATGCTTAGCCTTGGTCTGCTCATTATAGTCGCCATAGTCGATTCTAGTGGCGATGTAATTCTAGCCCAAACCCTCATTGAAGGTCTGGTCCGAATAGTAATTGTCGCAGCGCTGTATCTCTTTATTGGCAATTCGGGAATTATCTCGTTCGGGCACATCGGTTTCGTGATGATCGGCGCCTATGCTACGGCTTGGCAAACTTGCTGCCCTTACACCCGTGAAATGTTTATGCCCGGCCTACCGGTATATTTGCTGAACAATTCGCATCATTTTGTACTGGCGATATTCCTGGGCGGCCTTTTGGCGGCGGTCGTCGCGTTGATATCGGGTTACGCCATTATGCGCCTTTCAGGAATTGCCGCCTCAATTGGTACTTTTGCCTTAATGATGGTGTTTTATTCAATATATCTGCGCTGGAGCACCTGGACGTCTGGCGCGAGTTCAGTAATTGGCCTGCCAACAACGACAACACCATGGGTCGGCTACGCCTATGCTGTAGTCGCGATTGTTGGCGCCTTTCTGTATTCGAGATCAAAATGGGGGCTTGCACTACGCTCATCGCGTGACGATGAGGTCGCTGCAAAAGCTGCGGGAGTGAACGTGTTCGGTCAGCGACTGTTAGCATTCGTTGTCAGTGCCTTCTTCTGCGGCATGGCTGGCGGTCTATTTGGACATTTTCTTGGCATGTTAACTGTTGATAGCTTCGGCCTCGGGATGACTTTCATCACTCTCTCTATGCTGGTTCTGGGGGGCATGCAAAGCCTGACCGGCGCCGTCGTAGGTGTCGTGGTATTGTCCTTCCTGATTGACATTCTTAGGCGCCTAGAGAACGGCATGGTCAGTGGTCTTAACCTCCCAACGAGTTCCGCCGAGGTGTTCGTCGGCATTGTGATAATTCTTATTCTCATGTTTCGCCAGTCCGGTATTACTGGGAACCAAGAAGTATATTGGCCATTCAAGGGCGATGTTAGCGCCTCCTCAGCAATGAAACGCCAGTCCTAAATACCTCAATTATTCAAAAACTAACCCGGGCAGGCTTCACCGCCTGCCCGGGTTAGTTTTTGACCACTTGTCCGAACAATTAGGTCTGCTCGACCCACCCGTCGAGATGCGGCGCAAAGAATTTGAGATCGAGTCGGAGGTGCTTAAACAACCACTTGCCGTCAATCTTGACGTAATCGTCGTCATATTCCGCCGCCAACCAGCGTGCTTCTTTCTTGCTCTCTAAATTGGTCGTGCACGGCATGATGAGCCACCATTTACCGTTTGCAGTGTCACCATCGACCGTGATGATCGGATTGAGTACAAGGTGACCAGCAAAAATGATATCGCCAGAAATACCAGAAAAGAACTCTTTGATTGCAGCCCTACCAACATAACGACCGAAATCAGCACCGTCCCAAATTCCGTCCTCAACAAACAGAGCACCAATACCCTCCGGGTCGTAATCATTATCACAATAGTGACAATAAAGTGCTTTCATTTGTTTGATGTCTTCAATTGCGGTCAAGCGCGCAACCTGCTGTTCTAAAGTAGCCTCTCCCATGGCAGTTCCCCTATTAGTAAGTCAAAATGGTTCCTAAGAGTGGGCTAGCCCTGATCAAGGGTCAAAGAAAATCTTACTCCCCTAACGCGCAATCGCTTATCATCGCCCCCACAAGTCCTGAATAACGTTAAACAGAGAGATATACATGGCTAAATTCGGAGTGGGGCAATCGGTTAAGCGCAAGGAAGACGACAATTTGTTGCGCGGAAAAGGAATCTTTCAGGAGGATCTCCACATTCCCGGTCAGGCGTATGCTCATTTCCTGCGCTCGCCGCACGCTCATGCCAACATCGTAAGCATCGATACTTCTACGGCCAGCACAATGCCGGGAGTCATCGCAATTTTCACCGGTGATGATATTGAGGCCGACGGTCTTGGCACCGTACCTTGCGTGATGGACGCATTCGTGCCCCTCACCCGACCGGACGGCAGCCCGCGTTACTACCCACCGAATTACCTGCTGCCTTCCGAGCGCGTGCGTCATGCCGGTGAAGCGCTCGCGATGGTCGTCGCCGAAACCGTAACCCAGGCGCGCGACGCTTCAGAGGCGATTTCCGTAAGCTACACAGCGTTACCACACGTGGTGGAAACCGCAGCCGCGGAAGCAGCAGATGCGCCGAGAATCTGGGAAGACGCGCCAAATAATCTTTCTTTTTATTGGGAACATGGCGACCGTGCAGCGGTAGATGCAGCCTTCCAAATGGCCGCACATAAAGTCGAACTGGACCTAGTAAACAGCCGCTTAATAGTCAACCCGATCGAGACGCGCGGAGCTATAGGTGAATATGACGAAGCAAGCGGTCGCTATACTCTGCACACCAACACTCAGCACGTGTTCGAGACCCGAGCGATCATCCAAGAAATTCTGGGCGTTGAAGAAAAGAACCTCCGCATTCTCTCGCCCCAACTGGGCGGCGGCTTCGGCATGAAACATATGGTCCATCCAGAACAACCACTCGTCGCCTGGGCTGCGCGAAAGACTGGGCGCCCAGTCAAATGGATGAGCGAACGCAGCGAGGGATTCCTCAGCGACACGCAGGCACGTGATCATGTCACCCATGCCGAACTCGCCTTGGACGTGGAGGGTAATTTCCTCGCCATACGCGTCAGCACCACCGCCAATCTCGGCGCCTATGTCTCCAATCTTGGCCCAGTGAGCCCTTCTCTCCTCTATACTCGAATGCTAGCCAATGCCTACCGAACGCCAGCGATCCATGCTGAGGTGCGCGGCGTACTGACCAACACAGTCTTTACCGATGCATACCGCGGCGCCGGCATTCCGGAAAGTATTTACGTCGTTGAACGCTTAGTGGACAAGGCTGGACGCGAAACGGGACTTGGCCCGATCGAAATCCGCCGGCGCAATGTCATCAACGCCGAGCAGATGCCCTACACCACACCCTTAGACATGGTCTATGATTGCGGGCATTTCGAAAACAATTTGGACGAATGTCTGAAGAATTCAGATTGGTTCGGCTTCGCCCAACGCCGCGCCTTGGCCAAAGATAAAGGAAAACTTCGCGGCATCGGCATGGCGCTTTACGTCGAATCAACAGTGGGTGATCCTAACGAAAGTGTCACCATCCAGTTCAATAAGAACAATACAGTGACTCTCACAGCCGGAACCAAATCCTCTGGTCAAGGCCACGGCACTGTATTTTCCCAGTTTCTCAACGAAACCCTCGGCGTGCCGTTCGATCACATCGTTTTTGAGGAAGGAGACACAGACGCGCTGCCCCAGGGTGGCGGCACAGGCGGCTCGCGCTCGACCTATATGGTCGGTGTCGCAGTCAAATTGGGCGCCGACAAGATTATAGAGAAAGGCAAGAAACTTGCTGCCCATCTTTTCGAAACATCGCCCGAAGATATTCGTTTTGGAGATGGCGAGTTCATTGTCGCTGGTACGGACCGTAAGATAGACATCATGGCATTGGCCAAAGCCGCACGTGACCCGGACAAACTTCCGGTCGATATGGACCCCGGACTTGACGAAAGCGCGCAATCTGAGATCGCCGATCCGACACTTCCCAATGGTTGTCATGTCTGCGAAGTGGAAATTGATCCGGAGACCGGGGCGTTGGCGCTCGAAAGCTATACCGCTGTCAATGATTTCGGTCGTGTCGTAAATCCGCAATTGCTTGAAGGCCAGATTCATGGCGGCCTTGCTCAAGGGCTAGGTCAAGCAGCTTTTGAAAAATGCATTTACGACCCGGAAAGCGGCCAATTACTAAGCGGCTCATTCATGGATTACTGCCTGCCGCGCGCCGCCGACATGCCTGAATTTTACCTCTCTACAAACGAGGTGCTCACAAACCACAATTTGTTTGGCGTCAAAGGCTGCGGTGAAGCAGGCTGCATCCCCTCCGTTCCAGCCGTTATCAACGCAGTGCTGGACGCTCTTTCCGACACTGGCGTGGAGACGATTGACATGCCACTTACGCCTGAACGTGTATGGCGCGCTATCCATACAGCAGCCTAAGCCTTAAGGAACCAGAATCATGACAAACCCGGACCCGATGAAACTACCACTGCCCAACGATCTCATTCCCGAGACGCGGCAAATTTGTATCGTTACGCGCGATCTGGACGCCATGGTGCGGCGTTATGCTGATCAACTCGGCATCGGCCCCTGGTGGGTCAATGAGTATGCCCCGCCTGAATTGTTCGGCACCACTTATCGTGGTGAAGCAGCAAGCTACAGCATGCGCCTCGCGCTTGCCTGGACCGGCGCACTCAATTGGGAAATCATCCAACCTCTTACAGGACCCAGTATTTATCACGATTATCTTGATCGCAACGAAGAGGGTGTACAACATGTTGGCGTCATGTTGAGTGATCTTGGACTTTCCTGGGAGGCTTGTCACGAGACGTTCCAAGCGCGTGGCTTCGAGCCAATACAAGAGGGTCGTTGGAAGCGGATACGCTTCTGCTATTACGATACTCTAGCGGCGAGCGGCACCATTATCGAAGTTATCGACCGCCCTGCAGATTTCGAGCGTCCCGAACCGGAATACTGGTATCCCACCGAGAACGCTTAATTTTGCCTAAGTAATATTTGAAGGTTTTAGAGAAATAATCGACTAGAAGCTCTTCCCCGTGATCTTCACCATATCGATGGTCATCGCCGTTACTGACCCGATGAGTATCGTGCACGCCTTCGAAAAACAGAATTAACGCTACTTCCAGACTGGATTACGCTTCTCCAGAAAAGCTGAGATGCCTTCCTTAGCATCCTCCGATTGAATGGCACGAACAATCACTTCGTCGACATATTCGTAAGCCTCGTCGAGCGGCATTGTAAGTTGGCGGTAAAAGGAACGCTTACCCATTGCAATGGAATGGTGTGATTTGCTGGAGATCACGGCGGTAAGCTCCGCCACCCGGTCATCAAGTTTCTCCGGCGATACCACCTCGTTGATTAGGCCAAACCGAAAAGCCGTATCAGCATCTTGGAGCTTGCCGGTTAGCAGCATCTCCATAGCATGCTTCGGCGCAATGGTGCGGCTCAATGCCACCTGCGGCGATAAACACCAAAGGCCTATATTTACTCCCGGCGTAGCAAAACGCGCTTCTGACGACGCAACGGCAAGATCACAGGTCGCCAGGAGCTGGCAGCCTGCCGCCGTCGCTACGCCATGCACCTTGGCGATGATTGGCTTGGAAAGCTTAAGCATACTCTGCATCATGCGAGAACAGGCACGATTGGCGGCAAGCTTGGTCGACGGATCCTCCATAGCAGCGATCGATTCGTTTAGGTCGTGGCCGGTGCAAAAAAGTTGCCCTGAGCCCGCTATTACGACCACGCGGATGCTCTTATCACCATCTATCTCATCCAACGCCCTCTGCATCGCGCGAACTAACTCGTGCGACAGGCTGTTACCAGATTTGGGTCGATTCAAAGTAAGCGTCGCGATGCCCTCCTGGTCCTCGCGCAAAAGAACTGCTTCTGCTGAATGCAACAAGTCAGTAGTTTTAGTCGACATCCATCTTTCCCTCTGTCAATCCGCCAGCTCCATCATAAGGTCCTTAGCCTCAACCGTTTCACCGGCTTGGACCAAGATACGCTTTACTGAACCTCCGTGCCCGGCATGAACTGCGGTCTCCATCTTCATGGCTTCGATGGCGAACAGAACATCACCTCGGGAAACTTCTTCGCCCTCTGTGTGAAATACCTTGACCACCATGCCCGGCATTGGTGCCATAATATGGTAGGCATTGCCTTCTTCTCCCTTAGGCAGCGCCTCGCGTGTCGTACCCGACCCAAGGTCATCAACCTGAACATTGCGTGGCTGTCCGTTGAGTTCGAAAAATACCGTGCGGTGGCCCTTATCGTCGGGCTCGCTAAGCGCGAGGAAACGGATGATGAACTGGCGACCACGTGCGATATCGAGAGTAATCTCCTCGCCAGGCAGCATGCCATAAAAAAATGTGCGGCTGGGGAGAACGCTGACATCGCCATAGCGTCGCCGGTGCAAGGCATAGTCGGTAAAGACCTGCGGATACATCAGATAAGACGCGAATTCAGTGTCCCGAATTTGGCGGCCTACTTTGTGCTCTGCTTCAGTGCGTAACGCCTTAAGGTCAGCATCGGCCAGAACCGACCCAGGGCGCACCGACATGGGTGCGCGGTTCTTCAGCACCTTCTTCTGCAATGCCTCTGGAAAACCGCCGTGAGGCTGTCCGATATCGCCAGCAAAGAATGATACGACAGATTCTGGAAAAGCGATTTCACGCTCAGGATTGATAACGTCTTCCGCTGTTAAACCGCTTGTCACCATGAGGAGTGCCATGTCTCCAACCACTTTAGAAGTCGGGGTAACTTTGACAATATCACCGAACATTTCGTTCACAACAGCGAAGCTCGCAGCCACTTCCGGCCAGCGCTCATCGCCGATTCCAAGCGCCCGTGCCTGTTCGCGCAGATTAGTGTACTGCCCGCCTGGCATAGCGTGCTCATATACATCCGAGGTTCCAGCGCGGATGTCGCTCTCAAACGCATAATAGCCGCGCCGTACCTGCTCCCAATAATGAGATATTGCGTGAATCGAATCTTGATCGAGGCCGGTGGTTCGCGGCGTATGCATAAGCGCAGCGTTGACCGAGCCAAAGCTCGGCTGTGAAGTAAGTCCGGATAGCGAATCCATCGCTAGATCGACCGCGTCAACTCCGGCCTCAACAGCCGCCATGATACTGGCCGCTCCGATACCGCTGGTGTCATGAGTATGAAAATGAATTGGTAGGTCGGTTTCCTGCTTGAGCGCTTTGATCAAAGTAGTTGCCGCCGCGGGTTTGCAAAGCCCAGCCATATCTTTGACTGCAATGATATGTGCGCCCGCCGCCTCCAGGTCGCGTGCCATAGCGAGAAAATAGTCAAGATCGTATTTCGAGCGCGCGGGATCGCTGATATCACCGGTATAGCATATCGCCGCTTCGCATAACTTTCCCGTCTCGATTACGGCATCCATGGCGACACGCATATTCTCGACCCAATTGAGAGAGTCGAATACACGAAACAGATCAACACCGCCCTCCGCCGCCTGATGCACGAAATAGCGGACCACATTATCCGGATAGTTTGTGTAACCGACTCCGTTGGCACCGCGTAGCAGCATCTGCAGAAGGAGATTAGGCATCGTCTCCCGAAACTGGGCCAGACGCTGCCACGGGTCTTCCTTGAGAAAGCGCATCGCGACATCAAAAGTTGCCCCTCCCCAACACTCCACGGAAAGAAGTTGAGGCAGAAGATGGGCATATGACGGTGCCGCGCCAAGCAAATCATGGGTCCGCATGCGCGTCGCGAGTAGAGATTGGTGGGCGTCGCGGAGACTAGTGTCCGTAACCAGAACCCGATCCTGATCGCACATCCAATCGGCAAAACCCCTCGCGCCAAGTTCTTCAAGACGTTGCCGCGACCCGGCCTGTAGATCAACAGCAAGATTATCTGGCTTAACAGGAATAATTGTCGGCTCAACGACCGTGCGGGCGGTTACTTCGGGATTGCCGTTGACGATAACATTGCCGATAAAGCGAAGGAGGCGCGTCGCCCGGTCGCGCCGCTTGGCAAAATGGAAGAGTTCTGGCGTTTCGTCTATAAAACGGGTGGTGTATTCGCCACCGCGAAACTTGGAATGGCCGAGCAGAGCCTCGAGAAACACTAGATTGGTGCGTACGCCACGAATGCGAAATTCCCTAAGCGCTCGGTCCATGCGAAGGATTGCTTCGTCTGCCGTCGGCGCCCAAGCGGTCACTTTCTCCAGCAGCGAATCATAGAAGGGCGTGATCACAGCACCGGAATAAGCGGTTCCGCCATCAAGGCGAATACCAAATCCGGTCGCGCCGCGATAGGCTATAAGGCGGCCATAATCGGGAATAAAATTATTCTCCGGATCTTCCGTCGTTACTCGACATTGGATGGCATGACCGTTAACGGTAATATTCTCCTGCTGCGGCACTCCACTATTGTCGCTGCCAATCTTTGCCCCTCGCGCGATACGAATTTGCGCTTTTACCAAATCAATACCTGTGACCACTTCGGTCACCGTGTGCTCAACCTGGATACGCGGATTGACCTCGATGAAATAAAATTCACCCGTGTCGACATCCAACAGAAATTCGACCGTGCCAGCATTGCTATAATTTGCAGCATCTCCGATACGCACCGCCGTGTCGTGCAGAGACGCGCGCTGTTTACTATTAAGGTAGGGTGCAGGTGCTCGCTCAACGACTTTTTGATTTCGCCGCTGCATGGTGCAGTCGCGCTCATGGAGATGCACAAGATTGCCGTAACAGTCGCCGAGGATCTGCACCTCGACATGCTGGGCGCGGCGTACCAGTTTTTCGAGATAGACTTCGTCATTGCCAAAAGCAGCTTCCGCTTCCCGCCGCGCCGCTTCGATTTCACTGCTGAGTTTCGCCTCCCCCTCGATTTCACGCATGCCGCGCCCACCGCCGCCCCAACTCGCTTTAAGCATCATTGGATAGCCAATTTCTTGCGCCATCGCGCTGGCGGTTTCGATATCACGTGGTAAGGGCGGTGTCGCAGGCATTACCGGTGCACCAGCCTTCTGGGCTAATTGGCGCGCCGATATCTTGTTGCCAAGGACACGCATCGCTGCTGGGTTAGGTCCTACAAAGACTATGCCTGCCTCTTCGCAAGCTTCCGCAAAGTCGGGATTTTCCGAAAGTAGCCCATAGCCTGGATGAATCGCATCTACTTTGGCTTCCTTAGCGATACCTAACACGCTTTGGATATTCAAATAAGCCTCAACTGGCCCAAGGCCTTGGCCAACCAAATAGCTCTCATCCGCCTTGAAGCGGTGAAGGGCGAAGCGATCCTCCTGGGAATAAATTGCAACCGTTCGAAGACCAAGCTCAGATGCAGCACGAATGACACGAATAGCAATCTCGCTGCGGTTCGCGACGAGAAGCTTAGTAATCTTGCGCGGCGCGGCAGAAGCCATCAATGAGAACGTCAGTCCGGCGGACGGCGGCTATGCCAATCGCTTGACTGCTGAAAGGCGTGGCCAACATTGAGCACCTTGGCTTCGTCGAATGGTCGTCCCGCGATCTGCAGGCTTATCGGCATACTATCAGCATCGAACCCGCAGGGTACCGACAACACTGGCAAGCCTGTCAAGTCGAACGGCTCCGTATTGCGCAAAATCGCGCCGAAAACGGATTCAGATTGACCTCGAATCTCGATAGCTTCTTGGCCGATCAATTGTGCGGTGAGGGGTAAAGTTGGCATCGCCATGACGTCAACCTCCGCCAAAACATCCGCCATGGCATGGCCGAGAAGCGTGCGATAACGCTGGGCATGGAGATAGTCCTTAGCTAGGACGTAATTACCTAGCTCAAGAAAAAGTCGCACCTGATCGGTATAAAGTTCGCCGATAGTGGCAATGTGGTCCTCGTGATAGGCAGTGCCTTCGGAAAGATAAATCACCATTGCCGCTGCCGCCGCATGATCAATATGAGCGATATCAACCTCGTGCAGCTCGGCACCCATTCCTTCAAGCACGCTGAGCGCCGCTTCGGCTGCGTTAGCAACTTCAGGCATGGCGCGATCGAAGAAATAATGTTTTGGCACGCCAATCCTGACGCCCTTAACTGATCCGGTGAGCGCGGCGGCATAGTCCGGCGTCGGTCGGTCAGGCACCGTGGCGTCTCGCCCGTCTACTCCTGGCATAGGCTGGAACATCAACGCCGCATCCTCAGCTGAACGGGTCATTGGTCCGGCATGGTCCATCGTCCAGCACAGCGGATAGATACCCGCACGACTGGAGCGACCATAGGTTGGCTTCAGGCCAGTAATGCCGCAACAGGCAGCCGGAATGCGAATCGAACCACCAGTATCCGAGCCAGTTGCACCAACGCACATGCCGAGTGCCACAGCTGCTCCCGAACCGCCCGACGAACCACCGCTGAACCGTTCAGTGTCCCAGGGGTTGCGACAGGGTCCGAACATAGAAGAATCGTTTGTCGGGCCATAGGCAAATTCGTGGGTATTAAGCTTTCCAAGCATTACTACCCCGGCCTCCTTGAGGCGTGCAACAGAGGTCGCGTCTTCGTCTGGAACATGATTTTCTAGCACACGCGACGCGGACGTCGTGCGGATGCCAGCCGTTTGATAAAGGTCCTTGTGACCAATTGGCACTCCATGCAGAGGGCCGCGCCAATTGCCAGCAGTGATCTCCGCTTCGGCGGCTTTGGCCTCGGCGCGTGCCTCGTCTGCGCATACCAAGACGAAGGCGTTTATCTTATCGTTTTTCGCCGAGATACGCTCAAGGCAGGCTTCGGTGACGTCAACAGGGGAAAGTGACTTCTCGCGATAGGCGACGGACAATTGCGCAATAGAAAGTTCAGTCAATTCACTCATGACCCTTCTCCCTCTTTACGCTCCACCGGTCGGTAAATGACCGCCGGCTCAACACCCTTGATCGGCAATTCACGCAAGGTTTCAATCATCTGCATGATGTTCTCGAACACCTCCGCATGCACCGCTGCTTTTTCTGCATCAACCGGCTGGCCAGCGAGTTCCGCCGCGACGGCTTGGACGCCATTCGGCGTAAGGGGGCCGCGTGCGCTCATGTCATACCTCCGTTATGGTTTTGTAAGTTATATTTCTAACATCAGACTAGCTCAACCGACAGCGCCTGTCTCAGCCCGGTTTTTTGATCAGCCGTATGTGCCAACGTGGGCAGAAAAAACCGAACACAGAACACTGGTGAGGTGTATATCGCCAGTATTCAGCGGCTTTAGAAGGGCCAATAACTCCTTCCCCAGTATGAAAACGCCGAGCAGCAGAAATCAGGCAGTGAAGATAACGAGTTACAATTGGTGGTCGTGCCCGGTATTACAAAGGATTAATCGGTAAATGCGGAAGCTTCTGGAGGGAAGCCAAAAGCTGCTAGGCTCCGACCAACAATAAGGAAGGAAGAACCCGTCATGGGCAAACTACAAGACAAAACTGCCTTGATCACAGGCGCCAGCAGTGGCATTGGGAAAAAGATCGCAATTTCTTTTGCCGAGGAAGGCGCTGACGTGGCAATTAATTATCCTGACGCGTCCCAGGCAGGCAATGCTGAAGCCGTGGTCTCAGAGATTAATAAACGCGGCCGCCAAGCCATAGCGATCAAAGCAGATGTATCCAAAGCAGACGAGAACGCCGAAATGGTTAATAGTTTCATCGAAGCCTTCAACCATGTTGATATTCTCGTTAACAATGCTGGCATCGGTCGTACGGTAACGGTTGACGAGATGACCGTAGAAAACTGGGATGAAATGATCGCAATTAACTTACGCAGCGTCTTTCTCACGACCCATAAGGTGCTGCCGCTAATGTACGCCCAAGGTCATGGCAAGATCATTAATACTGCATCACAACTAGCCTATAAGGGCGCACCGGGGTTGGCGCATTACACTGCGAGCAAAGCTGCGATTGTATCCTTCACCCGCTCTCTTTCTCTTGAGATCGCCGACCGCGGCGTAAATGTAAATTGTGTCGCTCCTGGCGCAACGACAACACCGATTCTTGATGGTATGGACGAAGACATACTCGAAGCTATCCGCCAGACTATTCCGCGTGGACGCTTCGCCGTAGTCGATGAGATCGCACCAACCTACGTATTCCTTGCTTCAAGCGATGGTGATCATTATGTGGGCCAATGCCTCAGCCCCAACGGCGGCGATATATTCCTGTAGGCTAGAGATTGATAATATTGGGCAACCTGTTAACCCTTATCGTTGCTGCCTGAAAACAGCTTGCCGAACGCTCGGCCAGCTTCACGCATCGGATCCTTTTCAACAGCAAACTCGACAACCTTATCCGCGGTCTTGGTTAATTTTTCGTCAACCTTGACCGCGGTCGTGACTGCCTTTTTTTGAACTTTGGGGTCTGATGCGGCGCGTTTGAATGCGGCCCACATGAGATGCCGTATGATGGACATCGGTGATGCTCCATAATTCCGCAATGAGTTGAATTTGCGCTTATTAGCACCAATCTTCAAGACCTCGGGTACAAAATGGTGGAACTAGGTGTTTTTCTTGGCAATAAAAAGATTATACGGGAAGGAAAAAACATGACTTCTGGCAAAAGCCTCTCCCTCACTCTACATANTTGCAACGCTATAAAAAGTGTNGATATGACCGTTCATTCTGCGGTTATTGCCGGGTGGACGGGGCGGGATAGTGCCAAGATGGAGGTTCATATCGCTGANCTCGAAAAACTCGGCGTCAAGCGTCCCGCCGCTACACCGTTATTCTACCGCGTCGCTGCAGCCCGCCTCACCACGGCAAGTACGATAGAAACAAGCGGCGACCAATCGAGTGGGGAAGTAGAATTTGTACTTTTTCAATCCGATCATGGTCTTTATGTCGGTGCCGGCTCCGATCATACAGACCGGGATGTTGAAACCTACGGCGTAACCGTCTCAAAACAAATGTGCGACAAGCCCCTTGCCGACACTGCGTGGCCATATGCGGAAGTCGCAGAACATTGGGATGAACTGATATTGCGATCCTGGAGAGTGGTAAATGGCGATCGGTGCCTATATCAAGAAGGCAGCGTAATAGGAATGCGAACGCCAGATGATCTTATTGCTCGCTATACGAACAGCGGCGGCACTCTCACACCAGGCACGATAATGTTTGGCGGCACGCTGCCAGCGATCGGCGGCATAGCCTCAGCACCACGTTTCGAGTTCGAACTGGAAGATCCAGTGTTGAATCGCCGCATCTCCCACGGATACGACATCATGTCACTGCCAATCGCCGGCTGAATAATCGTTATTCGGCGGCCGTAGCCTTTCTAGAAGCTCTGCCGATCCGCGCGATCATCTCGGCGACGGGAATCACGTTCGCGAAAGCGAGGCCAAGAGTGGTATGCACTGCCCTCTTGATCTCTTCGACCGTGAGGCCACCGGCAGGAAAGGTCTCGGTGCCGTCCTCCATAAAGAAGACATGATAATCGCGCATTCCAGCTTCCCGGGTTGTCGTCTCGCAGCAAATGTTCGTGCAAATTCCGCTCACTATGATGGTATCAACACCATTAGCGCGCAGCAGGTTATCAAGATCGGTGCCGCTGAAGGCGCCATAGCGCGGTTTATCCAGGACTATATCGCCTTCTTTTATATCAAGCCCAGGATGCAGCTTGGCAGTTTCCGAGCCGTCCATAATATATCCCTCGCGCACCGCGTCGATAAGCTCGCCCATAGTGCCAAGATTGCTACCATCGGGGCGCGTGACATGCCTTGTGTGAATCACCATCATGCCCGCCCGGCGGCACGCCTCCGCCAGACGATTGACAATCGGCAGAAGCGCTACGCCGTTCGGCGCGGAAAGTGGCGTGCCCTCAACGAAGGCGACCTGCATATCCACATTGACTAACGCCATCCGCGCTAGATCGACCGCATACTTCGTCATTCTGTCCCCCCTTAAAACCCACTGGAGAATTAGTAGCGCCGTATTGGCATAAATTACTAAAACTTAATTGAAATTAAGGGCATCGAAACGCAGACAATTTATTTGATGAAAGGCAAAATATACGGCTAAAGCACAATATTAAGCCGGGTCGTAGTAGTGGATTTCAAACATCACACAGCCACCTTCTGATTTGAATGGTCCGTGATCGGTGTGCGGTGGGCGGCAGGCATAAGTCGGAGGCTTAAAGCTCTCGCCCCCCCTGCCATCAGCATCGTTACCGACTGTCAAATCGCCCGATAGCAGGTAGACCTCTTCCCAGTAATCGTGGCGAAATGGCGCCGTAGTATGTATTCCGGGCTGGATGCGGAGAAGACGCGAACGCCCCCCGGTTTTGTTTTCCTCATCCAAACTACCCGCCAAAATTTTCTGCTCAATACCCTTAGGATAGCCAATTGGGGTCTCCCACCCTGAATTCAAATCTAGGGCGTGAAATTCAAGGTGCTGCTTATCTATCGCCATATCACTTGATCTCCCCTATGCATCATTTGCACCACCGAGTGAATCCACCAAGCTATAGCTATCGAACATGCGACCGAACAGGTCTGCCGCTTCTCCCCAATCGTAGGTACGGTATGAATGGGACTTTGTAACAAAGCTGGCGCCAGCGTAGAACATTTCATATTGCAGATGACGCGAGGCGAACTCACTGCCAACAGCGTCCCATGCTAATTTAAAAAATTTTACTCGCTCCTCGGGCGTAAACACCGGAGAGCCCTGGGTCCGGTGAATATAGTCTGCAACTTGAGGATTGGCGAAATCCTCCGCCGATGACGGCAGCATGATCATACCGCCGCCTGCCAACTCTCGAAGCGCTGAGATGAACCGTGGATAAAGTTGTTGGGTCTGCACCTGAGCAGCATAGAGCGTGTGGCGATCAACCACGTAATAAGGCCCCCAATGCCTACCCTTGACTTCCATCGCATTCAACATGGAATCAACTAACGCCGCATCTGCAGCCATTTGGCCGAGCATCTCACGCACTGAAGGGATTGAGATCACGCCATTGGCCTCGGCGATTTTATGCGCCAGGCCAGTGAGGAAGCGCATTTTTACATTGAGGCGGATCTGGCACTGATAATTCTGATGCACATGAGACGGCGTGCCATGGAACTGTGCGCCGCACATCTCAACGTCACCGGCTATGAACACCCGCTCCCACGGTACCTTCACATCATCAAAATAAAGCACTGCATCGTTTTCGTCGAAGCGGCAGGAAAGCGGATTATCAAACTCTGAGACCGCTGCCTCCTCGTAGGATTTGCGCGAAAGAATCTTCAAGCCCTTCTGGTTCATTGGAATAGCGAAGCTAAGAGCGTAAACGCCTTCCTCCTCCTTCAGGGGCTGGATCGTTGTTACCCAGACCTCGTTCGACATGATGCAACTCGTGCCAAGCATCTTGGCGCCACGTACGGTGATGCCCTCGGCATCTTCATCAACGATGCGTGCAGTAAGGTAGGGGTCATCCTGCTCACCCGCACCCTTGGAACGGTCGGCCTGGGGGTTGATAATCACATAGCTAAGGTAAAGATCTTTGTCGCGAGCGTAACGGTAGTAATCCTTGAGCGCGCCGGCCCGACTGGAATTCCAACGCTCGAACACCTCGATCCCCATAATCTGCCCAGCAAGACCGGAAGCGACGTGATCGGGCGAGCGGCCCAGAAAACCGAAATGGCACTCTGCCCAACTTTCGAGCGCGGCGCGGCGCGCACGCAGCTCTTCATAGCTCTCGCAGAGCTGCCAGCAGCGACTTACCCGCTCACCGCTGTCGGGAGAGATGTATGTCAGCGCCTCGACATTCTCTGGCGCTGCCTGGAAATCATATAGAAGGGCTGATGTCGCCACCGAATTGCGATAGGACGCATGGGTCGTGACGTCGGAAACGTTTTCGCCCTTGAGAATCACATTGCGCCCATCGCGCAAGGCTTCGATATGAGTCTCACCGGTTTTCGTCATCGCTCAGCGCCAAGATCAAATTTCTATACCCATCAACCTCACCAGCCAATCCAGGATCGACGAAAGTCGTGCTATCCGGTTTCTCCAGGTTGGTGGAGCCCAGCACGATAGCACCAAATATGAGGCGAAGGCGATCATAGATCTGTGCGCTGCACCAATCGCCGTTGCGCCAGACCCGGCGCACTCCAAGCACAATGTCCTTCAGAGTTGCATCCACCTGCAGCGCGCGCACCGAAAAGTTAGACGCCTTTCTCCGCGCCACCGACGCTAACGGGATCCAAACCTCAACTATATAACTCTGACCCTGATACAACATATCGGCGGCACAAGAAATTTCGGCGCCGTCGAAGATACAGGAAGGGCTGTAGCAGGTCGCGCTCATAGACTTCACCCGTCTACATCGACGCCGTAATCACGTTTTGCACCCTCAATGCTAACGAAGCCGTGCCGCACGTCCGCAATTATTTTATCGCGCGGGCGTTCGGCTACGGGACCGAAGCCACCGCCGCCGGGTTGTTTCAGTGTGACCCGGTCTCCCGGCGCAAGCACGTGACGAGCCTTGGGGTGTACGGTCTCGCCATTGATGAGGTGCTCTCGCAAAGGCCCATCATTGCCGCCGAGCAGGCCGAGTGGTGGAAATTCGCAGCGGTTCGCCATAGAAAACACGGTCATCGGATGTCCGGAATCGTTGCGGATGACGACCTCTTGGCCAAGCCCGCCGCGTGCCGCGCCTGACCCGCCCGAATCCGGCAACAGCGTACGCTTTTCTATGAGCGTACTAGTCACACTCTCCCACACCTCCGCCGGCACCACCGCCATGTTCGACGGACCCGGTAAAGTCGGCGGACCGTCATGATTTTGCAGTGCGCCGAATCCGCCGGACGCGAAATAAATTGTTGAAACGCCGCGACCGCTCTTGTGTGTGCCAACGAAGTTCATCAAATCGAGCATGCCGGTATCAGCCTGCACGCTGTCCGGTGCGGCCTCAGCCAAGGCACCAAAAATAAGTGGCGAAACAAAATGGCCGATGATGTGTCGCCCACCGGTCGGCGACGGCGGCTGGGCGTTGAGTATACAGCCCTCGGGCGCCGCTACGGTGATCGGTTTAGTCGCGCCTTCATTATTTGGTAAGGAAGGAACGGTTAGACATTTCAGGGAATAGAGCGACATTGCGTTGGTATAGCAATAAGGCACGTTGATGCCGCGCTCCACCGCTGGGTCTGTTCCCGCCATATCGATATGAACTCTCTCACCCTCGACATCGATGCGGCAGGCGAGCGTGATAGGTTCGTCGATGCCTTCTATCTGAAGGCTGTTCCAGTAGGTGCCATCCTCAATTTCAGCTATGGCAGCGCGAGTCATACGCTCTGATTGATCTCGAATAGCGACTGATAGGTCAGTAAGATCATCGAGATCCTGCTCCTCCATGAATTCGAGTAACTGCCGTCCGCCCACCTCGTTGCAGGCGACATTAGCCATCACATCGCCCAAAACCTGTTCCGGCACGCGTACATTTGCCTCGATCAGTTCGAGCAGAAATTCGTTGACCTCGCCTTCCTTCAACAGTTTGCAGAGCGGCAGGCGCAAGCCCTCGTGATAAATTTCCGTTGCTGTCGCGCCAAACCCGGTACCGCCGATATCCGGCAAATGGGTGATACTCATAGTATAGCCAACTAGCCGGTCGCCCTTGAACACTGGACGCATGACGGTGATATCGAACATATGGCCGGTACCAATCCAGGGATCATTAGTCGCCAGCACATCGCCAGGCTTCAGCGTATGCGGCGGAAATTTCTTCATGGTGTGGGCCATGGTCAAAGGTGCGGTGCCAATGAAAGGCGGCGCGCTCCAACTGCCCTGTGCCAGCAGATGACCGTCTGCGTCGGTGATCACGGCAGTGAGGTCGTAAGCCTCGCGCACAATAGTCGAAAAGGAGGTACGCACCAGAGTGGAAACGATTTCGTCGGTGATCGAGATCAACCGATCCCACATGATGCCAAGGGCGATGGCGTCCATTAGCTTTCTCCCAACTCGGCGACAAGATTGCGCATCTCGTCCACCCGCACCAAATCTCCCGGACCGATGACGCAAGTCGATTCACGCTCCTCGATCAGCGCTGGTCCAGTGATTGCAGCTCCCTGTTCGAGCAAACTACGGTCGTAGACCGGGCAATCGGTATACCCGTTGGTAAAATATGCCTGACGGCTACCTTTTTGTGCAGGGCCGGTACCAGCCGAATCCTCTAGGCGAAAACCGTCGGTCAATGCCGCCTCCGGCCCAACCGCTTCAACTTTCCAAGTAACGATTTCGAGAGGTTCATCCAACATGCTGGTGGAAAAAGTTTGGGCGTAGGTTTTGCGGAACAGCGCCGGCAGGTCGGCGAAAGCGCAATTCTCCGGCAGCGCCACCTCGATCTCGTAGCCCTGCCCCTGATAGCGCATATCGAGCCGGCGCCGGTGGCGAATACTGGCCGCGCTGACGCCAGCGGCGAGCAGCAGTTCCGAAGCTTCCTCCCCCATGACCCGAAAGCGCTCGGCAAAACGTGTTTCGTCGAGCTCGGCCAGCACGCAGGGCTCAGAGCGCGACAATTCAAAGGCAAGCGGGCTGACCAAGAGGCCAAAGGCCGACATCACTCCAGCTCCGGCGGGAAAGATGACGCGTGAAATCTTCAGCTTGCGCGCCACGGCCATGGCGTGGGCCGGGCCCGAGCCGCCGAATGCAACCATACTTGCACCGCGATAATCGAAGCCGCGTTCAGAGGCATGTATACGGAAAGCGCGCGCAACATCTTCATTAATGATCTCGTGTATTCCCCAAGCCGCGCGCTCCACCGTCACGCCGAGCGGGGTGGCTACATGTTTCTGGATAGCGGCACGAGCTGCATCACAGTCAAGCATCATATCACCACCAAGGAAAAATTCCGCATCGAGGTAGCCAAGCAGGAGATTGGCGTCGGTCAGGGCCGCACGTCTTCCGCCTTTACCGTAGCAGGCCGGCCCCGGATCAGCACCGGCGCTTCTCGGTCCAACGCGAATGAGGCCACGCTCATCGACTTCCGCTAAGCTGCCACCACCCGAGCCAATCTCGACCATATCAATTACCGGCACCTTAACCGGCAGGCCGCTACCGCGCTTGAAGTCGTGCAACCGTGCGACCTCCATATCGTATTGTTTGAGCGGTTGATACCCGTTGACCAGCGCGCCCTTCGCTGTGGTCCCGCCCATGTCGAAAGACAAGAGGTTGGGAATATCCAGCGCCCGCCCGTGATAGGCAGACATCAGTGCTCCCGCCGCCGGGCCGGACTCGAGCGCACGCACTGGGTAGCGCCGAGCTGCCTCGGGCGCCAGCATACCGCCAGAAGAGGTCATCACCAGAAGCCGTCCGGAGAAGCCAGCCGCCTGCAGACCGCCTTCAAGACGGGCGAGATAACTGTCGAACAGTGGTTGCGTATAGGCGTTGACAGCCGTAGTGGTCCAGCGTTCAAACTCGCGCATGTTGGAAAAGATGTCTGCCGAAGTGGAGACATAGAGGTCAGGAAAATTGGATTCCGCAACTTTGCGCGCGAGACGCTCATGGGCCGGATTGGCATAGGAGTGGAGAAAGCAAATAGCGAGCGCTTCTATTCCCTTCTCCACCAGATCAGCGATGCTGGCGAGTAGCTCTGCCTTCTCCGGCAACGTCTCAATCGAACCGTCAAACTTCACGCGCTCTGCCACCTCGCGGCGCAAATGGCGCGGCACGAGTGGGTCCGGAAAGGCAAGTCGGAGATCAAACAGATCATAACGCGTCTCGCGCGCCATATCGAGCACGTCACGGAATCCTTCGGTAACCAGCATGCCAGTTATCGCGCCGCGCCGCTCAATCACCGCGTTGGTCACCAACGTGGTGCCATGGGCGATGGTATCGACATCAGCAAAATCTACCCCTTTGCGCTTCAGCAAATGGGTGCAACCTTCAAGCACTGCGCGGGAGGGATCGTCCGAAGTGGTGAGTTGCTTGTGGATACACATTTTGCCCTTCGCTTCGTCGAATAGGGCAAAGTCTGTAAAGGTGCCGCCAATATCGATGCCAAGACGGTAACTCATCGTGATCACACGCCCTCTATCTCTTGCGCCAATCGCCGAGCTTCTCCGAAGCATCGGCAGCGCGTAGCACTGTAAAGTCATCGAAATGCCGGCCGATGATCTGTAGCCCGACCGGCAGGCCATCAATCATGCCGCAGGGCACGCTGATAGCAGGATGACCGGTTGCATTCATTTGTGGACAATTGTTGAGCATATTGAGCGAACGAAACATATATTCGCTGAACGGCGCGTCCGGCGGTGGAATCGGTCCGGAAAGCTGTGGAATTGTCGGCATGACAAGAACATCGCATTCCTCCAGCGCCGCATCATAGGAGGCTGCAAGTGAGCCGCGTTGATTTTGCGCCTTGGCATAATAGCGTCCGTGATAATGACGGCGGAGATACTCGCCCATAAGGAGGACGTTGATCACCGTCATCGGGATATCGTTAGGCCGCGCTTTCAAGCTCTTCGCCACATGATCAAGCAGCGGTGTGTCGTAATAGCCCTGCCAGTTAGAGCCGAGACCAGCACGGTGATGCATCACATCAACTGCACCCTCCGCCGCGAGGGCAAACCAGATACGCATACCATCGTAATGCATCGGTACGGAGACCTTGCGTACCTTGGCGCCCATCTGCTTCATGCCTTTTACAGTTGCACGCACCTTTGCATCGACACGGCGGTCGCTCGGCAAAAATTGCAGATCTGGCCAAGTATCCGCCTTGTGGCCAAAACCCTCCTCGACGACGCCTATGGTGAGTCCCTCACAACCCTGTCCAATCGCCGGCAGATAGTCCTCCACGTAGTCATCCGGGATCACACCCCGCTGGCGTGGGTCGAGCGGATCCGGACCCGCGAGCACCGAAAGCATGCGCGCAACATTTTCGACGCTGTCTGCCATTGGTCCGACGGTATCGAACGACATCTCGATGCCCATACAACCGGTATAGGGCACTAAACCATGAGTCTGTTTGAAGCCAACCACGCCGCACCAAGCGGCAGGGATGCGGATCGAACCTCCCTGGTCGCCACCGAGCGCCATCTTTACATCGCCAGCCGCGATTGCGGCGCCGCTACCCTTGGACGAACCGCCCGGTGAGTGACTTGGTTTATGGGGGTTCCGCACCGGCCCGAAGGCACTGGTATGACCTCCAGAGGAGAAGGAAAAGTCAGAAGACGCAGTTTTGCCGACAATCACCGAGCCGGCATCAAGCAACCGAGTAACGACTGTGGCATCAATCTGCGGCACATAGCCTTCAAGAACACGCGACCCGTTCATCATCGGGACGCCAGCGACGGAGATAACGTCCTTAATACCAATACGTTCCCCCTTCAAGGGTCCGTCCGCTGCCCCCTTAATATCTGTTACCCAATACCAAGCGTTATAGGGGTTTTCTTCGGGTTTCGGACGACGACCGGTGGTGCGCGGATATTTCACTTCTGGCTGGTCTTCTGGAAGATCATCAATGCGCCGCATGGCACGGATGCCCCCTGCCATGGTAACGCGATATTCTGCAGCCCGTTCAGGTGTCATATCAATTCCGAAATCCCCAGCGATCTCAAGCAGTTGTGCCACACTCGGCAGTTCCGGTCCTCGAGCCATGATCCTCCCCCCAAAATATTTAGCTTAGCGTGTCACAGACTTTGCCACTAGCGCTTCTTGCCCAGTCGGCCCAGTGCCGGTAGATACGATAACACGGTTGCCAATAGCGAGGTCACCGGGTTCAAGATATACCAAAACGCACACGCCGCAATCAAGTTGAATAGTCGCGACACAAACCGGCAGGTGCTCACGAAAGCGGGGCTCAAGACTATGATGCAGAAGCGTCGCCGTCACCACACTTCCACTCGATTCTATCTCGGTCCATTGAATCTCATGACCAAGGCAATGGGGGCAAATTTCGCGCGACGGCCAATGCGATCGGGCGCAAACTTGGCAATGCGGCAGGCACAGGTTCATGCGCTACCCCGAGCTAAAATCACCGCTGACGAACAAAGCCCCCGATCAAAATTCACCGTCCCGTAACCAGAAACCAGCCCGACTGTAGCATTCATCACTTGGAGGCCGAGCGCCTGACCGGATACCTGACGCAAGCCCTCAGTTATCCCAACAAAGCCACCGACCGCACCAGCCTGGCCAAGAGAGAGTTGTCCGCCACCGGTATTGAGCGGAAGACCAACCCCGTCGGCGGTAAGATCGACCGCGCGGACAAATTCCGGTGCCTCCCCTGTTTCACAGAAACCGAGACCCTCCAATTGAAACATCACGATAACCGGGTAATCGTCATAGGCCTGGAGGAAGTGCATATCGCCGGGGCCAAGGCCCGCAGCAGCGTAGAGTCTATCCCGGTCCATTGGCCAGCCACCCGAGACCTGCACCTTGTCTTCGGGAAAAGCATTGTACCGCTCAACACCGGCTAAAATACTTGCATAGGGTAAGCCACCTGCTTGGGCCCGGTCCTCGCTCATCACGAGAAAACCTTCCGCGCCGGAACATGGCATGACGCAATCGAAAAGGTGAAGTGGCTCCGCAATAGGGCGAGCAGCGAGATACTCCTTCATGGTGAGTGGGTTTTTGAGGAGCGCGTGGGGAAAATAATGACCATTATGACGCTGAGCGATACAGATACGACCCATATCCTCGCGTACTGCTCCCGTACGCTCCATATAATGGCGGGTGATCAACGCAAAGGGTAGGTTGGGGCCAACGATACCATAGGGCAGCACGGCGTCGCGGGAAAAACTACTGTAATTGTCCATAAGTTTTCCAAAAGCCGCGCCGCCTAGCACATCTCCGGCGATACAGGCTACAATTTCTGCATCTCCCGCCTCGACCGCGCGGGCGGCACGGCACAGGGCGACCGGCCCCGATGCTCCACCCATAGGCAAATCCTCAAGCCAGCGTACCGTCAGACCAAAATACTCGGTGAGTGAAACAACACTATCGGGGCGGAGCGTATAACTGGCTGCAATCAGTCCGTCGATCTCCTGTTTAGAAATGCCCGAGCGGCGCACCAGTTCACCAAGCGCACGACCAAGCCACCAGTAAACGCCATGCTCGGAACGTCTCACGTAGGGAATGGTTACCGGGACTGCAGCCGCGACGTGACGATAACCGCGCGGCGTCATAACCGCGTTTTCGGGCGCCGATCAAAATATCCAGCAAGTGCTGTGAAATATTCAGTCATCGAGTGCAATTCAGCCCTTTTTTGTATTGGCGTCAGCAACAAGGCACCAAAACATGAAGCATCCAGGTGCATTGTAAGTAGCTGTCGTCTGGTCTGATTGGCAAGCCCGTTCTAACGAGTTTAAAAATTTATTAACCCGATCTGTACCTAAAAATAAGGAGGTCTTGTTTGTGATTCTTTATAAACTAAAAGGCAAATACTATTCTCGCTGCATCTATATTTCGATTGAAAATGGATGCGCAATGTTGTGAGGCTAATATCAGGGCTATCAGAAAAAATTATCTCAATTATTCTTATCGGACCGGCAACCTTGGATAACTGAGCCCGTCTTATGCAGATTCTTTAGGCGATTATTGAACACTAAGCATTTAGGTGTGCCACAGATTACGACCGGCTTGCATAGCGACAAATACTGACGCGGCTAGAATTATAATCGCGAGGACAATGCGCGCCGTGCGGGGCCTACCAGCGAGCCACTTTGAGAGACGGATGCCGACAATTCCACCAACTCCGCCACCAGCTAGGAGCAGTAATGTCAAACGACCGTCCACCAGGCCGGAGATCGCATAATTAACCGAAGTAGTCGCACCAAATATGGTCACCGATACGAGGGACGAAGCCGTGGCATTGGCTATGGTCATTCCGGACGCCAACATCAACCCCGGCACGATCAAAAATCCCCCCCCCCAATTCCGAAAAAGCCCGACGCAGTTCCAACCAACAGACCCATTGGAGCGAGGCGGAGCACCAGGCTCGGCGTAAGGGTAACATCCGAATTTCCGGCATTCATTGGTTTTCGGAACATGGAAATTCCGATCATTGCCATCGCAGCAGCAAAGCTTAGTAACAAGACATCGTCCTGAGTAACTTTAGCAAGACTCGAACCAACAAGTGAGCCGGCAAACCCTGACACAGCGAACACAATAGCACATGGCCATTTGACTCGATTACCACGCCAATGACCGAATAGGCTGAGAAACGCTATTGCCGTTACCGCAGCGGCTGATGTCCCAATCGCGACATGTGGATCATCGACGCCAACCACGAAGAGCAACAAGGGTGCAGCAAGTACAGACCCACCTCCGCCAAACGCGCCTAGGGATAAGCCAACGATCGCTCCGCTAAGCAGTGTCAGGGTTATGATTTGCGGGGCTAGCTCGCTCAAAATATGACTAAACTATCTTGCGCCGGTTCCATCGCATCGTTTGCAATGAGATGAACCTGCCACACCAGCCTCTTGTCCAGACGGCTTTGACTGCCGCCACTTCTCCACTTCTCATGTAAGGTGATAAAGACGCGACCAGTCACAACAATCGACCTTCACTACAACCCCATGTCGCCCAACAACTCGGGCCACTTGTCAGCCCATGGCCGCGCCATCTCGAAATTAGCACAGGCGCGAATCACTGCTGGGTCATCAAGGTGACGACCAACAATTTGCAGGCCCACCGGCAATCCGTCCTTGGTAAAACCCGCCGGCACCGATGCCGCAGGCTGACCGGTCATGTTGAACGGGAAGGTAAATGCGAGCCATTGAAAAGGCGGTACAATCTGGCCGTCAATTTTTTCTACACCCTGAATATGTAGTGCGAAGGGCGGCACGGCGAGAGTTGGTGTCAGCAAAAGATCGTAATTAGACATGAATTCTGCTGCCTTATTGGCGACACCCTTTCGCGCCATCACGGCGCTAGTCAATTGCTCTGCCGTCCAAGGAGTATTAAGAAAATCAACTAGGTGCGGTGTCATGTGATGGGCATGCTGATCGACCAGTTTGCGCATGCCAACGAGATCTGTCTCAGCAGCGACCAAGCCCCAGAAAGCTTCATAAGGATCTTCCCAACCCGGATTCTCTTCTTCAATGGTGCAGCCGAGTTCACTTTCAAACACTTTCACCGCATTACCAACGACCTCGCGCACTTCGGGATCTACCGCGGCATAGCCCCAGTCTGCACTATAGGCAACGCGTAATCCCTTGAGGTCACCTTGCAGACATTCCATCCAATCAAACTCAGCTTTAGGAAGCGTGCGTCGATCGCGCATGTCGGGGCCAGAGATAACGGAGAGCATAAGCGCGCTATCAGCAACGGTACGGCTCATCGGACCAATGCACTCTAGGCTCTCCCAACTTGAGACACCGGGCATGGTCTCATCTTTAGTGCCAGGCCAGAGTGGCACCCGGCCCATAGAAGCCTTGATACCAACAATGCCGCTGAATGAAGCCGGAATTCTTACCGAGCCACCACCGTCACTACCAATAGCGAAGGGTCCCATTCCGGAGGCTACAGCTGCCCCTGCGCCAGCGCTGGAGCCTCCAGGCGTGCGCTGCAGGTTCCAAGGGTTGCGCGTGGTCTCAAACACCGGATTATGGCCGACCCCGGAATAGCCAAATTCCGGCACATTGGTCTTACCGATGATGATGGCCCCGGCGTCCCGAAGACGCTCAACCACCACATCATCAACACCGCCGCAAAAACCCTTATATACGTTTGATCCGGAAACGGTTGGCAGGTCCTTCGTGCAAACTAGGTCCTTAATGCTTACAGGAACGCCGGCAAGCACTCCAGGATCCTTGCCAGCCATAATGTCAGCTTCAAGCTGCCTCGCTGCGGCGCGCGCCTGCTCCGGACCTGGCGTGCAAAAAGCATGCAGTAATGGCTCAAGCTTGTCCATGCGCTCAATGCTGGCATTTATCACTTCGACCGGCGAAAGCTCCTTAGCCCGCACTTTGCTTGCCAAGGTACCCGCATCCATGCGGCAGATTTCGTTGCCTGATGTCATTACTTTCTCTCCCAATTGGTTTGGTGCATCAACAAGTCACTAAATATATTGAGCATACGTTCGGAGATCGTAGCTGCAGAATCCGAAGTGAGAAAGACCGGTGCAGTTATAATCCGCTCTGCCCCAGCCATGCGGCTAAGAGTTCTAGCGAGCGATCAATCTGCAAAGGTAAATTCTATCATCCAGCGAGAAACCATGCGCGTGTTCGCGAAAACCGACGCGACTGTATTGACGGTGATATTGCCAGCGCCGACTATTCAGGCAAAATTCTTAACCATACTGAAGCGCACGATCACGCAACTGAGGAAAATATATGACGAATACAGGCATTCCTATCCTTCGCCGCAGTCTGCTCTTCACGCCCGGTCTCCGAACCGATCGCTTCGCCAAGGCGCTATCTGGCGACGCTGACATGGTATGTATAGACTTGGAGGATGGCGTTGCACCGGATTTCAAAACTGAAGCTCGAAACAAGGCGATTCCCTCTCTACATGACGCTGCTCTCGGCGAAACAGCATCACGCGCCATCCGAATAAATCCGATCAGAACACGCGAGGGCATGCGTGACATGCTAACGCTAATCGATTTCGGCGCCGCACCACCGGCTATAGCACTACCTAAAATCGAATCGCCCGAAGAAGTCCGCTGGGTTGCGGAGATGCTGGACGAAGCGTGTTACGAAACCACACACCTAATGGTGATCATCGAGACCAGCCGAGCGCTCGAGGCAGCATTGGAAATCGCTGCTGCCAGCTCACGTACAGACACTCTCCTATTCGGCGGTGCCGATCTCTCCGCCGAATTCGGCTCCAGTCTCGATTGGGAAGCGCTTCATTACGCTCGGGGACGCGCCGTGCACGCAGCATCCTCCGCCGGGCTTGACCTGATCGATGTACCGAGCCTCGACATAAATGACAACGACGGATTACGGCGTGAAGCGCGCCTCGCCCAGCGCATGGGCTTCACCGGCAAGGCAGCGATCCATCCTGTTCAATTGCCAACGATCAACGACGTTTTCTCGCCTGATGCGGAGACCATCGCCTTTGCCAAACGGGTACTCGCTGCATATGCAGAAAGCAATGCCGGAGTGGCACTGCTTGACGGCAAAGTGGTAGAGATACCGGTGGTACGTGCCATGCAACGCGCAATCGCTATTCACCAGAAGATTTCCGGAGAAACGGTATGACGCTACTCACTGCCGAGATCAGCGTGGCGAGGCTTTGGTGTGTAACTCAACTTGCTGATAAGAACACGGGAACAATCAAGTTGGAACTCAAGTTGGCTCCACCCAGCGAAGATCTCCCCGGCGAATCAAGAAATAGCCGATGGTCATCTGGACTTATACGTGCTCCATCTGCCACAAACCTATTAATCTAACCAAACTGTAAATAGGGGAGATAAAAGATGGTAGCACGCATGAAAGAGGTCGGGCCAAATCGATATCGTGAGGATTACGGCCGATATTACGAAGATTTTGAGATTGGCCACATATATGAGCACCGGCCTGGCCGCACTATGACTCAGGCTGACAATACTTGGTTCACTCTCTTGACCATGAACAAGCACCCGCTCCATTTTGATCTTGATTACGCGAAGAACAGCGAGTTCGAAAAACCACTAGTCAACAGCGCTTTCACCCTTGCTGTGGTCGCTGGCATGAGTGTCTCCGACGTCAGCCAAAAGACGATCGCCAACCTCGGTTGGAACGATATCAAGCTGACCGCCCCGGTTTTCGCCGGCGACACGATTTACGCCGAGTCTGAAGTGCTGAGCAAACGCGAATCAAAATCTCGCCCGAACGCGGGCATCGTCACGGTTAAAACCACTGGACATAAAGAGGACGGTACGGTTTTCATGACCTATGAGCGCAGTATGCTGATTCCGAAGCAAGGCCACGCAGTGGATGACAAAGCGGAATTGTATTAGAACCTTCTTCTCCGGCAATTAGGAATGATTTTAAAGAAGGGACGTACTTAGTGCACAGGCACTATCTAAGCGGCTCCAAAATCGAGCAGAAATTCGCGACGGCCGTCCCGCCCATGTTGAAGACCCCACCAAGTTTCGCGCCCTCAACCTGGATACCGCCAGCGGTGCCAGTCACCTGCTGTGCGCTCAGCACATGCATAGAGACCCCAGTCGCGCCGATCGGGTGGCCCTTGGATTTGAGGCCACCAGAGGGATTGACCGGAAGTTTGCCATCCATCTCGGTCCAACCTTCATGGATCGCACGGGCGCCATCGCCGCGCTTTGCCAAGCCCATGGCCTCGTATTCAAGCAACTCGGCGATGGTGAAGCAGTCATGGGTCTCAACGAAATCAAGATCATCAAGGGTGAGGCGAGCATCACCGAGCGCTTGACCCCAGGCCTTCTCACAGCCGTCAAACATGAGAATGTCTCGCCGGCTCATCGGAAGGAAGTCGTTGACATGCGCCGCCGCACGAAAAATTACCGCCTTTGGCATGTGAAGCGCAGTCTCAACATCGGTTAGCACGAGTGCAGCTGCACCATCGGAGACAAGTGAGCAATCGGTGCGCTTTAGCGGTCCGCCTGCTATCAGCGGGTTTTTGTCCGAAACGTCGCGACAGAAATCATAGCCAAGATCCTTCTGGATCTGCGCCAATGGGTTGCGCACGCCAGCTTTGTGGTTTTTTGCGGCAATCTTCGCGAGCGCATCACTTTGATCTCCATGGCGCTGAAAATAATTATCAGCGATGGTGCAGAACACGCCAGCGAAGCCACCCTCAATATCCGCTTCCTCTTTTACATAAGAGGCTCGGAGTAGATTTTCACCAATGGCAGCTCCCTTGGTACTAGTCATTTTTTCGACGCCAACGACAAGGACGAAACGGCCGCGCTTGGCTTCAATGGTTCGGATGCCCTGATGAATGGCTGCGCTGCCGGTAGCACAGGCATTCTCGACACGTGTCGCCGGCGTATAGCGAAAATCCTCACTTGCTTGCAGTGCGAGGGAAGCCGTGAATTCCTGACGCGAAAAGCCTGCATTACAATGGCCAACAAAGATCTCGTCGATCTCCGTGGCTTCGAGGCCAGCATCGATCAATGCACCCTTTGCCGCCTCGATGATCAACGACTCAACATCATCGTTTTCGTGTTTTCCGAACGGTGTGTGGCTCCAGCCGACAATACAGGCGGTCATACGTGCTCTCCTTGAAAAGGGCTCCCGATAATATGCCTCGGACGGGTTGCAGCAGCAAGCGCTGGATAGCCGGACAATGGGGGAGAATGATTCATACTAGGTGCTCCGAGTGCGCAACCATGGTCAGCTTAATGGGTCGCGAAACCAATGGTACTAGTCTACGACTTTTGCGCCAAGTTCGTGCCCAAGCCACGCAGCAGCTCGCAATGTCTCGAGATCGGCGCCATACCGACCAATTACCTGTACACCGACTGGCATACCCGCTGGCCCCTTGAGCGCAGGCACATTGACCGCCGGCACACCAATGGAAGTCCAAAGGAGATTAAATTTAGGACTACCGGTATTGGTGAGATCTTTTGGCGCCTCACCGGGTGTAGCAGGTGCGATAACGGCATCAAATTCACTAATCACCTTTGGAAAAGCTACGCGCATTTTTTGCAAGCGATTCATCTGAGTTAAATATCGCTCCACTCCGACGGAAAAACCGCGCACAACCCACTCACGTAGGGGCGCCGATATCAAATCACCGGCTTTGCGGTAGCGCTGCCCGAGATTGAACGCCGCATCACGCGCTAACACGTCCTGCGCGATATCGAATATGTCATTGTAAAGTGGCGGCATATTGGCTGTTGGTGCTTTCAACTGTTCAGCCAAATTGCCAAACAGCTCGGCGCTCGACGGCTCGATTTCCGGCCAAGCGTAATCTCGCAGAAAAATAAAGCGAGGCCTATTGAGCGGACGAGCGCCGAGACCAGCGGTCAGGCGGCTAGGAGCTACGCCTTGGCTCGCCGGGTCGTGGCCATCGTCGCCAGATAAGACATCGATGGCGAGCGCCAAATCTCTAGCCGAGCGGCCATAGACACCGATATGGTCAAGATAGTGCGAAAGCTGAAGCATGCCGGTCCGCGGAATAAGCCCCCAACTTGGTTTCATAGCCCAGGCACCGCAAAAAGAAGCCGGTCGCAATACTGAGCCAACAGTCTGGCTGCCTAGGGCGAGCGGCACCATCCCGCCACCAACCGCCGCACCCGACCCCATCGAGGAACCGCCGGGTGTACGCTCAGGGTCATGCGGATTAACTGTCTCGCGGGGGTGGAGAAAAGCGCATTCGGTAGTTACCGTCTTACCCAAGATCACCGCGCCTGCTGCGATCAACCGAGTAACAGCAGTGGCATCCGTCCCGGGTCGCCGCCCCTTGTCGGTATCGACGCCGTTCTCTGTCGGCCAATCCTTGGTATCAATTATGTCCTTTAGGCCAACTCCTGCGCCAGCAAGTGGTCCCTTGACCGGTGCTTCGTCAACCGCGTATGCCAGCGAACGTGAAAAATCAGTATTGAGCCAACGCCAGGCACGCACCCTTCCATCGCGCGCCTTGATCCGAGCGAAGGCCGCATTCGTCTCGTCGATCGCGCGGGTCTCGCCAGCGACAACGGCATCAACAATCTCCGCCGCACCCCGGCAGGGCGGTGCAGCGTTACTCGCGGCCATGACTAGATGTCCGGGTGGCGTGAATTCCAAACAGTAGCGCGCTCGTAAGCGTGACCGGCACGAAGCAGCAGATCCTCACCAAGATGACGCCCGATCAATTGAAAGCCAAGCGGCGTACCTGCGTCAGTAAAACCGCATGGCAACGAAAGTGTCGGACTGCCGCTGTGATCGAACGGGCAGGTAAAGCGGATCAGTCGCTCCAACGCACCGGGCGCGCCCATTAGGTCGTCCATTGCGTCGAGTCGCGGCGTCGGCACAACGAATGAAGCCGCCACGATCATATCGATTTCGTCGAATAGCTTCGCCAAGGCGCCAGAGAAATTCTGCCGCATGATAGTTGCGCGAGCATAATCTGCCGCCGTCACATCATGGCCTGTGTCTATAAGACCACTGATAACCGGACCGTATTCCTCCTTGCGCGCAGGATAAGTATCGGCATGGGTTACCGCGGCGTCGGCGCCACAAATCACCACCCAATTATCAACTACATCGTCATAAGGCGGCAATGTAACTGGGCGAATCTCAGCACCCTCGCCACGAAGCACCTCAATCGCCGCGCCCAGCGCGTCCCCAACCTCGGGCTCAACATCGCGGCTGTTGAAGGCCTCATCGACGCCAATTACAAGCCCGCGCACGCCCTGCTCGAGTCCTGCAAGGAAATCCGGCACCGGGGCGGTGAGGGTCGTTGGGTCACGCGGATCCTCGCCAGCCAAAGCGTTATACATCGCTGCCGCATCTCCGACACTCCGCGTCATCGGGCCGATATGATCAAGTGTTTCGGATAGCGGCCAGACACCATAGCGGCTCACCCGACCGAATGTCGGCTTGAGACCAACGGTACCGCAGGCGAGCGAGGGAAAGCGGATAGAGCCTCCGGTATCACTGCCAAGTGAACCGAAGCAGAGCCCGCCGGCCGTCGCCACGCCAGAACCACTCGAGGAGACGCCAGTCCAATAGTCAAAATTCCAGGGATTGACAGGGGCGGTAACGTCAGGGTGATGCGAAGCGTAAGCGCCTTCAGTCAACTCCAGCTTACCGAGAATGACCGCTCCAGCGGCACGAAGGCGTGTCACCACAGTAGCGTCATGATCGGTGATGCGGTTCTTGAGGATCGGCATGCCGGCGCTGGTGCGGACATGCTTCATGGCGATCAGGTCCTTGACGGCGAGTGGCACGCCGTGGAGCGGCCCCCGATTCTCGCCTTTGGCCAGCGCCGCATCGGCCTCGGCAGCCTCGGCCATAGCACTCTCCGGCAAAACGGTAGCGTACGAATGGAGCTCGGCATCTAATTTTTCAATGCGCGTCAGCATTGCCTGGGTCAACTCGGCCGAGGAAAACTCGCCGCTGCGGATGCGCTGCCCGGCTTCTAGGCCTGTAAGATAATGCAGTTCGTCCGATGCCATCGTTCTTGTTCCTCCTAATTACCAGCCCCGTGCTTGGCTGATGAGTTTAACATTTTCCAAGCCGTCTTCCGGATTAAGCGGATAGGGCGCGTGGCACATTATATGACGCCCAAATGCCTCGACTTGCAGCTTGTATGTAGGCGAAAAAGGTAGCTTAACGGTCTTTTCCTTGCCGCCCTTTAGCCCTGTGGTAATAGACCCCTCTGTGCCCATCATACCATTATCGATGATGACAAAACCGTTGTCGGCGTAAAACTCAAGGCGAGAGCGCCCCGGTGCCATGCCGGTGGACGCACTCAACGTGCCAACAGAGCCATTCTTAAAGGAGATCATAGCCACAGCATGATCCGGCGTTCCGTAGCCCCAACTCGGGCTCGATTTGTGTGCCGCCATGACCTTCTTGGCATCGCCCAAAAACCATCGTAGCTGATCTATCAAGTGAGTACCGATATCATTGAAAACCCAACTCCCTACCTGTTTTTCTCGCGAATGCCAGCCGCCAGGTTTGGCCGGATAGGGATAATAGTAATGTGCACGCCCATGCACTGGATTTCCGTAACGGCCAGCTCGCCAGTCTTTTTGCAGTTGCTGGATTTTCGGGCTGTGGCGAGTGTTATAGGCTACATTCAGCTTGCGGCGCGCCAATTTAGCAGCACGCATCATAGCACGGCACTCCGACGGTGTTATTGCCATCGGCTTCTCGCACAAAACATGCTTACCTGCCTTAAGCGCTGCCACTGCGTGGTCTTTATGCATATGGGTTGGCCCGCCAATCCATACCGCGTCAATTGAAGTGTCAGCGACAAATTCCTCAAGCTTAGAATAGCCGTTTTCAATACCATGGCGTTGGCAAAAAGCCGCGGCCTTATTCCGTGTCGACGCAAGCACGGCGCGCAGTTCTGCCCCTCGCGCCTTTTCGATCGCCGGTGAAAAAGTGTGCTCGGACCAGCTTGTCGAACCAACCACGCCCCAGCCAATTTTCTTGTTCTTATCTGTCTTCTTCACGACTTCCCCCCTGCTCGAAGTCAACATTCAAGCTTACCGAACGCGGTTCATCTCACCGTCCCAACGCCGCGAAATATCGGACGAAACACTAAACTGATCAAGGATACGGGCGACAATATGATCGGTAATATCCTCGACGCTTTGAGGATGATTATAGAAAGCCGGATTGGGCGGCAAGATACGCACTCCCATGCGGCTCAGGCGCAACATGTTTTCAAGATGGTTATCGTTCAGCGGAGTCTCGCGCGGCACCAGGACCAGCGGCAAACGCTCCTTAAGCACTACATCCGCCGCTCGGTGAACGAGATTCTCGCTCATACCAAGAGCGATAGCCGCCAAGCTGTGCATCGAACATGGGACGATCACCATGCCTATGGTACGGAAGGAGCCTGACGAAATTGCTGCAGCCATATCTCCGGCGCTGTATAGCATGTCTGCCCGCGCCCGGAGATCTTCAAGCCGGAGACCGGTCTCATGCTCAAGGGTCTGCTGACCCCAGCGGCTCACCACCAAGTGGGTTTCCACACCAGCTGCGCCAAAGGCCTCGAGCGTGCGTATGCCAAGCACCCCGCCGCTAGCGCCGGTAATGCCAATAACGATCTTTTTCAATCCGTCCCCCAGCGAAGTTTCGCACGGGATGAAACTACAGCAGAAGCGGGTGAACAATGGAGAATACGCGATTAGCCGAAATTTTAAATTTGAATGAAGCTTGTTCAAATTCCCGTACGATCTGAAAAACGCCAATAATCGGCCATGCTCCAAGGCCAAAAAAACCACGCTACGTGACTGAGTTAACCAGATCGATTTTGTGGCTTACCCAGTCCTTGGCGAGGAATGTTAATTCTAGAAGCATCAAACCAAATCCATCCCATCCGCAACTGGCGGCTGAATGTAGTGAAGTCTCGAAAGTTTAATAAGGGCTTACACCAATTATAAAATCGCGTTAATGTCGGAGGCGAGAATCGTCATTATAGTGCAAAATGCTTTATTTAACGCGCAAGATAGGCGACACCGTAGTGATCAACAACAACATCGAAGTCACTGTGGTTGAAGTACGCGGGCGATCAGTGAAACTCGGATTTACCTTTCCGAAAGACGCTACTGTGCTTCGTAAAGAGATTTATGAAAAGATCTTGCGCAATAGCCCGAACACCGCACAAGTGAGAGAAGCGCTCGAAGACTCTTCCTCCGAACCCAGCAAACGGGCAATTGGATCGGCCGAGCGGGGCGGTTAATCAGCAAATCATACTCTCGGGTAAAATTTGGGAATTGGCCCGTTTTTTTTCAGTTAACGGCGAGACAATCAACCTGAGAGCAAAGCAATCAAATTTTACTTTCTCCATTTTGCCCTAACCCTGCACAAATTCGCCTTAGCGAGCTTGGCAAGAGCGTGTCCCCGTAACTGAGGTGCCCCAAAAGGGCCAGCGCCAAGCTGCCATCACAAAGCGATTTTGAGAATTTATCGGGTCAATTGTTTGCGCACGCTGCTTCCCGTCGCGCAACATAAACGCCGCTGGCTACGATAATGGCTGCACCAACCCAGGTCCAAAGGTCTGGTAGTTCTGCAAAAATCGCGTAGCCCAGTATTGCCGCCCCAATGAGTTGGGAATAGTCAAACGGAGCTACAAGCGAAACCTCAGTATATTGGACTGCCTTAATCATCCCAATGTGTGCAAGTGCACCAGCGAATCCAAGGCCCGTAAAGACGAGTAAATCGGTTAGATTTTGTGGTGTTACCCAGAAAAACGGCAATAAAACTGTGGATGCGACGCAAGCAACTACCATTGCATAAACAGCTGTTGTCCGAGGATCATCTAAAGCAGCCAAGCGGCGGGTCTGAATGATGAAAAGTGCATAAAGGATCATCGATATAATCACTAATACCACCGACCAATGAACATCACCGCCTGGTCGAATGATGATCAACGCGCCAACGAAACCGATTGCGACGGCAATCCAGCGAGGTGCTCTCACTCTTTCACCAAGCAAAAAAACAGAGAGAACCACAACCATCAGCGGGGCCGTCAGACCAATTGCTGTAGCGTTCGTAATTGGTAACCAGATCAGTGCGACCCAAAAACATGCAACGGCAACGACTTGTACAAGCGAACGGGAAAGCTGCCCCCTCAAGTCGAGTGTAGTAAAAAGCTTTGGCAAGCTTTGCACTGGTAAAAATATGACCAAAAGAAAGGCAATGTGAATCACACTTCGAAACCATATTATCTGGATAAGGTGATAGTCTGCCGCTAGAAATTTCGCTGCAGCGTTTGACGCGGGAAACATCAGCATAGACGCGAAGCACATCCATAGGATGCCAAAGATCTGACGCCTGCCCGCTCCACGTGCCATTATATTCATTGTAGAAATTTCATGATCTCAGTGGACAACCCATTGGCATCCTGCGGGTCCGCAAAAGATTGATTAGCGACATCAGCTTCTGCTTCTCATATGATCCATGCTTAATGTCACCATCCAGCGGTTAATGGTCATCAAGTAGCTTAAGATTCAATATATTTGCAGGCTTTAATCCAAATGAGGCGAGATGAATGAGCATGGGATCAACTGCGAAAGTCAATAAATCGCAAGCAATTGAGGATGTAGAACGCATCGTAATTGCCAGGAAAGAACAAGCCAACTACGTGGTTGGACGACGAGAATGGATGAAATATCGTGAGCTTGGTGTCTCCAAAGGAAGTAACGGGCGCATTCGCGCTCAAGTAACATCTGCCTCGAAAGCCCTGTCGGAACCTACGGGTTGGCACACACACCTTTGCGAAGGTCAGTTCGTATATATGCTGACCGGCTGGATTGATCTTGAGTTTGCAGGAAATAGAGTTGAGCGGCTAGAAGCCGGCGATAGTGTCTATATCCCCGGCAATACACCACATAACGAAATCGCTACCTCAGATTCCTTCGAACTCGTGGAAATTAGCGTACCGGCTGATATGGGCACCAAACCCTGCGCCCCCCCCTAGCACCTAACACTACCCAAACTGCCCCGCCCCTAAACGGAAGAGCACGAAAAGGCCGGTGAGAAGATCCTTCAAGAATTTTTAAGGTCAATTAATTTCATACAGGTATAATTGCGCCAATCTATAAATTCGATTTTTCAAGGGAGAACAATCAACGCTATGACAAAGTATACGAACGTCGTCCGGTTTCTAGTTAAGGAAGGCCAACAACAGACATTTGAAGACCTATTTAAGGCAACGCGAACCTGGCAGGGTTTAACGCTACATGTTCTCGCCAAGACTGGAGACCGCAGCTATGTTTCTTATGGCCTCTGGGAGAGTGAAGCAGCGATGGTTAATGCTAGACCAAATATGATTGCAACCCTTGATTCGGGCCGGCACCTACTTGATGAAATATCACCTGAGTTGGGACTAACAGACCCGGTTTCTGGACCAGTAATATTGACGCAGGAACAATAAAACTATCGTGAATTTTCAGGCTTATTTAATCCAGCCCAAGGAATGTTGCCGCCTCATCCAAAATATCCCTTTCAACTGAAGTTGACTTGGCGCGCCCAAACTTGTCCCAGTGCGAAATTTCCTCACCGTAGGATTCAAGAGAGATACCCCCAACGCTCTGGCCGCTGATCAGCTTGACCGCCAAATCAGTGGACGGATAATGCTCTATAATTCTAGTAAGGCGATGAAAACCTTCTTCGAGCCATGCCTGTGCATGATTTTTTGACTCTGGGTCTTGGCTCTTCATGAATAGCTTCGCTGCCTCGACGAATAACTCATTAGCTTTAGCAGTGTCTGCATGAAATTGGTTAGCAGCGACTGCATTTTCTGCTTTCTGGTTCATGCTTAACGCCTTCTAAAGTTTTTAGTTATTCAGCTTCAAGTTCTTTCAACGCCTGCTTGGCGTCGCTGTCTCCTTGCTTAGCAGCCTTGCGATACCACTTGATCGCTTCAACTTTAGACCTTCGAACACCAGAACCATGAGAGTACATCCAACCGAGAAAATTTTGAGCATCTACGTCACCTTGTTCAGCAGCTCTTAATGTCCCAGCCACTTCCTTCAACATATCTCGTTTGTTCTCCGCTTCCTCTCGAGCCTTTCTAGCCCACAATTGGACACGTCTCAGCATTGAATTCTCCAACAATTGCGGCAACAACCCATATCATAATCAACGTTATCCAAACTGTTTCCTTGAAGTCATTAGGCTCCTTAATGCCCGAGACTGCCAAGCAACCCGCAGAATACACGCCCTCAGGGCCTCCTTAAATGTGTCTTTTTCATCGCTAGATCCCAAGAGCACCCGCGAAGATGAGATTATGCGGCGTTTGGGAGTATATTATTCGTCGCGGTGGGTTCTTTCGTGGCGCTCATGCAACTCTTGAGCCTCAATGCTAAGGGTTGCGATGGGGCGCGCTTCAAGCCGCTTGATGCTTATGGGCTCTCTGGTTTCTTCGCAATAGCCATAGGTATTATTTTCAATACGCTGGATCGCAGAATCGATTTTGGAGATCAGCTTGCGTGCTCGCTCTCGCGTCCTTAATTCGACGGTGCGCTCCGCTTCCGATGCGGCGCGGTCCGCCAGATCGGCTTCCTGAACGGTCTCGGTCTTTAATTTCTCAAGCGTCGTGCCGGTATCCTCCAATATCTCCGCTTTCCAATCCAAGAGCTTGTGATGGAAATACTTCCGCATCACCGGATTCATGAACGGTTCGGACTTCGTTGGCTTGTAGTTTTTTGGAATTTTGACAGTTTTCTTGCGAGCCACGGTGTTCTTATTTTCCCTGTGCGAACTTGCTGACGGGCGCGGAGTATAGGAATCTCAACGCCGCTCGACAAGATACCGTGACAAGTTTGATGATTTACCCAAAATCGCGAAGATATCGATTTAGACTAAGTGACTACAAAACAGCTTTTAGAGGATTGAATCTTTGTGTTTGGCAAATTTTACGCGGTACTCAGCGCGATCTCGCCCAAAACCGTGAGCGCGCCGGTGCCGGTGTTCTCAGCACGGGTCACCTTTAGTTCAATCAACAAAAGTCATGTGCTTCAACGCGGTTTCTGCCGAGATGATCAGGAATTTTCAACACACGAGCTAGTTTTTCGGGTTCAGGAAAAGTTGAATGGAAAACTTCCTGAAACGCTAGAACATGGCAAATTGGCCCACCCAAGGTTCTGCCAATTTATGGCCAGCACCGAAGCGCTATCTTTTCCTATAACCGAAAAATGTTTGGCATGTCATCGATCCCACTCGCACAACGTTTCGTCAGATACAACCGATTCACGTTATGATTTAACGCCACTCTAAACTCGTTCAGCAAGAGAGACTATTTATGAAGATGGGAATTGCTAGTTCAAGGAAAAGTTAACGGCCTTCATCCGCCTTTGAATCGACCGACTCTGTGAAGCGCGCTATCCTAGAAAAATGTCGAGCAACAGATCCACCAGCCATTTCGCTCCAGGTGATTGGGTGCGACACCCAACCCGTCCTGAATGGGGCCTCGGACGGGTGCAGTCTGCTCTCGGCAACCGCTTGACAGCAACCTTCGAGCATGCGGGTAAACAGTCAATCAACGCGGAGTTATTGTCGCTGGTCCGAGCAGAGCCTCCACAAGCTGATGCGGATGAGTGAAAAGTATGAATTTCAAACAGTTTGATTATCTCATTGCACTGGCCCAGGAACGACATTTCGGGCGCGCGGCAAAACGCTGCAATATCGCCCAACCGACCCTATCTACCGCAATTCGCCGGCTTGAGGACGAATTGGGCATACCGATCGTGATGCGCGGTCAGCATTTTATTGGCTTCACTGCAGAGGGACAGCGCGTCCTAGAATGGGCTGAACGGATAGTAGCGGATCAGGACGCCATGATTCAGGAGTTAAGTGAAATGCGCGGTAGCCTGCATGGCCGGCTGCGCATCGGCGTGGTGCCTACGGCACTGCCAGTGGTTTCGCGTCTGACGCTACCTTTCTGCGAGAACTATCCCGATGTAACCATTGCAGCACGCGCCATGAGCTCTCTCGAAATCCAGCAGGGTCTCGATAATTTCGAAATCGATCTTGGTATCACCTATCTCAACAATGAACCCATGTCGGGCGTATCCTCAGCACTACTTTACCGCGAGTATTATTGTTTAGTCCGCGCACGCCTTGATAATTGTAAGTCTCCAGTTGAAAAAATTACTTGGCGACAAGCCGCAGATTTGCCGCTCTGTCTTTTGTCGCCCGACATGCAAAATCGGCGCATCATTGACGCTGCCTTCTCTGCCGCCGGATGCCGTGCATCGCCACAGATTGAAACCAACGATTTGGCCGATATCGGCCTCCATGTAAAAACAGGAAAATGGGCTGGAATCGTACCACGCCACGTGCTTGATATGCTTGACCTACCCACAGGCTCGGAGACGCTTGATCTTGTCGAGCCAGAAGTCTCTTATACGGTGGGACTGGTGGTCGCTGACCGCGAGCCTCAGCCGCCAACAGCCAAAGCCATGCTCGCCTTGGTCGATGGATTACGCGAAGATGAGATCTTCACCTGCTAATGATAGTTATTTTATATTGAATAATAATTATAATAGATTTTACAAATTAAGGTGATTTTGAGACGTTACCCATCCAAAACAAATACGGGCGATCAAGATGGCAGCGTCGGAAAACAAGGTCCGCAAGTTCGGACATCCTGGAAAAGGCCGGCGAAATGCGCGCTATGAAGGCAAGGGCCGCCAGATTGACCCGGCCGCGCTTGCCGACATCCAGAAACTACTCGGCAAAGCGCCACGCCGACGGGATCTCCTGATCGAACACCTTCATCTCATTCAAGACAGCAAAGGGCAGCTTTCGACCCCACATTTGGTGGCGCTCGCACATGAAATGAAACTGTCCCTCGCGGAGGTATTTGAAGTCGCAACCTTCTATGCGCATTTCGACGCGGTAGCAGACGGAGAAACGAGCCCGCCGCCAGTGACGATTCGTGTGTGCGACAGCCTGTCCTGTGAAATCGCAGGTTCCGAATCACTCTATCAGGCCCTGGAAGAGCGTCTTGATAAAACCAAAATTCGCATTCTCCGCGCACCCTGTATGGGGCGCTGTGAATGCGCGCCGGTGGCCGAAATAGGCCATCGCCACATTGTATCTGCAAGCCCCGAATCCGTCGCGAAGGTAGCCGAAGCCGGCCAAACCGAGCCAGAGATCGCGACCTATATTGAGATTGATCAATATATGAAAAATGGCGGCTATGGCCTGATAAGATCATGTTTAAATGGAGATTTTAACGTCGAGAATATCCTCTCGATTCTGGAGGACAGCAATTTGCGTGGCCTAGGCGGCGCAGGCTTTCCTACAGGACGCAAATGGCGTTTTGTCCGCGCCGAGCCAAAACCGCGATTGCTAGCAGTCAATGCCGATGAGGGTGAACCTGGAACGTTCAAAGATCGCTATTATATGGAACGCGATCCACACCGCTTCCTAGAAGGCATGCTTATTGCTGCTTGGGCGGTAGAAGCTGAAGAATGCTTCATTTATTTGCGCGACGAATATCCTGGCATTCGCCACATATTGGAGACGGAAATTACCAAACTTCAAAATGCCGGCCTCGCCAAAGATACAAAAATCACCCTCCGGCGCGGCGCTGGCGCCTATATCTGCGGCGAGGAATCGGCGATGCTTGAAAGCATCGAGGGTAAACGCGGTGAGCCACGCCATAAACCGCCTTTCCCATCGCAGGTTGGCCTGTTCGGCCGCCCAACACTAATCAACAATGTTGAGACCCTCTATTGGGTGCGCGACATCATTGAGCGCGGGGCCAATTGGTTTGCCAACGAGGGTCGAAACGGATCCAAGGGCTTGCGTAGCTTCTCCGTCTCGGGCCGGGTGGCAGACCCTGGAGTAAAGCTGGCACCCGCTGGGATAACCGTTAACGAACTAATTCAGGAATATTGTGGCGGCATGGCGGAAGGCCACATCTTTAAGGCATATCTGCCGGGTGGAGCGTCTGGCGGAATTCTCCCCGCATCCAAGGGTGATATCCCGCTCGACTTTGGCACGTTAGAAAGCGAGGGCTGCCTGATTGGCTCTGCGGCGGTGATTGTGCTCTCGAATCAGGACAATTTGCGCGCTGCTGCGCTTAACCTCATGCGCTTTTTCGAATATGAAAGCTGCGGCCAATGCACTCCATGCCGAGTTGGAACGGAAAAAGCAGTCAAGTTGATGCAAGCGCCCGAATGGGACGGCCCTCTACTAACCGAGCTAAGCCAGACCATGATGGATGCTTCGATCTGTGGCCTCGGGCAAGCCGCGCCCAATCCCCTTCTGATGGTGCTAAAGTATTTTCCTGAGGATTTAACATGAGTGACAAGATCAGCTTTATCCTAGACGGCAAGCCCCTGGAAGCGGAGCTAGGCGAGACGATCTGGCAATGTGCTGCCCGCTCCGGTATCGACATCCCCCATCTCTGCTATTCCAAAGCACCGGAATACCGTGCCGACGGCAATTGTCGGGTGTGTATGGTCGAGATTGAGGACGAGCGCGTGCTTGCCGCCTCCTGTGTCCGTACACCCACCGAGGGCATGGTGGTAAATACCATGACCGAGCGGGCGGAGACGGCGCGTAAAATGGTTATGGAACTGCTAGTCGCTGATCAGCCGCCGCGTGAATCTAGCCATGATCCCAATTCAGAGCTGTGGCACTGGGCCGAGGAAATGGGCCAAACGGCGAGCCGTTTCCCTACCCGCCAAACACCGGCGCCGGATACCAGCCACAAAGCAATGGCAGTTAATCTCGACGCCTGCATTCATTGCACTCGCTGCGTTCGCGCCTGCCGAGAGGTACAGGTCAATGACGTGATCGGCATGGCGGGGCGTGGCATCGGCAATAAGATTGTATTCGATTTCGATGATCAAATGGGCGCTTCGAGCTGCGTTGCCTGCGGCGAGTGCATCCAGGCTTGCCCGACTGGTGCGCTTATGCCGGCGGATGGCGTCGGCAAAATCTTACCTGATAAGCAGGTTGAGAGCGTCTGCCCCTATTGCGGCGTCGGTTGCCAGCTCACCTTCAAAGTAAAGGACAACAAGATACTTTCTGTCGAGGGACGCAATGGACCATCAAATTCCGAACGCCTTTGTGTCAAAGGCCGTTTCGGCTTCGATTACGTAAACCATCCGCACCGTCTGACCACGCCACTGATCCGCCGCGAGGATGCGCCGCCCAAATATGCAGACATCTATATCCCGCCCGAAGAAATGCACCGCCATTTCCGCGAAGCAACCTGGGAGGAAGCGCTTGACGCTGCTGCCTCGGGCCTCTCACGCATCCGCAGCAAAAAAGGCAGCAAGGCGCTCGCAGGCTTTGGCTCGGCCAAGGGCTCCAACGAGGAGGCCTATCTCTTCCAGAAACTGGTACGCTCTGGATTCGGCAGCAACAATGTTGATCACTGCACACGACTTTGCCACGCCTCTTCAGTGGCGGCACTCCTCGAGACCATCGGCTCCGGTGCAGTGACGGCGAGCTTCAATGAAGCCCGCAATTCTGATGTAATCATTGTCATCGGCGCCCATCCGACCTCGAATCATCCTGTAGCGGCGACGTTCCTAAAAAATGCCGCCAAGCGCGGGGCCAAGCTCATTATTATCGATCCGCGTGGTTCTGCCTTGTCTCGACATGCCAGCTACTCCCTGCAATTCAAACCTGGCCGCGATGTAGCGCTTTTGAACGCGCTGATGCACGTCATCGTCTCCGAAGGGCTGTATGACGAACAGTACGTTCAGGCACACACAGAAGGCTTCGAGCAGCTATGTGACCACCTAAACGACTTTTCGCCAGAGAAGATGGCACCGGTTTGCGGAATTGAGCCGGATGTACTTCGCGAGGTCGCACGAGTTTACGCTAATGCTGAAGCAGCGATCATCTTCTGGGGCATGGGTATTTCACAGCATATCCACGGCACCGATAATGCGCGCTGCTTGATTTCCCTTGCTCTGATGAGTGGCCAGGTCGGCCGCCCAGGTACTGGCCTCCACCCGCTGCGCGGCCAAAACAATGTGCAGGGCGCCTCCGATGCCGGCCTCATCCCGATGTTCTATCCTGATTATCAAGCAGTAACTGATCCAGAGACCCAGAGCCGCTTCGAGGACCTCTGGAGCGCGTCACTTGACCCCAACCGCGGCCTTACGGTGGTCGAGATCATGGATGCTGCTCATCAGGGCGATATTACCGGCATGTATATCATGGGCGAGAATCCGGCGATGTCAGATCCTAATTCTCACCACGTACGCGAAGCCTTTGCTAAGCTCGAACACCTCGTGGTCCAGGAAATCTTTCTCACTGAAACCGCCTTTTTTGCCGATGTCATCCTACCCGCGACCGCCTGGCCGGAGAAGGATGGCACGGTGACCAACACCAATCGGCAGATTCAAATGGGCCGTAAGGCAGTAAATGCGCCGGACGGCGTAATGCCAGACTGGTGGATTATCGGCGAGATTGCGAAGCGTATAGGACTCGACTGGAATTACGGTCATCCCTCGGACATTTTCGCTGAGATGAAACAGTGCATGGCTTCGCTCAACAATATTTCTTGGCCCCGCCTTGAGCGCGACAGCGTCGTTACCTATCCCTGCGACGGGGAAGATTTACCGGGAAAAGACGTAATATTCGGAGACGGCTTTCCAACACCCTCAAAGCGCGGCAAGTTCGTGCCCGCTGGGATTATCCCGCCAGACGAAATGCCCGATTCGGATTACCCCATGGTACTCTCCACCGGCCGCCAGTTGGAACATTGGCACACTGGTGCAATGACCCGGCGCTCCGAGACTCTTGACTATCTGGAGCCTGAGGCGGTCGCCAGCCTCGCGCCCATAGAACTGCAGCGCCTCGGTATCCGTCCAGGCGATCAAATTGTAGTAGCAACCCGGAGAGGGCGCATCTCACTCAAGGCTCGCGCGGATACAGGCATACCCAAGGGTGTAATATTCGTTCCCTTCTGCTATGCGGAAGCTGCAGCCAATATGCTGACCAACCCAGCGCTTGACCCGTTCGGCAAAATCCCTGAATTCAAATTCTGCGCCGCCAAGGTGGAGAAGGTGGCAGCGGCAGCGGCCGAGTGACTAACATGGAGAAGCGGCTCGATTCCGCTCTCCAAAACAGCATAACGGGACATGCCAAGTGCGTGGTCATCGGTCTCAACTGGACATACGTGGAAGGCCCGGTGGGCGCCGGCATAGTTCACACTCCAGCACGCGGCACCGAAGGTTGCCGCAGCCTACCAGAGCCCGGCAACTATCAGGGCCGTGCCCTCGCCGACATCGCTAGACTTACTGCGTCAAAAAATATATTCGAACGAGTACTCGGCTTTGCTGCGATCAACGCTAATCACAACCGCTTCGATTTAAAGGGCGCATCAGTTAACGGTCTCGACATAATACACCCACGCAGCGAGCATCCTGTGATAATCGGCCGCTTTCCGAGACTTGATAAGAGGCTTCCTGGTGCAGCCGTTATTGAACGAAACCCCTACCCCGGCGAATATCCGATGGAAGCTGCCGCTGACCTGTTGCCGGCCGCCGACTTCATCGCCATCACCGCGTCTACCGTCTCCAATGGCACCTTAAGCAAGATTCTCACACTGACGCCCAAAACCGCGTTTACTGTACTAGTCGGTCCAAGCGCCCCTTTATCTCCGGTACTATTCGACCTAGGCATCGATGCCCTCTCTGGCTTGGTGCCCCACGATCTCAACGCGACTGCACAATGCATCGCCGAGGGCGGCACCGTCAGCGCTCTCAAGGCGTTCGGGCGTTACGTCACGATTTTTCGATAAGACGCTCCGCCTCAGCAAAATCTTCCGGGCGATTAGCGTTGAAGAAGGGGTCGTGCGACTTAGAAGCGAATTCGACCGTGGCAAGGCGGTAATGACCGGTCCAGGCATCAATCTTTCGGAATTTTTTTTCCACAACAGCATGGCGTAGTTCGCCGGCAAGGGCGACCGGCCAAAGAGCAAAAACGGGGTGAGCTCGGCCTAGTGAAAACGCGCGTGCCATTTCGGCACCCTCCTCTTTCACCGCACGCAACAGACGCGCCACGAGATCGTCGGGTAAGAACGGCGCATCGGTGGCGAAGCTCGCCAGCCATTCGCAACCAGGTGCTTTATGTTGCGCCCACTCCATACCGGTCAAAATACCAGCAAGTGGCCCAGCATGGCCCTCGACCACATCCGTCGCTACGGGTAGATCGAATTCTGCAAAGCGCAGCGCATCACCATGGGCGTTCAAAAGGAGTGGGCCCACCTGAGGTCGCACTCTTTCTAACACATAGCTAAGGATCGGCCGACCAGCGAGCGGCCTCAAGCATTTGTCACCGCCACCCATGCGCCGCGCCTGGCCCCCAGCTAGCAGCACGCCTGCGACTTTTGTCTGCTCAAACAAAGGTAACCTCAACGCGCGGCGGCGCGTTGTTAATCAGGCAATAAAGCATTTTTTGTTTACCACCACGATTACGAAAAACTTGTTCTCCACGATCACCTCGCTGTCAAATCTTGCGGCCGACGCTTGATTTTCCCTCCTTACCGAACTGCCTCATATAAAAATATTTCACCCATCTAAGGCGTTTCGCTATCGAACCGAATACGCTCCTGGCCGGCAAGCGCAATAAAGCGCTTACCCTTGGCGCGGCCGATAAGAGTGAGACCAGTGCGCTGTGCGAGCTCGACACCCCAAGCGGTGAAACCGGAGCGCGAAATCAGTACAGGGATACGCATCTGAACTGTTTTCAGCACCATCTCACTGGTCAATCGACCTGTGGTATAGATGATCTTGCCTTTAGACGTTAGACTATTTTGCAACATATAACCGGCAATCTTGTCTATTGCATTATGTCGTCCAACATCCTCCATATAGATTAGCGGCCGGTCAGCCTCGCATAACACACATCCGTGGATCGCACCGGCAGTAAGGTAAAGACTCGGCTGGGTGTTGATCTTTCGGCTAAGGGCAAACAGCCACGACGTCTTCAATACTGCCTCAGTAGGTAGTTCAACACCATCGATATGCTCCATTAAGTCGCCGAAAACTGTACCCTGGGCGCAACCCGAAGTGAGTGTCTTTTTACGCAGCTTTTTTTCATAATTCGTTTTGCGCTCGGTACGTACGACAATGGTTTCGATATCCTCGTCGTAATCAACCCCCGTTACGTGATCATTTGGCAACAGCATATGCTGATTGAGCAGATAGCCAAGAGCAAGATATTCCGGATAGTCGCGGATAGTCATCACCGTGACAATCTCCTGACCGTTTAAATAGATGGTCAATGGGCGTTCCTCGACAACACAGATCTGCGTGTCTTTGCCGTCCTGATCGAGACCGAACATCTCTCGCGTGAGGCCAGCGTGCCCCGGTTCAGGCTTAACACTGAATTCCATAATCAACCTCTAACCGCCACCCTTTAAACGAATGCGCCAACATATGACATACAGTAAAATATGTGGTCCGGCAGCCGAATTTCCAGCGTCGGTGTTACTATCCCGGGGAGGGCGAGATAGAAAACGGATTTTTTGAGCAGGCGGCGGTTCAAAGCGCACTCATTCCCGCCCTGTTGGGTTTTTTTCTTACTGGGGCCATACGCCTCGCAAACGGGCGGGAACGGGGACCCCTTGTTGCCAGCGCGGCCGTTGGCCTGACCTTTACCTCGGTCTATTTCATAATTGTTGGCATTCCACCGCATCCCCCGGTGGGCTCTCTGGATAAGCTGGTCTATGGTGTAGCGGCCAGTGTGGTAATCGGATTCCTCCTTGACAGCCTTCGCCTGCCGCCATTCACGCGCTGGCTACTTTTTCCGGCCGGCGCGGCAGTCCTAATTTGTTGGCTGGAAGCGCCAGGCATTGAAAACGCCGGCATCTGGGCCTGGGCCGGCCTCGGCGCCATGTGGCTTTCCGGCATAGCTACTCTGTGGCGTCTCGAAAGAGAGCGCCACAATGGGATTAACCCGACCATCATGATCTTGATCGCAGCCCTTGGTCTGGCGGCGGTAGCAGTCGTCGGCGATGCCGTGGAGATTGCACATCTAGCCATCGCACTGGCCACCGCATTGTTTGGCTTTACTGTCTGGAACTGGCCAACCAATATCTATCCGTACGGTGCTTCAGTGCTCATGGGCGCGGGCGGGTCGCTGTTTCTCCTCGCCTGGATCGCCGCAATGCATTTTCATGATGTTAGTCTACCGGCGCTAATCGCATTGCTGCTTATCTTTTTTGCGGATATTGCTGCACGGCATATGAATCTTGGCGAAAGCCGCGCCGGGCGTGCGGCCGCACCAATCGTGCTCGCCGCAGTATGCTGCGTACCAGCCCTGGCCGCAGTGGCTATTGCATATTTCTTGAAGGTCTAGACCCTACACTCGAAGAAAGAAAAATAGTGCCCTGGCAATTTCCTCAGGCATCTCTTCGGGAAGAAAATGCCCGCCATTTAGGCCACCGCCGGTCACGTTGTCAGCACGATTTCGCCATATCTCACTGACATCATCGTACCATTTCTCGAGCCGGTTGCCCCAGAGCGCGAGCGTCGGACAAGCAATCTTTCGTTCAAGATCCTCCGTATCGTGTTCAAGATCTATGGTGGCACTCGCGCGATAATCCTCACAACTGCCATGGATCACCGCTGGATCGACGAAGCAGCGCTCATATTCGGCGAGCGCGTCGGGCGCAAAATAATCCAGGTCTCCAGTGCCCCAACTTTTGAGACACCAATGGAGAAAATAAATCGGATCAACACCAATCAGTCGCTCGGGTAGATCGAAAGGCTGACTAAGGAAAAACCAATGATAGTAGCTCATCGCCTTTTCCTTGTCGGTCTCGGCGAAGGCGTTATAAGTGGGCACGATATCAATTGGGGCTAGGCGCTGTACCCTGTCCGGAAAATCGAGAGCCAGGCGGTGAGCGACACGCCCGCCGCGATCATGACCGACAAGAGCGAATTTCTCGAATCCGAGAGCTGTCATAATTGTAGCCTGATCGCCAGCGCTGGCGCGCTTACTATAGGCAAGATGACCTTCATCCGTCTCCGGCTTAGCGCTGTCACCATAGCCTCGGAGATCAGGCGCCACCACAGTAAAATGCTGCGCCAGTATCGGTGCGACTGCATGCCACATTGCATGGGTTTGTGGATAGCCGTGCAATAGCAATACAGGTGGCCCCACACCACCCTGCACAAGATTAATGGCGACGCCGTCGGCAACTACTGTCCTGCTTTCGAACCCCTGAAACATTTTGCTCCCCATTTGAGCAGATAAGTTCTAGTTACTTCTTATGAGAAAAATGGCAGAGGCACGCCCGCGCAACCTTTTTATCGCCGCATTTAGAGACACAAGTGCCGGCCCACCAGATCTTAGGGTTCCGCCATTCGATTGCAATCCAGTACACCTTTATGCAGCTCTGCGGGAAGTGGCGCTCTCCCAACCCCGTACCATACTGCAATCGGAAGCTCCCGAAGAACTGAAAATGTGCTTTGTACAGCGCACCGCTTTATGGCGTTTTCCCGACTATATTGAGGTCAAGGTTGCCGCTACCGAAGATGGCCGCGCCACGCTTACGATCTCCAGCAAAGCGCGCTACGGTGTGGAAGATTTTGGTGTCAATAAACGGCGGGTGAAACGATGGCTTGTTTTATTGAATAAGCGCTTGGCCGGTTAGAGCCTGATAACCTGGCCTTCATAAGCTACACAAGAGCCTGGCAAACGCGTTTCGAGTAAGCCCTGCACCTCCTCTAACGCATCATCGAAATGATTCGGATGGTGCTGAAAGGCGGCCATGTGCTTGGCGCCCGCCATCTTGCAGAGACGCACGCCCTCCTGCCATGTAGAATGGCCGGTGAATTCGGCGTTAATGAACTCTTCTCCGAAATAATAGGAATCATAAATTACCAAATCGCAGTTCTCGATCAGTTCTAACACATTTTTGTCCGGCTGGTCCGGTTGGTGCCCGGTGTTGTTGACATAGCCCAGCGCCTTGCCAGCATATTCGATTCGGTAACCGGTTGCACCGATCGGATTGTTCATCGTGGCTGTCTTTACGCTGATACCATCGCGCAGCTCGAAACTATCACCAGCAACGAAATCACCCCACTCCTTGAGACCTCGAATAAAGCTGAGCTGGATTGGGAAGAGCGGCGAAGACATAAGATTGGTCAGATACCGTTGGATACTGCCATCGTTGCCGAGATGCCCTGCCCACACCTTGAATTCGTTGGCCGGATTGTAGGCCGCATTGAAAAAAGGAAGACCGCAGGCGTGATCAAACCGGCTAACGGAAAAGAAAATGTCCGCATGAATTGGCCGCGACTGGTCGAGTGCCGAACCAAACGGACGAATTCCAGTGCCACATTCAAGAATGATTAGGTGATTCCCGCAATGGACTTCTACACAGGGCGTATTGCCACCGAATCGGAATGTTTCTTCTTTTGTTGTTGGTATGCCGCCTCGCACACCCCAGAAACGCAGTTGAAAATCTCTATTCTTGGAACCCTGCCCTGCCATGGCTCCCCACATGCTCCCTGATAACTCAAATCGCCCCGCTTGAGGACCCGTAATCGCCAAAAAGGCAAACCATTCGCTCGTACCATTTAGATATTGGATCGTCTTCAGTAAATATAGTCAAAGAGCCACATAATTCCATGAATTTGCATGTGCCAAAGAAAGCGTGATCGCCACATATTGGCTCGCCACGGCGAGACACGATTTTTCTCCGAGCATAGAACGCGCCGGCCCGAACTTCCAACGAAAGGCTTTTAAGCGGCTTTCGCTTCTGTCGGAAAATTCTTCCAGATTTATTCCAAACTATTTTTCACGCGTCGTGCGGAAATATTCGTTTCTCGATGGAGCGGCGGCGTTTTGATATATATCTGGCATGAGCAAACGATGCATCCCTGTAGAGGAGATACGGTCGCTCCACTCATTGACAGAATGCGCACCGGCACACCCAGTCCTACAGCTAAATAGGCTTGGGCGGTCTGGATAGATACCTCCAGAGAACAGGCGATCGTCCATGAACGTGAATCACTCGGCCGCCATCGACCGATGCTGGCACCTTGTTTCGGCCGCTGGAAGCGGTCTCGTATTTTTTTACCAAATCGCACGGTGATAAACTCATCTTCTAATCCTTGATGAACTAGTGCCATGCGAATGGGCCAACAATAGGGGTTGGGATGAATATCGTTCATCCCCTGCAATTCATAAAATTTTCGAGGCACCAGTGTGTCTATATTTTTCTAAAATTGAGCCCGCGACTATAATCCGCAACCAACTAACTGAAAATTCGGGAGACAATACAGTGAAAGCGATCGTCCACCAGGGAGAAGGCCTCGACGGCGCCAGTTACCGAGACATGGTGTTGGCCGATGTCGGACCGGGCAAAGTTTGCGTCAAACTCAAAGCGGCAGCGCTCAACCACCGAGATATCTGGACCTGCATGCGTGCCGAGCCAGCTGCTCCGCCATGTGTTCTTGGCTCCGACGGCGCCGGTATCGTTGAGCGAGTCGGTTTGGACGTGACGGATATGTCGCCAGGCGACGAAGTGGTGATCAATTCGAGTCAGGATTGGGAAAGCCGCGAGGAGGTGCCGCTAGGGGAATATAATGTCGGCTACAAAATTCTCGGCTTTCCGGATCACGGTACTTTCGCCGAATATATCATTATCGGTCGCCATCAGTTGGAGCCAAAACCCGCCTTTCTCGACTGGCGTGAGGCCGCCGCCCTCTGCCTCGTCGGCATTACCACCTACCGGGCGCTTTTCACCGAAGGGCGACTTCAAACTGGACAGACAGTTGCCATCCCCGGCATCGGCGGAGGCGCCGCAACACAAGCCCTGCTCTTTGCCAAGGCTGCTGGCGCCAAGGTGCTTGTCACATCTCGTGATAGTACGAAGCTCGAGACTGCACGTAAACTCGGTGCCGATCTCGCCGTAGCAAGTGATGACTCATGGGGTCAAGTGGTACGCGACTTCACCAATGGACGTGGCGCCGATATCGTCATCGAAACAATTGGTGAGGCGACTTGGAAACAATCCATAGCTGCACTTGCGAATGGCGGCCGCCTTGTGGTGTTCGGTGCTACCGCCGGCAGCTTGGTCGAAGTAGACCTCGCCAGTCTCTTTCTTCATTGGCAAAGCATTATTGGTACCACCATGGGTAGCCGTGACGAATTTCGGGAAATGCTCGCCTTCAGCGAGAAGCACCAGATCCACCCTATTATTGATCGCGCCTTCCCACTCTCGGAGGGCGTTGAAGCACTGCGCTATCTCAACACTGCCAGACAGATGGGCAATGTGGTTCTCGATATTAATATTTGATAATTAATTGGCTTCGGAGCATAAGCAACAAACTTCGCCCTCGTCATCAGGAAGATGCAGAAGCTTTGGTCCGAGATAGTCACTACTGAAACCGCTTGATATCGAAAGCAGCGATTTCCGTCGAGGTTTTGCCGTCTAGCAGCAATTCCGCCATCACCGCGCCAACACCGGGGCCGAGGCAGAAGCCATGGCCACTAAAGCCAAAAGCGTGTAGTACACCAGGAGTCGTGGCACTCGGCCCAAGCACAGGGAGATGATCGGTTGTACAACCCTCGACGCCGGACCACAAGCGGATGATGTTGATATCCGCCATACAGGGAATCACCCTGGCCGTGCGCTGTAACGTGCAGAGCGTCTCCTCAGACAAGGCGTGGCCAAAGCCTTCGTCAAGATCAGCGGTGCCGCTACGCCCCCCGAAGATAAGGTTTCCACGTGGGATCTGACGCACATAGACATCTCCACCCACCACGCCAAGTGCCGGTTCCATAAAATAGGGCACCGGTTCGCTCACCACCATCTGTGGCATCATCGGCCATAACTCGACTTCTTCGCCGAACCAAGCAGCAACACGCCCGCTCCAAGCGCCAGCGGCGTTAACTACTTGATGCGCACGCACTTCGAGGCCGTTTTCGCTGCGAACGATAAAACCAATTCCTTCTTTTTCGACCTCTACTACCGGCTCATGCTCACGAATATCGGCGCCAGCGGCACGCGCTGCACGGGCGAAGGACGGACCGAGCAAACGCGGATTGGCTTGGCCATCCGTGCTGCACCAAGCGGCACCATAGGCGCTCTCACCGAACCAAGGATAGAGCGCTTTGAGCGCATTACGACTGATCATCTCCACTTTCAAGCCATACACTGCCTGCGCCTCTGCGTGAGCCGCCATGGCCTCCATGTCCTCATCGTTACGCGCCACTTTGAGATGGCCGGTTGCAGCATATTCACAATCATTGCCTACCAGCTCCGGTAGGCGTTGCCAGATGGTTATGGCGCGCGCAGCAAGGTCTAGTTCTTCGACGGCGCGGCCGTTGCGTCGCACGCCGCCAAAATTGACACCGCTAGCCGTTGCGCCAACCTGGCGCTTCTCCAAAAGCACAACCGGTATGTCTCTGAGCGCGACATGAAGAGCCGTAGAGCAGCCCACGATGCCACCTCCGATGATAAGAATTTCCGTGTCGATTCGGTTCATATCGACGCTGCCCGTTCAGGGTCGTCGCGTGCCGCTTTACCAGCGATGCCAATGTGAAGCGGCTTGACAGGCGCCTGACCCCGCAGGCGGCCGACTTCGGAAAGGGGGATACCCTTTTCACGAGCTAGAATCTCCGCTGCCGCAATACCACACATACGCCCCTGGCAACGCCCCATGCCGACCCGCGTAAATGCTTTGGCGCGATTGATCTCCTCCGTATCAAAGGACTGACTCTGGCGGATATTACCTGCCGTTACGCCCTCGCAACGGCAGATAATAGTATTGTCCGGTAGAGTTGCCGCCCAGCCATCCGGATAAGGCAGCGCGCGTTCAAGAGCGACGCGGAAGCGCTGCAAACGACGTAAGCGCGATTTGAGGGTCTCCCGACGCTTAGTATTTACAGCCTCGCCAATATCGTCGAGGAGCGCGAGCGCCGCCAACTCGCCTCGATATTCCGCTGCATCGGCGCCCATTACCCCTGCACCATCACCAGCAAGATAGACCCCCGCCAAGCTTGAGCGGCCTTCGGCATCGCTCTTGGGCAACCATTGCCGGGCCATCCTGTCAAAGCGCATCTCGCAGCCCGCAAGCTCAGCCAATTGGCATTCTGGCTTTACTCCCCAGCCAAATGCCACGGCGTCGCAGTCGACGCGTTGCTCGGCGCCAGAGGCTATGCGATAGCGCAGGCCATTCACCCGCACATCACCCTCGATTGAGATCGGCCTCACGCCACGCTTAAAATGCAAACCGTTCAGACGAATCCAGTTCTGATACCACAAACCCTTGAAGAAGGTCTTACCGCCGGAGAAAAGGCCGGGAAGAACTGGCAGTGCATCAGCAAGTTTAGCGGTATCGAGTACTGCAGCTACTTTCGCGCCGGCATGGGCGTATTGATAGGCGACTAGATAAAGCAGCGGTCCACTACCGATAAAGGCAGTGCGCTTACCGATGGCGCATCCTTGCGCTTTCAGTGCAATCTGCGAACCACCAAGAGTATAGGCACCAGGCAGAGTCCAGCCGGGCATTGGCAGCACGCGATCCACCCCGCCGGTGCAGAGCAAGAGCGCGGTAAATGGGACACGTCTGACCCCATCGGGGCCGAAGGTAAAAGCTACATTGTGTTCTATTGACCAAACACTCGTATCGGGGCGGTAGTCAACCAGGTCACGCAAATTATCGAAACTCTGGTGCAACGCTTCGGCCTTGGCTGACTCAAAGCCATATAGAAGTTTCGCCGGGCGGCAAAAACTTGCGGGTTGGCGGCGATAAATTTGCCCGCCGCTCGCTGGCGCTTCGTCCACTACCACGGGTTTGAGGCCACGTGTAGCGAGCACCTCAGCAGCGCGAGACCCAGCCGGCCCGGCGCCTATAATTAGTATGTTTTGCTCGCCGCTCATTCAGCGTCACGGCCCGTCAAGAGGCGCATACCTTCAGCGACATAGCTTGTACAAGCACGGATCGTACCGCCATTTTCCTGGAGCACCCAACAATCCTGGCACGCACCCATCAAGCAAAAGCCGGCGCGCCATCCGGGGCCAAACTCAAAATCGCGCAGCCTTATGCCCGCCAAAAGCAACGCTGTCAGCACTGTGTCGCCTGAGAGTGCCCTCACTGCTACACCATCAACACAGATAGTGATTTCGGGTCGCTCGGTCTCGCTCAAACGAATGAATTGGCCGTTTTGTAGATCGCTGCTCAAGACTTAACTTTCTTTAGATTTCTAGAATATACCCGACCTTTCCATAAACTTCGACGCCCACGCCAATAATCATAAGCAGACTTCCAAGTCATGGCGAGGTAGAGCATACCAATGAACGGCATAGTCAAGGCGAGCAGGGGGTGAATACTGTAATAGCGAAGGGTGGGCAGATAGCTCACCACCATAAATAGGAGCGCCGCGATTGCGATCAACTTGGCACCGAGCACGGGAATGGCGACGAGGATGACTGACGGCAGCGCGCAGGCAAGAGCAAAAACAAGCGTGCAAAGCAGAAGCAGAAGCAAAGAGTGGCGCAATTGAGTAAAGGCGCTGCGCGCAACCATAAACCAGATGGCACCCAGCCCGTCATAGGGCCGGAGACTGGTGACCGCATGGGTTAAACCAATCCAAGTTCGCCCACCCTGGCGCTTGACGGCCCGGGCCAGACTACAATCATCAATAATTGCGCCTTTGATGCTAGCGAAGCCACCAATACCCTCAAGGGTATCTCGCTCTGTCAAAATGCAACCGCCCGCTGCAGCGGCGATCAGTCGTCCACCACCATTTGAAAGGTAGAAAGGATAAAGCAGCTTGAAAAAATATACGAAAGCCGGCATCAACAACGCCTGCCAGAAACCGCGCATGTCAAGCGCCGCTAAAAGAGACAAAAAAACAACGCCCTTCTCCCTTTTGGCGTCAAGAAGCGCAGATAACGTGCCGGGCACGAGGGAAATATCGCCATCAAGGAGGAGTACTAAGGGCCGAGTCAAGCGCTCACGACCTTGCTCCAGCGCCCACATTTTTCCGACCCAACCCGGTGGCAGCTCCGTCCCGGAAACGATTTCTAGGTCGCAATTTTCTGGTACATCACAGCGCGCAATTTCGGCGGTGCCATCCTCGGAGCGATCGTCTACAAGGATGATAGAAAGTCCCCTACCCTGCCTGCCTAGCGCGGTAATGACGTCGCCGATAACATCTGCCTCATTGCGCGCTGGGATTAGCACAGTGACGTTACTCAGATCACGATCCTCATGTGCGCGGGTAACTTCCAGACGCTCACGGGTGCGCCAAGATTGCCAGGGGGCGAGCAATATCCCAAGCCATATGGCGGCGCCTGCCGCAGCGAGGTAAATCCAGATAAAATCGACCCAGGGCATTTGCTCAGAAACGGTCCGCCGTCAAACCGCCAAGATCGATTTCGGGTTTTTTCCCCGAAATTATGTCGGCGATTACCCGGCCCGAACCGCAAGCATAAGTCCAACCGGTGCTGCCGTGGCCAGTGTCCATATAAAGATTGGAGTAACGCGTGCGCCCGAGGATTGGCAAACAGTCTGGCGTCATCGGGCGGAAACCGGCCCAACGCTCGGCTTTGGCCGAATCGCCACATTCGGGAAATAGCGTCATGGTAACGTCCAGGATCGCCTGAGTTCGAGTATGGGAGATACTGTCGTCATAGCCAGTGAGCTCCGCCGTACCTGCAGCGCGCAGACGGTTACCCAAGCGGCTCATGACAACTCGCCTGGACCCCTCGTGTATGGCCACCTTCGGCGTGCCGTGATAGCCGGCCGTTGGGATGGTCACTGAATAGCCCTTGAGCGGATAGATGGGCACCCGAATTCCAATCTTCTTGAGGATAAGGGGACTAAATGCACCGATGCTCATGACATAGGCATCGGCGTCGAAACAGCCCTGGTCCGTATCCGCCGCGACGATCCGTCCGCCTTCTGATTGCAGTTGGCGAAGCGCCACACCAAACCGGAAATTCACTCCCTGGCGTTCAGCGGCCTCGGCGAGCCTAGCGGTAAATTTATGAGCGTCGCCGGATTCGTCCTGCGGAAAAAAGAGAGCACCGGCATATCGCCCTGCACTAGCAGCTAGTGCTGGTTCAACCTCGACGGCACGTCGCATGTCAATCACCTCAGGGTGAAAACGCGGATCGGGATCGGCCATCTCGGCTGCCGCTGCTTCATCCAATTGCTGCTGCGTCTGAAACAGATGCAGCACACCGTCTGCGCGCTGATCATATTGGATCTGCTCTCGCTCGCGCACTTCCCGGAGGCAGCCATAACTATATGTCGAAAGGCGAAGAGCAATTTTTTGGCTGCGGCCGAATCGCTCTTTAGTGCATTGTCGGAGAAACTTGATCGCCCAGTTCCATTGCGCCCAATCGGCGCGGAGGCGAAAAAGATAGGGTCCATCCGCACGGCCAAGCCAATTTAGAACCATGCGCGGCACCTCCGGCGTTGCCCATGGTCGGGCGGTGAAAGCACTTACGATGCCGCCATTAGCAAAGCTGGTTTCCTGTCCAGCATTCGGTCTACGCTCTATCACCGTGACCTCATGGCCGGCCTGGTTAAGATAATAGGCTGCCGCCGTTCCCACCACGCCGGCCCCGAATATGATTACTTTCAACGCGAACACCCCCTAACCGCCATTTCGCATGATTCGGCGCGCTCGGCAAGCGTCTGATGCGCCATCGATAATTGATTGCCGTGAACTCCCTATTACTGCACAAAATTAGCGATACTATAGAGATCAAGGCAACCGTGGGGTGATGCTAATCTCCTTAAGCAAACTTGCTTAATTATTTTGGCAAAGCTTGTGAAATAGCAGAGCAGCGCAATAGTTACCGGGCGTAAATAGGCATCGGGTATATAATACCGGTGACCATATTGTGTGATCGTCAAAACGTGATTGCCAATGAGCCGCAGTAGGCTAACCAACAAGTAATCAATGAACTAACTCGAAAAACGTTCAAGGTGTTGGTGTGAGGACACAACTTGGGTTAATTTCGTTGCGCTAAATGGATAAATGTGGGGAGTAATCCATGAAAACGAGGCATCTCGTATTCTCAATCGCAGCTGCAGGGCTGCTAGCGGCCTGCTCTCAAAGTGGTTTTCGCAATCTCGATCATACTTGGATCTATTGGCCGGGAGAGTCGGTTACCAGCTTGGAAATAAAAGCGGCGGAAGGAGACCCAAAAGCTCAACGCATGCTCGGCAACATGTATTACTGGGGTGAGCACGTCGACCAAAACGAATCCAAAGCGATTGCCTGGTGGAATCGAGCCGCGGACAAAGGTGATGAAGAAGCCAGACAAAATGTGGCGCTTGTAACAGCGGGCCTGCCAATCGAAGGCGAAATGGATTCCCGAGATCATTAAGCAATATTGAATCAGCATAGAATATAGCTATTGCGCTTTCGCCGACGAAGTTGAATGAACAGTGATGCAGTTCCCGGGCACCACGGTCCGCGAGGACCATCCGGCACAAGACGATCCCTCAACCCTTGAGAAAATCCCCTTGCCTCTCGGCGACGTTATAAACAAAATTTTCGGCGAGGTCGGTTAACAGATAGTCTCAGGTCTTGCGAAGAAAATTGTCGGTATACGATTTCGGCCGGACGTGCCGAATCTGCGGTTCTTTTACCTCATAAACGAGGCCGTTCTTTTTGGCATATGATTCGGCCTCGCCACGGCTCGAAAATCTGAGACGTACCTGTGCCTGGGTATCAGCGGAGCCGGTCCAGCCCATCAACCCGTCGATATTCCGCTTCTCGGATTGCTCAAATTCTAACAGCCATTGGCGTGTGTTGGCCCGTCCGGATTGCGACGCTGATTTGGCCGGTCGGTATATTCGTGCCGTCATTCTTAAACGTCCTTTCGCAACCCTTTATAAGCTATCGGGCTACCGAATCAAGCAAGCGCGTTGACAGGCCGCACGCCTTGGCCCTTTATCAACAAGATTGAATGATATGCAGGAGCCAATAGGGAGAAAATTATGAAAGCGGCAGTATTACATGATTATGATGAATCTTTGTCAGGAGAGACTTTCGTAACATATGAAGATGTTGAAGACCCCAAAGTTGCCGCTCCTGGCGACGTCATCGTGCGCATTGGCGGCGCCGGCGTGTGCCGAACCGATCTCCATATCGTTGAAGGCGTGTGGCGCGGTCTGATCGAGACCAAATTCCCCCACATCATGGGTCACGAAAATGCCGGGTGGGTCGAGGAAACCGGCCCCGGCGTCGAAAGCGTCAAGACAGGCGACCCAGTGATTGTACACCCACTGGTCACCAGCGGGCATTGCCTCGCCTGCCGCCGCGGCGAAGACATGCATGCCGAAGAATCGAGCTTTCCTGGCATCAATGCTGCAGGTGGCTATGCTGACCTGCTAAAGACTGGCGAGCGCTCCCTAATTAAACTACCCCAGAGCCTAGCACCCAAGGAAGTCGCTCCCTATACCGACGCCGGCCTCACTGCATACCGTGCAGCCAAAAAGGCAGCTGCACATCTCGTACCCGGTGAGTATGCAGTGGTGATCGGCGCTGGTGGACTAGGTCATATCGGCATCCAATGCCTGGCGGCGCTATCGCCTGCAGAAATTATTGCCGTCGATATGTCGGACCTCGCCCTCGGGCTCGCCAAGGAGAGCGGCGCACACCACACCATAAAGGCAGACAGCAACGAGGTCGAATCAGTTCTAGAAATGACCCAGGGCAAGGGCGCCGAAGCGGTGATAGATTTTGTCGGCGAAGGCGGCGCCATCGAGAAAGGCCTGGCGATGACGCGCAATGCCGGCTCCTATTACATCGTCGGCTATGGCGGCAAGATCGAAATTCCGGCGATCGATATGATCATTTCCGAAAAGAACATTATTGGCAATTTGGTCGGCACATATGCTGAGCTAGTCGAACTAATGGCTCTGGCTGATCGTGGCCTCGTTACCCTTGCCACCAAAGAATACAAGCTCGCTGATGCCAATCAGGCACTGCATGATCTCCACGCCGGAGTGGTTAAGGGTCGGGCGGTGCTGATCCCTTAACCCACGGGAGCATCACACAAATGGAAGCGAGGTGATCTTATGCCCCTTTATCTCGTGCGCTGCCGATATACTCAGAAGGCGTGGCAAGGCCTTGTGAGCAATCCAGAAGATCGAACGGAACTTGCCCGGAAAGTGTGTGAAAGCTTCGGCGGCAAGCTACACAATCTCTTCTTTGCTTTCGGCGAGCACGATTTGATCGAGATTATCGAGGCACCCGACAACAAGACCATGATGGCGATCTTGATGGCCTCAACCTCAGCGGGAAGCCTGACCGACGTAACAACCACTGTTCTGGTGAGCGCAGCAGAGGCGTGCGACGCGATGAAGATTGCTGGCGAGCAAACCGGCGTCTATCGCCTCCCGGGAGTCGACTAAACTCGGCAAGCGGATCACCTATGACAACGGCTGCAGACTCGGTAACGATGGCGATCCTTGCCAATCGCTTCGACGGTATTGTACGTGAAATGTCGAACACATTGTTGCGTGCCGCCCGCTCAACCGTCATCGCCGCCGCAAAGGATTTTTCCTGCGCCATTCTAACTGCCGATGACGAACTCGTAACTGCAGCGGACGGCTTACCCGTACATGTATTCGGTGCCTCCCTGCAATCGAAAGCGATGCGCGAGTTGCATGATGATCTCACTGAGGGCGACGCTTTCCTTCATAACGATCCCTATCTCGGCAATTCCCATGCCGCTGACCACACGCTGCTTGCACCTATCTTCATTGACGGCGTGCATTGTTTTACCGTCTGCGCAAAAGCACATCAGGCCGATATTGGCAACAGCGCGCCAACCACCTATCACGCGTTCGCTCGCGATATTTACGAAGAAGGCGCACTGATATTTCCCTGCGTCCGGGTGCAACGTAACTATGAGATGGTTGCGGATATCATACGCATGTGCCAACGCCGCATCCGCGTGCCGGATCAATGGCATGGCGACTTCCTCGCACTGATCGGTGCAGTGCGAATCGGCGAACGGCGCCTCCAAGAGCTTTGTAAAAAATACGGCAAAGAAACCGTGCTCTGCTTCATCACCCGCTGGATGAATTATTCCGAGGCGCGCATGGCAGATGCGATCCGCTCCCTGCCCTCGGCGAGATTGCATCACAAAAGCGTCCATGATCCGGTCCAACCCATTCTGCCCGAAGGTATACCGATCAATGTCAACCTTACCATCGACGCCGAAGCAGAGACGGTCGAAATCGACCTACGCGACAACATGGATTGTGTCGATTGCGGCCTCAACCAAACTGAAGCAAGCTCCATCGCTAACGCGCTCACTGCTATACTCAACTGCCTCGATGAAGATATCCCACATAATTCGGGGGCCTTCCGGCGCATCCGCGTGCGTCTGCGAGATAATTGCGTCGTTGGCCGCCCGGCTTTCCCTTACAGCTGTTCGGTCTGCACCACCAATGTCGCAGAGCGTCTTATTTACGCTATCCAGGGCGCGTTCGCGCGCCTCGGTGAAGGTTATGGATTGGCCGAGGGTGCATCCAGCATGGGAGCGGCGATGGCTGTGATCTCTGGCTCTGATATGCGCCGCAGCGGAGAACCTTACGTGGGGCAGCTTTTTCTTGCTCTCGGCGGCGGACCTGCCGGNCCGAAGNCCGATGGCTGGCTGACCTATTGCCTGCCAACCGCCGCGGGCAATATTNGCCTCGATAGCGTCGAACTNGACGAAGTGCGCTATCCTATNGTNATCAGCAGTATCCGTGTCCTGCCAGGAACCCAGGGAGCGGGCAAGCATTGCGGTGCGCCNGCTACCGAGGTGACTTACGGTCCAACTCTTTCACCNCTGACCGCCATTATCCCTTCCGATGGGCATCATAATGCGCCGCGAGGTGCCTATGGCGGCAAACTCGGCCAACCAGGCGCTACCTTTAAACGCAATCGGGACGGCAGCGCGGAGCAACTCGCAAACTTTGTCCGGATTGAGATCGCGCCTGGCGAATCTCTGCGCGGCATAGAAGGCGGTGGCGCCGGTTATGGCAACCCGTATCACCGCGATCCGACCCACGTGTTGCAGGACGTGGAGCGTGGCTGGGAAACGTCAGAACGTGCAGAAAAAATCTATGGTGTGGTGATCAGAGGGACGCGTACCGCCGATACGCTGGCTGTTAACTTCGAAGCGACAGACGCGCTCCGCGCCGACGCAATCAGACCCGAACAGTGAGAAGCAGTTTCTGACGGTAATTGTTGGCAACGATGGCAAATATTAGGAGTGCGCTGATGACGATGGTGTGGATGTAAGAGGAGAGGCCCAGTCTGGCAAGCCCGTTTTCCAGCAGCATGATAAAGAGTGCACCCAAAACGACATTCTGTACTCGCCCAACGCCACCAAAAAAGCTTACGCCCGAAATCAGGCACGCGACAAGGGTAAGAAAAGGATAGTGCATGCCGGCTACGGGCTCGCCGCCGCCGAAGCGCGCCGTGAGCATCAACGCAGCAATAGACGTCAGCGCTGATGCCATAACATAAGCCATGAACAGATAGAAGCGCGAAGCAACGCCGGAAAGCTTTGCCGTCCGTCGATTGCCGCCGATGGTGTAGAGATAGCGTCCCATGCGTGTCCGATCGATGAAGAAGTAGGTCAGAATCACAAAGCCAATAGTGATCCAGGCCGGGATAGGCACGCCGACTGAGGTACCATAGCCTAGGACATCGCCGAAGATCTCGGGCAAGCCGTAAACCGGGAGCCCTGCGGTTATAATGAGAATAATACCAAAAGCAATCCACGACATAGCAAAGGTCATCATGAAGGGCGGCACCCTGAACACCGCAACGCCGATGCCGTTGACGGCGCCGATGGTAGTACCAGCACCAATGCCGACAGCGCAACCGGCAAGGATTGCGCCGATGCCCTGGCCCGTGCCAGACCAAATTGAGATCATGGTGAGCGACGATACAGTCGATGTCATCGCTATAATAACGCCGATAGAGAGATCAAGACCTCCAGTAAGAAGAATGATCATATGCGCCATCGAGATCAACACGATATAGACCGATTGGCGCGCAACGTTGAACATGTTCTCACCGGTCAAAAAACCCTCCGTCGCAAGAGTAAAATAGACGACGGTGATGATCAAAAACCAAGGCAACACTCCGGTCCTGACAAATAGTCGAACGGCAAGGTCGTTTAGTTGTCGAATCACGTGAGTTTTTTAGCTAGTGACTGCGGTTAATTAGGCGGCCAAAAATCAATGGGACCCGCCTCGATTGTGCCGTCGGGCATGACCGTAGATTCGAGTTGAGCGTCTCGAAAACTAGCGTCTTTCAAGTCCGCTTCGCGAAAATCTGCACGCGTCAAAATCGCTTCTCGAAAGCCCGTATCTCGCAGAGTGGCGGCAGTAAAGTCGGCACCTTTCAGGCTCGCTCCGCGAAAGGTAGCGCTGCTTAAATCTGCTTCACGAAAATTTGCGCCATCTAGCACTGATTGTTCCATCTTGGCACTGCCCATCTCAGCCTTGCCTAAATTAGCGTCCTTCAAAACTGCTAAGCGGAATATCGCATGCCACAAATTGGCTTCGGAAAAATTTGCGCGGTCGCAATGCGCACCAGGGAACTCTGCCTGGGACATATTGCAGCGTAAAAACACGGTATCCTGCAACCGAGCTACCTTGAAATTGACGCCCCAAAAATTACCCTCTGTGCAATTAGCGCCCACCAGGATCGTACCCTGGAAAGTGGCTAGACGCGCATTGGCGCCCGACATATTTGCACCAGTCAAATCCGCACCCCAAAAATCTGCCTCGCGGATATCGGCGCCAGTAAAATCCGCCGCGCGCAGATTCGCCTGACGAAAATTTTTCCCTTTGAGGGCCAGCCCACGAAAACTCTCCATTTTTCAACAAACCCATACTGCGTTACCAACGGCAAGAGCCAAAGCCTTATCGGCGCTTCTGCCATTGACTGCGACTTCGGCTAGTCCGTTAGCGTTTTCATACCAGAAGGCGGTGCCATCGGGTACATCTGAAAAAGTGCGCGCTCGGACAAGTTCCCTGCCACTCAATTTTAGACGCGTATCTTCGCAAAGAACATTAGCGCGCAGTCCGGTCATAGCATTGCCAAAATGATCAAGATAGATGATCTCAGCGAGATCGTCCGGCCAATCACCACCAACGGTGGCTCCGTCTTCAAGCAGTTCGCCTGGCAATTTTTCTCCCTTCACGAGACGAGATGCGACTGGCGCAAAGAGGTCGCGACCGTGAAAGCTGGCAGAGAGCGTTTTAGGACGCCAATCGATACGCCACCAGCGCACTTCTTTCGCATGGCGCGCGGTGATCGCAAGGAGGCCGTTGTCTGGCCCGACGAACCAGCACCCATCCGCCTTAAGCACCAATGCATCGCTTGTACCGCCAACGCCTGGGTCAACGACCGCCACATAGACATCGCCCGGCATCATTAGTTGGGCAAACGCTGCCACAAGTAAGCCGACACTTTGGCATCGAAGGCTGGGGCATCGGACATCAACTCAACCGCCGGCACCTCAGGCACCGCCCGCGACAGTACTGCGCGCATCTGCCCCACATAGGGACCAGCGGCGCCAAAATCGGTAAACAGCAGGATCACGCTGTCGACTCCATTGGAATCAGCATCCAAAAACCTTAATTGATATATTGGAAGTTAAATGCCGGAGAGGATCTTCATGTATCTGCAAGAAATCAACCATCTCGCCTTCATTACCGCTGATATGGATGGAACGATCCGATTTTATCGTGATCTACTTGGAATGAAATTGACCCATGGAATTGGGCATAACGGCTACCGCCACTATTTCTTCAAGACCGCCAATAATTATATTGCTTTCTTTGCCTATGATGGCGCCCAGCTCATGGAAAAAAAGTTTCATGGCACTCCCAGTTGCAAGAAACTCGGCTTCGATCATCTCTCTATCGCCGTGAGTTCAAAAGAGGACTTGTTCGCCCTCAAAGATTGTCTTGAAGCCGCCGGAATTGAAGTGATCGGCGCTGTCGACCATGGCATCATCTGGTCAATCTACTTCTTCGACAACAACAATATCCCACTAGAGGCGAGCTGGGAAACTTGCAAAGTGATCAGGACACCGGCAATCGTTGAGGACGACCCATTGGCTGTCGCCGAAGAGGGCGCAGAACCGCAACCCGGCATCTGGCCCGAGGTAATCTCACCCACCCCGCCAGAGCAGATGATTGCCCATCCCGGGAATGGCTTCAACATGCGCGACGTATTGATCGAACGTGGCATGGTAACGCCAAAATCAGATTATGAAATGGACGCGGCAAATTACGCCACCAACCGCTCTCCCTCTTGGGGAAAGAAGAGTTGAGAAGACAAAGGCATCTAAAGAACGCACCTATCGTCCTTTTTCACCCCGACTCTCCAGATTTACTTCTTCGCCGAGAAAGAGACGCGCAATCAGTCAGCCAAAAACTTTTTCCTAATCCCGGCGGCCACACTATATTTGGGATCAACAAAATTACCCAACCTGACGATGCCGCATTGGCTGAGCATCATATAGGCATCCCATTTGTTGAAGCCGTAATCTGCCTCCATCCAGCGAATCAACTCTCGATAAGCAATGCGCGTTGCGTCC
>PBDG01000045.1 GCA_002717225.1 Rhodospirillaceae bacterium | reverse complement strand
AATGACAGCATGGCAGATTTCGTGGTCGGGGAAATCACCAGTCGCCTACCACGCGCCGAATCCGATATCCTCGTGCTTGGCCTCACCTTTAAGAAAAACGTTCCGGATTTGCGTAATTCTTTGGTGGCTGAGGTTGTAAATGCGCTCGGCGCCGCAGGCCATCGAGTCGATGTGCACGACCCCCACGCCGATACCGCCGAAGCTAAAGCGCTCTATGGCATTAACCTGTCGGCGACAATACCTGGAAACAAGCGTTACGACTGCTTGGTCGGTGCCGTCAGCCATAACGCCTATCATGAGCTTGGCGGCGCTAGAATCGCCGATCTCCTTGTCAAGAATGGGCTGCTCGCCGACATCGCCGGATTGTGGCACAAAACCGAGCTTCCCGAGAGGCTGAGCCGCTGGCAACTTTGAGCTAGGCTCACCCTCATTGCACATAAATAGCAGAGCATGAAACACGCCATCAGAGACGCCCAAGAAAATGCCGTCCGAGGCCTTGCCAAAGGCCCCCTTTTCTAGACTCGACTTGATACCAACCAACCGGCCGATGCAGGTCAGAATTCGCGACATACCCCCAACGAAAATCGATTGGTAGCCCTTTCTGTTTGCGGTCGGCGTCGCGCCTAGCCTTTATAGGCCATCCGGCGAGGATATATGAGTTGATTTGCTTATGCTGCAATCTACCCGTATGTGCTGTCTATGAATGAAAAATGGAATATTTTTCGCTCTCCCATGCCAGCAAAGTGATCGAAGATGTTACCTGGGCTATGCCAAAAACTTTCCTGAAGTGATCCCCATTCAAGGCCTTACTCTGTTTCCAGAAACGTCATGAGAGTGACATCAGTGTAGATAACGTGCACCAATACACTCACACATCCGAGTAAAGCAATCGACCCGGTTTGACCCACCAATCGCCGTGGTGCTCGTGCAATATGCGCGCCGCTGACTCTGCCTCGACATGATCATCGAAAAGCGCGAAACAGGTCGCACCACTGCCGGACATGCGGGCAAAACGACAGCCCGGCAGATCTCGTAATGCACGCAGCACCTCGCCAATCACCGGCGCCAGAAACAGAGCGGGAGCTTCAAGATCGTTGCGCCGCACCGCTAAAAAACGGGCCAGCGCAACGGCATCAGTCGGCGTCTCTGTAAAACGAGCTGACGCGGAGAAACCGCCAGTTCTCGCGCGGAACACCTCTGGTGTCGCCAACACCACGCCGGGATTCACCAGCACTAATCCACAATTGGGTAGCTTCGGCGCCGGGTCGCATCGCTCACCAATGCCACCGACGAAGCAGGTTTTGCCATGCAGGCACACTGGCACATCTGCACCCAAGGAAAGTGCTAATTCTGCCAACGCATCGCTCTCCGGCGCAATATTCCAGAGACACATCAACACCCGAAGCGCCGCCGCAGCATCAGAAGAGCCCCCACCGATTCCCGAGGCAACCGGTAGGTTCTTTTCTAGAGCTAAACGTGCAGCGGGTTCAATTCCCGCTAGTGTAGCGAGACCGCGTGCCGCTCGGGCGACAAGATTGTCATCGCTCGGCGAGTCTAGGGCGGGTGCGAAGGGGCCAGTGAGGTCGAGCAAAAAATCCTGTGCTCGGTCGGCAACAATCCAGTCGCAGGGTTCGGCAAAAGCGATGAGGCTATCAAGTTCATGATAGCCGTTGTCGCGCCGTCCAGTGATGTGGAGGTAGAGATTGAGTTTAGCCGGCGCCGCGGAGGAAATTAGTTGCCTTCCCACGCTCAAGGGGTCTCTTTTTTGATATTCACGAGGCCCTCTTTCAACTTCTGTCGGATGAGAGCTGCCGCATCTTCCTCAGCTCCGAGGACCAACGCGCGCTCCCATTGGAAGCGCGCCTCGAGCTCGCGCCCGACGCGCCAATAAACATCCCCAAGATGGTCGGTGATAATCGGATCGGCGGCACGCAACTCTACCGCGCGTTCAAGATGCTTGACCGCGTTAGTGAAATCGCCGAGCCTGTAGAATGCCCAACCCAGGCTATCAATGATGTACCCATCCGTCGGACGCAGAACCACGGCGCGCTCGATTAACTCCATGGCGTGTTTCAGATTAATGCCTTGCTCAACCCAGGAATAACCAAGATAGTTTAATACTAACGGCTGATCGGGCTTTAATTCCAGCGCCTTCAGAAAATCTTCCTCGGCGCGAGGCCACTGGTCGGTGCGCTCCAACGTGACGCCGCGCGAATAGAACAACGACCAATGACGTGCCTCGATCGCTTCGGTACGCGAGATGGCAATATCATAATAAGCGGCAGCTTCCTCAAAGCGCTCATTGCGGCGTAGCACGTCACCTAAAGCAATGGCGGCATCTGAGCGCTGTGAATTTTCATCAACCATCTCGCCAAGAATTAATATTGACTCGTCTACACGCTCTACACTCGCCAGGTCAGAAGCGGCGCGCAAGCGCGCCAACCAGGAATAAGGGCTTTCTTTGGAAATTCCGCTATAAGCCTTGATTGCCGCTTCGTAACGCTCGAACGAATCAAGAATTTCGCCAACAAATAGCTCGACTACAGGAAAATTTGGTCGCAGGTGAAGTGCCAGATAAGCGTATAACAGACCGGTGTCTCCAGCGCTTTCGTGAGGTAGCGCACTCGCCGCACCAAACAGTATCTCCGCTATGCCTGCCTGGGCGTTGGACACAACAAGATCTGGTCGAATTTTCTCCTTGATAGTTTTATGGATCGAATCGAGCCAGGGTAAATCTGAATTGTGCTTACGGAACCCCTCGTAAAGTGCCACTGCCTCGTCGTGTCGCCCGACACGCATTAAAAACGTGGAATAGGCGTTCACCACGCGCAAGGTACCACCCGGCGCAATTGTCATGGCGAGACGGAAATTGTTCTCAGCTATGTCGTTACGGTCGAAGACACTCGCCATTAGCGCGCTGTGATAGGCGTGATACATCTTGAATGCGGGTTTCGTGGCAATAGGTTCGATCGCGGCCAGGGCAGCATCGAAATCACCGCGTCCCAATTTCAGCCAGCCTTCCAGAATAGGCGCCATCAACTCGTATATGCCATTTCGGTCGATACTCTTCACTCTCACCAACGCATCATCGAGACGGCCATCGGCCGCAGCAACTACCATCAAGATCAGATGACTGATTTCTGAACTCGGGTCGAGCTCCACCAATTTCCGAGCCAAAGGAATTGCTTGATCGATGCGCCCGTCCTGAACGGTAAGTATCAGGGCGCGCTGGACTAGAACGCGATTCTCGACATCTTTCTTCAGGACCTCGAGGTAAAAATCAGCCGCCGAGGTGACGTCCCGCTGATGATGGGCAAAACGGCCAGCAAGATAATTACCGGACACACCGCTATAGCTTTGAAATTCACTATACGGCTTGGGAGGTGCCGGATCTGGCGGTGATTCCCCCCCTACAACGAGAGCGCCGCCCATTGATAGTGCGACACAAAAGCAAATCGCGGATGTCGACCATGACCGGAAGGGATATATCATCGTCATGAGGGACGCCTTGAAGAAATGTGCCGCGAAAAGATTTCCGGCTCCTATTTCTCGCCCACTCTAACTTATCTATCGCGCTGCCGCCAACGGCCCCTTGCCTGCAATTTTGTTCCCATCCTAGTGTGTGCTTGCCTTCACATGTTGGGGTAGTTCGGCCCACCTCCGCCTTCGGGCACAGTCCAATGGATGTTCTGGGTCGGGTCCTTGATATCACAGGTTTTGCAATGAACGCAGTTTTGCGCGTTTATTTGCAGGCGGGGCGAGCCGTTTGCCTCCTCAACGATCTCATACACTCCGGCTGGGCAATAACGCTGCTCTGGTGCGTCATACAGCTTCAAATTATGTGCCACCGGAACCTCAGCGTCCTTCAATTGTAGATGCACCGGCTGGTCTTCCTCGTGGTTGGTATTGGAGATGAACACCGAGGAAAGCTTGTCGAAGGTAAGCGCACCGTCCGGCTTGGGATAGTCGATCCTGCGGCTATTTCTGACAAACTTCAGATTCTTATGGTCTTCATGATGGCCGAGGGTCCAGGGCAGTAAACCGCGAGTCCAAAGCTCAAAGCCGCTGATCAATGTGCCAACCACGAGGCCCCAACGGAAAGCCGGGCGGCAATTACGCACCTCCCTGAGTTCCTTGAAGGTCCAAGAATGGTGCATAGCCTTAGTGTAGCCAGTAAGTTCAGCCTTGCCATCGGAGCCACTGGAAATGCTGTCGAAGACGGCATCGGCGGCTGCCATTCCAGATTTCATGGCGTTATGGCTACCCTTGATTTTCGGCACGTTCAAAAAGCCAGCGCTGCAACCGATCAGTGCACCACCGGGGAAGGTCAGTTTAGGAATTGATTGCAATCCACCCTCATTTATTGCCCTCGCACCATAGGCGACGCGCGTGCCGCCTTTGAGGTAGCGGGCAATCGAGGGGTGGGTCTTGACCCGCTGAAACTCTTCGAACGGAGAGAGATAAGGGTTTTGATAATCGAGCGCTATGACAAGACCGAAAGCAACCAGGTCTTCTTCCAGATGGTAGAGGAAGGTGCCGCCATAGGTTTTAGAGTCGAGCGGCCAACCGAAACTGTGTTGCACCAGACCAGCCCTATGCTTCGCTTTGTCGATCTGCCACAATTCCTTGATGCCGATGCCATAAGTCTGTGGCTGGACGCCCTCACGCAGATTATATTGCGCCATAAGCGCCTGGCTCAGAGAACCTCGAGCGCCCTCAGCGAAGAGGGTATATTTGGCATGGAGCTCGATGCCCGGTTCGAAGCTCTTCTTTTCGCTGCCATCTTTGGCTATACCCATATCGCCAGTAGCAACGCCCTTAACTCTTCCGTCCTCATGATAAAGCACTTCCTTAGCGGCGAAGCCGGGATAGATCTCGACACCAAGTTCTTCCGCCTGTGCTGCAAGCCAGCGGCAGAGATTACCGAGGCTGACAATGAAATTGCCTTTATTATGCATCTGCGGTGGCAACAGAAAATTCGGCAACTTGAAGGCGCTCGCACTTTTGAGAAATAGAAAAACATCTTCGATGACTGGTGTTTCCAACGGCGCGCCTTTTTCCTTCCAATCTGGGATCAACTCGTCGAGAGCACGCGGTTCGAACACCGCACCGGAGAGAATATGCGCACCCACTTCAGCGCCCTTCTCGAGCACTGTGACGCTGATCTCGTTATTTTGCTTTGCGGCAAGTTGCTTGAGACGAATCGCTGCCGCCAAGCCCGCCGGGCCAGCGCCAACAACTACCACGTCATATTCCATCGATTCCCGTTGCATGATGAGTTCCCGCGCCTGTCAAACTGGCTCAGTTATGCGGCGAAGCATGCGTTCGGTCAATTGCTGGCACACCCAAGCCGATCTGCTAATCTTACCGTATGAACCGAAAGGAATACATGTGCGCACTCTTGAAATGGTATGTCGCAGCTGGGATTAGCGAGGCAACCGACACCGAGCCACGTGATCGGTTCCAAGCAACGCCCCTGCGGAAGGCCGTGGTGGCGTCGGCGCCGGCAGCTAAACCGTTAGAATCTCCGGCAACAGCACGCGAAAAATCCAGGGACACCGTCGAAATTGCCGCCGCCTGCACAACGCTGGCTGAATTGCGAGCCACGATCCACGCTTTCGACGGCTGCGCCCTAAAGCGCACGGCAACCAACACAGTGGTCGGCAATGGCGACGAGGACGCGGCGCTGATGGTAATCGGCGAAGCGCCCGGGGCGGAAGAGGACCGCCAGGGTCTTCCCTTCGTTGGTCCCGCTGGGCAATTACTCAACCGCATGCTGGCTAGCATCAACCTCAAACGCCAGACGGTCTATGTCAGCAACATCTTGCCTTGGCGACCGCCGGGCAACCGTTCACCAACAGCGGAGGAAATTGCCCTCTGCCAGCCATTCATCGAACGCCAAATAGCTCTGGTAGGCCCGCGCGTCCTCATTCTGGTGGGCGGCATCTCCGCTAAGTCACTCTTGAACGAGAAACAAGGGATTACCCGCCTTCGCGGCACTTGGCGCGAATTGACCGTCGCCAATCTTGCTGATCCGGTGGCGACCATGGCAACCTTTCACCCCGCCTACTTACTGCGCCAACCCGCTGCAAAACGCGAGGCATGGCGCGATCTGCTGGCAGTGCAGAAAAAGCTTCAAACACCTAATGCGTAAAGGCTTGCACTTGCCCGGCGATTGCCGGAACCCAGCACTTGTCATATAACTCCCGACGCGAATTTGGCCAAGGCCGCCGATGAGGAAGATTACAGAGTTGCCGGAGAAAACCGGTGCGAGGGAAGCTATTTGCAGGAGGCTCCGCATGTTACCGGGAGCTTGTGCAGTGATTCTGGCTCTATTTGAATTTGCTCCAAGCTTCGCGCAAGAACATGAACACAAAGCGGCCGACGGAGCTCAATTCCGCATTCTCGCCACCTCGCCGGATGCAGAGCCCAGACCCGACTCACTCAGCCTACCGTTGGTGCTGAGCGAGGCAGACCGTAAGCGTTATCGAAAGATTTTTGCGTTGCAAAAAATTGGCGAACTAAAGGCCGCTGCCAAGGTCATCGCCAAGCTTGACGACAAAATCCTGATGGGACACGTGCTGGCACAAAAATATCTGCACCCCACGGCTCATCGATCAAAATATAGCGAGCTTAAACCCTGGCTCGCTGAATTTGCTGATCACCCCGACGCGCGCCGGCTCTACCGACTTGCGATGAAACGCCGCCCTGGCGGTGCTAAACAGCCTCGCCAGCCGGTCCTCTCATCGGAAATCAGGCCGCATGCCGGCAAGGAAGCCCATGCGCCACCACACATCCCTGGGCGTGGCATCACCCGGGTGCAGCGCGACAAGCTTGCCAAGCTGAGGCGCGACATGCGTTGGCGCATCCGTCGCGGCTGGCCGACCGGCGCGCGCGAAATTCTTACATCGAAATCCCATCTTAACCTTGCCAGTAGGGCACAGTTCGACGAATACCAAGCCCGTATTGCGTGGAGTTATTACCTCCACAACAAGGACGGGCTCGCCTATGAACTCGCCGCTGCCAGTGCCAAACGTTCACGCAAGCTGCTTCCCGATACGGACTGGACCGCCGGCCTCGCCGCCTGGCGTCTCGGCTGGCTGGATAAAGCAGTCGACCATTTCGCCAAGCTCGCCATATCCAAGACAGCCTCGCCTTGGATGGTTGCTTCTGGCGCCTATTGGGCAGCACGCTCAGAGCTTCGACTGCGCCAACCGCAATATGTCACTCATTGGCTAAAACTAGCCGCAAAAGAACCGCGCACCTTTTACGGACTGTTGGCGACCCGAACCCTCGGTCTCGAGCCAGATTTAAATTGGCGCTCCTCAATTCTGACCCGAGCGCATATCGCTGAACTGGAAAAAACCCAAGCAGCGCGACGGGCCCGAGCCCTTGTTGAAGTAGGTGAGCGCAAGCGAGCAGCACGGGAGGTCACGACGCTATGGCCACGCGCTAATCCGGCACTGATCTCTGCCCTATTGCCACTCGCTGAGCACCTTGGCCTCGCACGGGCACAGCTTGCAATGGGCGCACAACTTCGCAAGATTGAGGGTGAGCCAGACGACTCCGCAGACTATCCCATGCCAAATTGGCGCCCAGAAGGCGGCTATCAAGTTGATCGGGCACTAATATTCGCGTTAATTCACCAGGAATCGAAATTTAAGGCCAACGCAAAGAGCAGACTGGGCGCACGGGGGGTGATGCAACTCATGCCGCGAACAGCACACTTCGCCGCCCAACGAGAGGGGATCAAAGGCGTAGACCACCATACTTTACTAAACCCGGAACTCAACATTGCCCTCGGTCAATCCTATATCCGTCACCTTCTCGAGCATGAAGGAGTTAATGGAAATTTATTCTATTTGCTCTGTGCTTATAACGCCGGACCGGGCAATCTCAAGAAATGGAAGCAGAAAGCAAATTTCGCAGACGATCCATTACTCTTTATCGAGAGTATCCGCTCGCGTGAGACACGCAACTTTATCGAGCGGGTCATGACGAATTTCTGGATTTACCGCATGCGCCTCCGCCAGGGGACGCCATCCCTTGATGCCACAGCCGCCGGCTTGTGGCCTAATTATGCGGCACAGGAAAGGAGCTTCGCGAGCCATGAGTGAGAACACGAGTGAACGCGACTTTATCCCGGTTAACATCGCCTTAATGACGGTCTCAGATACACGTCAGTTTGCCACCGATAAATCCGGCGATTTGCTCCAAGCGCGCATCAAGGAGGCCGGTCACATCCTAGCAGCGCGGGCTATCGTCAAGGACCAACAGACTCATATCACTCAGCAATTACGCGCCTGGATTGCAGACGACAATATTGACGTGGTCATCGCCACCGGAGGCACCGGACTTACCGGAAACGACATTACGCCGGAAGCCTTCGCTGAAGTATATGAAAAAGAGATCAGCGGATTCGGAGAGCTATTCCGCCAATTGAGCTATGACATCATCGGCACCTCGACAATGCAGTCTCGCGCCACCGGTGGCCTGTCCTGTGGCACCTATCTTTTCGCTCTGCCTGGCTCACCCGGCGCCTGCCGCGACGGTTGGGACAAAATCCTCAAATCTCAGCTCGACGCCCGCCACAAACCGTGCAATTTGGTTGAGCTAATGCCACGCCTGCGAGAACATCTCTAAACCAACCTATAATTGATCACTTAAAATTTCTCGCCTGAGAGAGCCGATGGCTCGAATACTGGGAAAGTGCCCAACATCAACGCGCCGGGCTCTTTTTATATAGCTATTTTCAGCGCTTGAATTGAGACGATTCCTGAGATGAAATTCCACTGTTGGCTTAATCGGATTTCAGGAGAAACTCATGGACAAAGAAATTGTCTACATTCCAAAATTGTCGGAATTGCTCGATCAGGTCGGCGTGCCACTATCGCCGGTAGTGAAGGCCGGAGAATTCTTATTTGTTTCCGGTATTCCCCCACTCGATCTCGATAACGCCACCATGCTACGCGGCGATATAGAGACCCAGACCGAACAGGTGCTAAAAAACATCCAGTACGCCTTGGAAAGCGCTGGTTCGTCGCTAGACAAAGTGGTTAAAGCCAACGTCTTCGTCACCAATGCTGCCTATTTCAACACCATAAATGAAATTTATCGTCGCTACTTCCCTGATAAACCGCCCGCGCGCACTTTTGTCGCCATGTCATCATGGCCGATGGAATTCGATGTCGAGATCGAATGCATCGCCATCGTCTGAGACGTTAAGCCGCAACCACCGCTCGTTAGAATAAGGGTATAACTATGCCTAGACGTATCCGCCGCACCACTGATAATGGGCGGCACAACTCGGCCTAGGTGCGCCGCTCTCCCCAGGCGACCTGATAATTCCAAAACGGCATCGGTTCCTCGCTCGCATAATTTTTGATTAGAGCGAAGTAGCACTCGGCTTCCGCCTAGTCGCGGATATGCTTATCGACCGAGCCGGGAAAATGCTTCACCACACAATCAGTGGTCTCGAAGTAGTAGTTAGTGCGCGCGTCGTGCTCCTCCTTGTCGAGTTCATATCGCATCCATCTGCCGGCAACGTTCACGCCAGCGCGCAAAATCAGCACCGACATCTATGTCGCTAAGTTTCCCCAACATAGCAACGGTATAGCTTTTCGGCAGATTGGCCCGCGTCTCGGACAGCGCGCGCGAAGTCGACCAGGGAACATCAGCGAACAGATTAATGCAGCGCGCACGCATGTTGAGACCGACCAGCCAATAGCCGCCATCCTTCGCTGGCCCAAACACCACATCATGGCAACCCAGTGCATTGAACGCCTCGGCGATATGGCAGGGAGCGAGTTCTGGGATGTCGCTGCCGACCAGCACGGCGGGACCTGGTGGAGTGGCGCAAAAGGCGCGTCGCATGCGCTCGCCAAGATCACCGCGCCCCTGTTTGATCACCTTACAGGCATGCGGCCAAAACCGGCCGAACCCGTCAAAATTGTCCGGTGTCACAATCAGGTGGCTCTGCCATCGCGGGTCACTCGAAAGCGAGCGGACGAGATGCCTCGCCGTGCGGCGGTAATATTGCCATGCATTGGTTTGGCCGATTTCGCGGGCGAGGCGGCGCTTGACCTGACCGAGACGCGGTGCCTTGACGAAAATAATTAATGTACGCGCCATTAACCGTAAAGCCGCAACAGGAGACGCACGTCTACGCCGAGGAAATAAAGTGCGAGGCAAGAGAGATTGCGGGCTGAGCGCCAGATATACCCATCTCGCATATAACGAGTAGCCGAAGTTAGCGCTACCGTCTCAAAATGATGAATACGACGCCTACCAATACGGCGAACCAAATCAACATCCTCCATCAACTCGAGGGGGCGGTAACCACCAAGCATATCATAGAAGCGACGGCTTATGAGTAATCCCTGATCACCATATGGAAGACCAAGGGCCCGGGCGCGCCACGCCGCGACCGCTTCCAGCCGACGCGCTGCCAGCGTATCATCCGCTAAAGATAGGCGAAAAACACCGGCACAGGCATAGCTCTTCGCCGAGGTCATGAAACGCTCGGCCTCAACAAGCCAATTCGCGCCTAGACTCGTATCAGCATGGAGGAAAAGCAGCCAATTTCCTTTCGCCGCACGCGCGCCGGCCGCCAATTGCGGGCCCCGTCCGCGTGGAGCAGAGACGATAACTGCGCCGTTCTCTTTTGCCACCTCCAAGGTATTATCTGACGAACCGCTATCGGCTACTATCACCTCATTTTCCCTCTCCGAGAGATCTGCCATCAAGGAGGATAAAGTTTCGGCCAGATGGGACCCAGACTCGAGGGTGGGAATTACGACACTTAGCATTTTGTTCTTTATATGTTTCTAATTTCGCACGATAATGGGGCGTGCACGCGAACAATATGGATAATAACGCTTCGCTCAACAATCTGGCGAGGCGCGAGGCCCGCAAAGGTCGGGGTGCCGCAAGCAATCGAGCGGGTCGATATGAGCGCTATGCGAGCGAGGCCTGCGACGATGGTTGGGGCAGTCTGGATGAACCGCTCGACAAGCTGAAAACTACTGTCGAGGCGGACAAAAGCCGCACCATCATCACTCGCAACCAATCGCCTGATCTCGGATTCGATCGCTCGATCAACGTCTATCGTGGCTGCGAGCATGGTTGCGCCTACTGTTACGCCCGCCCGACCCATGCCTTTCTCGGCCTGTCAGCGGGCCAAGATTTCGAAAGCCGCATTTACGCCAAACATGACGCGCCTTCACAATTGGCGCGCGAACTAACAAAGCCAGGCTATAAGCCACAAATGATAGCGCTTGGTACCAATACCGACCCCTATCAACCTGTCGAGAGCCGTCTGTCGCTTACCCGCAATATCCTCTCGGTACTGTCGGACTTTCACCACCCCGTTGGAATCGTTACCAAATCCTTCTTGGTAACACGCGATATTGATATTCTTGCATCGCTTGCCGAGAGAAATCTTGCGAAGGTCATCCTCTCTGTCACCAGCCTTGACCGGAAGCTTTCGCGCCGCCTCGAACCGCGTGCCTCTGCCCCGGCCAAGCGTCTCAACGCGATCCGTGAATTGAGTACCGCAGGAATCCCCACTGGTGTATATTTCGCACCTGTGATCCCTGCACTCAACGAAAGTGAACTGGAAGCAATCTTCGAAGCAGCATCTGAAGCCGGAGCCACAGAGGCGGGCTATATCCTGCTCCGCCTGCCACTCGAAATTAGGGGTTTGTTCGAGGAGTGGTTGGACCTTCATGTGCCTGACAAAGCTCGCCATATTATGAACCGCGTTCGCGACATGCATGCTGGACGGCATTATCGTTCCAACTTCGGCCTGCGCCAACGCGGCACTGGCCCTAGCGCCGAGTTGCTGCACCAACGCTTCCGCCTAGCCAGGAAGAAACATGGCCTGGACAGCCCGCCACTGCGACTCGACACGAGTCTTTTTTGCCCACCTCCCAAAAACGGAGATCAATTACTTTTATTTTAATTCAATGGCTTAAAAACTACACCTAACCATTGAGTCGCATGTGTGGCACTATCTGCCTCACATGCTTTTTCATTCAGAGCTTGGCCAACTGGCCGTCGTTGCCTTGGCTGCGCTTTTGTGTGGCCTCGTCTTCGCTCGCTTCAAACAGCCTGCCATAGTTGGCTACATATTGGCCGGCGTCATTCTCGGCCCCAGCGCATTAGGCCTAGTCGAAAATCGCGATTGGGTGGCTATGCTTGCTGAGCTTGGCGTACTGTTGTTGCTCTTTGTCATCGCTATGAAGATGAGCCTACGCTCCTTCCGATCGATCTGGAAGGTTGCCCTGATGGCAGCAGCAATGCAGATCGCCGTCGCGACTGTCATCACCCTGGCGCTCTCCCGCCTGTTCGCCTGGCCCCTTGAACTTGCTGTTCTGCTCGGATTCGTTGTTAGCCTGTCGAGCACAGCGGTGGCGATAAAGATGCTGGAGGAGATTGGTGAACTTAGAAGCGAAACAGGGCGGCTCGTCGTCGGTATTCTAATTGGCCAGGATTTGGCAGTGGTGCCGATGCTTTTGCTACTCAATGGCCTAGCGGCGGAAGAGGGTCTCGACTGGACCACGATTCCTGGCCTCCTTGCCGCTATCGGTCTCCTAGCAGCGCTAATCTGGTATCTTAGTCGACGCGAAAAGATCCGCTTGCCCTTCTCCGCACTCGCCAAGCGCCATCGTGAAATCGTACCGCTAGCCGCCCTGGGCTGCTGTTTGGCGCTCGCGGCAATTTCTGATTTCATCGGCCTCACCGCCGCCTTCGGCGCCTCCATCGCCGGGCTCGCCATCGGCTCAACGCAAAGTCGCCGCCAAATGATCCGCGCCACAGAACCAATCCAAGGCGTGCTCGCTATGGTTTTCTTCCTTTCCATCGGCCTCCTCATCGATCTTGCCTATATATGGGAGAACTTCGCTACTGTTGTTGTGCTTTTGCTCCTCGTGCTGTTGGTTAAATCGGCGTTAAATCTCTTCATTCTACGCATTCTCGGCGAGCCGTGGCCTCGCGCCTTTCTTGCCGGTATCCTCTTAAGCCAAGTCGGCGAATTCTCCTTCGTCCTCGCCGGCGCCGGCGTCGCAGTGTCAGCGGTGGGCATTGAGGGCCACCGCCTAATTGTCGCAATTATCGCGCTTAGCCTAGTAGTCAGTCCCCTCTGGCTAATGACCGCGCGGCGCATGCGGCAATTGACAGCAGGCGGAATCTGGCGTCTAGACGATTTGTTGTTTGCGATCTACGAGCAAGAAGCACGCCTCATCCTTCGCGGCGCGAAGCGTGGGGCGCGAGACAGCAGCGCCGTATTCCAGCAATTTCGCAACCATATAGCGGAGCTATCTCATCGTATGAGCGAAATTCGTGCCCGCCGGCAGGTTCAATCAGCAGCAATCAACGACGATGAGAACATGACGCCACTTAAAGGTGAGGTGCTGCCGCCGGAGCGGCGTGAATTTAAGCGTCGTGCCTGATTTTACTCTTGAACGCGAATTGGGGGGCGCCGTTGCCGGGATCGACGAAGCCGGACGCGGTCCCTGGGCTGGGCCGGTCTGCACTGCCGCGGTAATGTTTCCTGCAGAAGGCCCGCCACGAGAGATTGTGGCCCGGGTGAGAGACTCGAAACAACTCTCGGCCGCCGAGCGCGAGGCGCTCTTTCCAAAATTGCTGTGTTGCGCCGTGATCGGCCAGGGCGAAGCAAGCGTCACTGAGATCGACGAGTTGAACATTCTCAACGCCACCCATCTCGCCATGCGCCGTGCCGTTGCGGATCTCGCCCAAACGCCCGACGCCGCAATAGTCGATGGCAACCGCATACCTGACCTACCTTGCCCGGTGCGTTGCGTCGTCAAGGGCGACGATAAGAGCTATTCCATCGCTGCCGCTTCGATCGTCGCCAAGGTTACCCGAGACCGCTACATGACAGAGCTCGCGGCAACAAATCCGGGCTATGGCTGGGAACATAATTTCGGCTATGGCACCAAGTTGCATGTCGAGGGACTAGAAAAACTAGGTGTCACACCGCATCACCGGCGATCTTTTAAACCCATTCGTAAACTATTGGAAGAGTCTGTTGAATCAAAGGGTTGACGCGCAGAGTCAAGGTGAGCCATGGTGCCACCCCATGAGCCACAAAAAGAAAAAAAGGGAAACCGAAGAGGGAAGACTAGTTATCGGCGATTGTTGCTGGGAGATGGCACAGCTTCAGTCTGATTCGGTCGACCTTATCTTTGCGGACCCGCCTTACAACCTTCAACTCAGCGGCGAGTTGCTGCGACCCAACAACCAGAGCCGTGTCGCTGGCGTTGCAGACGATTGGGATAAGTTCGAGAATTTTGCTGCCTATGACGCCTTTACCCGCGCCTGGCTCACCGAGGCGCGCCGGGTGCTTAAGGATACGGGATCGCTCTGGGTGATTGGCACCTATCACAATATCCACCGCATCGGCACAGCGCTGCAGGATCTTGGCTTCTGGCTTCTGAATGACGTGGTATGGCGAAAATCCAACCCCATGCCGAACTTTCGTGGCCGACGATTTACCAACGCCCAAGAAACCCTGATCTGGTGCGCCAAGGGCGAAGCGCATAAAGGCTATACCTTCAATTACGAAGCGATGAAATCGCTCAACGAAGATCTCCAGATGCGGAGCGACTGGTTGCTACCACTCTGCACGGGCGCCGAACGAATCAAAAAGGACGGCCGTAAGGCGCATCCCACACAGAAGCCCGAAGCCCTGTTACGGCGCGTAATTCTGTCGGCAAGTAAGCCCGGAGATGTAGTGCTTGATCCGTTCCTCGGTTCCGGCACAACTGCGGTTGTGGCGAAGCAGCTTGGGCGCCGCTGGATCGGCATCGAACAAAGTGCAGAATATGCCACGATCGCGGCGACGCGGCTCGCAAAGATCACGCCACTTGACTGCGTCGATCTAGAAACCATGAAGCCCAAGCGCGGAGAACCGCGCGTGCCCTTTGGCAATCTTCTTGAGCGCGGCCTGATTGCACCGGGCGAGACGCTCTACGATCGCATGAAGAAGGTAAAGGCACGGGTGCGTGCGGATGGAAGTCTGGCGCATGGCCCCCTCACTGGCTCGATCCACCGCATTGGCGCCCTCGCTCAAGGCGCCCAGGCATGTAACGGCTGGACCTATTGGTATGTTGCAGACGAAAAAGGGGACCTCACTTCCATCGACAACCTGCGCGACCTAGTGCGCAAGGAACTATATTAAAGTCTTGAACCTACACAGACTGGCCCGCCCAAAAAGGTTATACAGGGGATATATAGCAGCGGTGCCTGGGGGCCCTATGTCTTCACTGTCGCCACGGCGGCCAAGGGCCTTGAGTTATCCGCGGAATATGTTTTACAAATCGCTCAATTACTCCCTCATAATATTCCCTGCAACGGCAATTGGGCTGAAAAAGATTTCGCTAGCGATACAGGGAGCTAGCTACAGTAACACATTCCATACGATCTTCAGGCTACACGTCAGTGCAACCTGCGTTTTAAAGTCAAGCAGAGTTTAAGGCCGCTTAGCTGGAAACAGCGGCCTCCGCGTGTCGGATGATCTTGCGGCTTAGAGTAGAGAATGCCTGGTCGACGAAGTGCTCTCGTGAGCACCAAGTGCCCGCGGGTTTCGAGCGGCCGTCGACCTGGCCAGCATAGACGATTATCTCGAGGCGAAAGTGCGTGAAACCGTGACTAACTACGCCGGGGAGGGCGCGCCATTGCGCTTCTAGGGGTGCGTCTCGGCGGGCAGCCGCCGGAGACCAAGGCGTGTCTCGCCATTCGCCGGTTGGTATTTCCATCAAACCTCCAAGCAGGCCTTTCTCAGACCGGCGACGGAGCAGAATTTGCCCGTCGCGGCGCACAACCCAATAGGCTATACCATGGCGCAGCAAGCGCTTGGGCTTCGGGGTTTTTTTTGGTAACAACGCCTGGACGCCGGTCTTTTGCGCGCGACAAGCGGAGCGCCAAGGGCAAACCTCGCAGACCGGCTTCTTAGGCGTGCACACGGTGGCACCCAAATCCATGATCGCCTGAGCGTAATCGCCGGGGCGTTTGAGTGGTGTAATCTCACTGGCGAAACGCCGGAGCTCTTCTTTGGCTAACGGTAAAGGTGTCTCGACTTGGCGTAATCGCGCAATAACCCGCTCGACATTGCCGTCAAGGATGGTCGCGGGACGATCAAAAGCGATAGCCATAATCGCCGCCGCTGAATAGCGACCGATACCAGGTAACTTCAGAAGAGCAGCTTCGTCCTGCGGAAATTCGCCACCGTGACTTTCAACAAGTTTCCGCGCCGCACGCAGCATGTTGCGCGCCCGAGCGTAATAGCCAAGACCTTGCCATGCATGAAGTACATCGTTTAATGGCGCTTGTGCTAAGTCTTCAAGACGCGGCCAGCGTTGGAGAAAATTGGTAAAATAGGGAATGACCGTGGCGACAGTGGTCTGCTGCAGCATAATCTCGCTGAGCCAAACTCGGTAAGGGTCTGGCTGTGCACCACCACGAACTCTCCACGGTAGGTCCCGGCCATGCAAGTCGTACCAAGCAAGCAGAGCCGCCGCCAGGCTGGTTGCCGTCGAGGTGAGAGTGATTTTCATTGCACTATCCAATTTTCTCTTCACAGAGCTTATAATAAGAGAATGACTCGTTCATCTCGCCCCATTGCGTTTGCCCTACACAAGGCAACGGAAAATATTTACCGTGAGCGTGGCTTTGCATCGGCCGGAGTGCTCAATAA